>WFLZ01000091.1 GCA_009177225.1 Clostridia bacterium
CCTATTATATCAATCACTGTATGTGCTATAGATGCCGGATCAACTGCACCCGTTTCTTTGGTTATCCACGTGCGAAATGAACCAGTAAAGAAACACATTATACACATGGCTATATAGCCGGCATATGGGAAAAATTTATAGCCTGTGCCGAAATTAAACCCGTAATTTTTTATTAAAACTCCGTGCCACATTGCCCATATGATACCGCTGACTATAAGTGCAAGAGGTTCAGGCATGAGACTTTCAAGTTTAGGTGTCAGATATGCTCTCCAGCCAAATTCCTCACCGAAACATACATAAAATACAATAAATGAACTTCCTATAGTAATAAGATTTGAAATAATAAATTCTCCGGTATCTGTACTTATGGGACACTCTTTTATATTATAGTCCTCAACCCAGAATATTATCAGAATTATTGCTGAAGTTATAAACATTACATATGGAATGACAACAGATATAACATAATATTTTATATTTCCTCTCAGGTTGGCAGGGAGCAGGAGTTCTTTTACAGTGGTTTTTTCACGGGTGACAAACCTTGTGATAATATGTGCTATTGTCGGCGTGAACATGGTAAATAAAGTGTTTTTTAGAACAGCTTCCGGATTTATTTTCAGGAAAAGCTGAGAAAGAAAATACGCTGAAAACGTAAATATTACGATTCTTAATACATCAAGGGCTTTTTTATTTTTCAAAGTTTTCAGCTCCTTTCAGATACAGTTTACATGAAACTTTATATGAAAGATAGTACATTCCGAACGCTATAAAAGGAAGTACAGCCACGATAATCATAAAAGTCATGTTTTCGCCGGAAAGTGAATTTAAAATCCATTCATAGAAATTATCAGCTGAACCGAAATGCGATAAATCCCCGAAAAGAAAATATATTAACGCTATAAGACATATAAGCACCAAAACACCGGCTTTATAATATCCTCCCATATCAGAGCCGAATCTTACAAGAAACGGTATCTCTATGGAACGCATTATTATCTGAATACAGAAAATAAAAATTATTATCATTTGCAATGTTGCTGAACCTGTTACCATGCAGTTAAGTGCATCAAGTATTGATGTTATAAATACTATTCCGAAAGAAATAATCAATATAAACCAATATTTAGCTTCAATGTGTTTTTTTAACATAGGTGTGGACGTTATAAAGTATGCCCACCGCTTGCTTTCGTCGTTTTTCAGCATATTTCCCTGAAATGCACCAGTTATAAAGAATAATACCACAATCGCCAATATTGCATATAACTGCATGAACATTGAAATATCTTCTATATCTTCATTTTCAATAAAATTCGGCAATAAAATCATTATTCCGGTATAGAGAACCCCTCCGAGCATTATGAAAATACTTTTTTTGTTTGTCAGGAAATCTTTATATATCAGTCCGCCCATCAGTTTTCCCTCCTGCTCAGAATTTTTTTAGTCAGAAAATATTCAAGTACAAAAATTCCGACTATCAGAAACGGCACAAATATTACAAACACGTCCATAATATTTTTAAGTTTATCCGCTAATTCGTCAAGGAACATATCCATTCCCGACATATCATCGTTTTCAATATCAATGGCATATTTGTCTATTGCTTTTCCCATATATACAGCTATACCCAAACCGCCTGCCATAAGCATAACTGTGAATATAAGACCCGTAACCACCTGTGTGAGTGTTATATTTTTGAATTTGTATGTAAGAATCTGCTCGTTTGCGGTTGTCAGTTCAAAAACAAACATAACAATCATCATTATCTTGAAATTGAACACGTCAAATTTACGGTTGCACAAAGAACAGAATATACAGAAGTTCAATATACTTATAATCACCGATATCAGATAACCACACGCCGAGATTCCTGTTTTGTAAAGTGCCATTTTTTTCGTACTTATCGGGAATGTATATGAAAATCTTGTCCAGTTTGTTTTATGGTCGGAAACGATTATTTCCGGAGTTTCCGCAAACGATATTATAAGTATCAGGGGAGTTGCAAGAGTAAACATATAATATGTAATCATATCCATACTATTGAGAACTTCCTCATCATCGTGTGCGAGGTTGCCGAAACTCATGCTCATTCTTATCAGTACCCCTATAAAGAGCATCGCAATATAAACAACAAAACCTACTATATAGCGTTTACGGTTGAGATAAAGCTCACGGTAAATTATTCCCTTACGCATTATGACCACTCCCTTTTTTCCTGATTGACATAGTAAAGCATGATTTCTTCAAGACTTGTTTTTTCAGTCATAAGCGACGGATATTTTTTCTTTACCGCCTGAATGTTGTCCACCATTACAGACACTCCAAAATCATTTATTCTCGCACTTATAAAGTCGGACTTGTCAATACGTGAATAGTCATCTTTATTACATTTTATAAGACCGTGACTTTCAAGAATATCGTCCTTGTAACCTGTGAGCAGGATTTTACCCTTGTCTATGAATGTCACGCTGTCGGCGATTTTTTCGAGGTCGGACGTTATATGCGACGACATAAGAATACTATTGTTTTCGTCCTGAAGATATTCAAGGAATATGTCAAGAATCTCACTTCTGACAACAGGGTCAAGACCGGTTGTAGCCTCGTCCATGACAAGTAGTTTTGCCTTGTGGGAAAGTGCAATTGCTATCTGTAGTTTCATTTTCATTCCCTTTGAAAACTGACTGATTTTTTTCTTTACCGGAAGTCCGAAACGCTCGGTATATCCAAAGAAAACGGATTCGTCCCACTGCTGAAAAACGTCTCTCATGATGATGTTGATGTTTTTAATGTTCAGAGCGTCATNTATGGGGAGTTCANCAAAAACAACTGCAANCTGTTCCTTTANTTCAAGTTCGTTTTCAATGTNGTCAAGACCAAGCATTTNAATAGTTCCGCTGTCCTTGGAAATAATGTTCAGAATTGCCTTGATAGTTGNGGNTTTGCCTGCACCGTTCTGTCCGATAAAGCCCATTATACTGCCTTTGGGAACACTGAAACTCACGTTATCCAGCTTAAATCCGTCATATTTTTTAGTAAGACCGTTTATTTCTATGGCGTTTTCATAATCAGTCATAGTCATTTCCTCCGTAAATCATTTCAAGTATTTCTTTGAGTTCATCAAGGGAAACTCCACCCTGTTTAGCCTTTATGCACGCCTGTGCAAGAAATTCTTCTGTCTGACGGAGACATTCCTCACGCAGAAGCTCCGTATTTTGTCCTTTTACAAAACTGCCCTTTCCCGTATAGGATTCTATAAAACCGTCACGTTCAAGTTCCTCGTATGCACGTTTGGTAGTTATCACACTTATATGCAGGGCAAGAGCCAATGCACGCATTGACGGCAGAGAATCGCCCTCTTTCAGAGTACCATTAAGAATCTGTGTCTTTATCTGTGAGGAAATCTGCTCATATATCGGTTCACCACTTGAATTTGAAATAATTATATTCATACTTTCACCTTGAAATTGTATATATCTTATATATACATTATACTCATCATTTACAACAGTGTCAATACCATTAATGCACAAATTTTCTATGTGTTATAACATGGATTTACACTATTTTAACAAACAAATAATTAAATGATAAAAATTTCTCAAAACTGTTGACAAATCATTCTGATTGTGATATAATAACATACGTTGTAAGAGACACAGCAAAGCAACATAATAAAAATATAGGGGTATAGCTCAGTTGGTAGAGCAGTGGTCTCCAAAACCACGTGCCGAGGGTTCAAGTCCTTCTGCCCCTGCCATTCTTAAAGTGGAGAAAACATCGAAATATCGGTGTTTTCTCCTTTTTTATTTTCTGACAAAATCGGCTTTGTCCTTTGTTTGTCCTTTATACAATACTAACAGGGTTTATGCTCCCTGTCTACCCAAGATACAGCTTGCAACGCTGTCCATAGCTCTTGCCTGAGCTTCTTGAAAAGAATGAGCATAAATGTTCAAAGTAGTCCCCTTGCCAAATGGTAACACACTTTCGTATAAGTGATAAACAACGTAAAATCGCCTTAAAACAGGCTTCTTTTGTCGGGAAGAGGTTCATCGAGCAGTTTGTAGTTGATGTAGATTTCCCTGGGCTGTCCCTCGACATACGCATCAAGGGTGATATACTCAATAAGCTCCAGACACATTTCACGGGTAAGCTCCTGTACATTGGTGTATTTCTTCAAGCGTTCAATGAAAAGTTCAACATCTTCCTCGTCCTGCTTGATTGCAGAGAGCTTCGCTTCAAGTTCTGCTACTTCTGCGGACGGCTCTTTCTGCTCGGCTTCATATTTCACCATAAGCTTCATTGATACGTCCTCAGACACCTTACCGAGAACCTTGTCCTCATAGATTGTTTGAATCAGCATATCAAGCTCCTGTAAGCGGAATTTGCCCTCTGTCAGCTTCTTAGTGTCAACGGCATACTGCTCCTCGTTGTGCTTGGTTTTGTGTGCAAGGAATTTCGCTCTTGCAGCATCCTCGTTCTCTACAACAAGACTTGCCATACTGCGAATATCTTCAAGAACGACCGCATCGATATCGCCCATTTTGATGTAGTGACTCGGACAGTATCGCTTACCGAACTTCATGTAGGAAGTGCAGTTATAATTATGGCGGATATACTTCCTCGGTTTCTTTTTGCTGCCATTTGTGGTGTTGTTCCAAGCAAGACGTACTTTATTTCCGCAGTCCTGACAGTAAATCAATCCGCTGAGGTTTGCAACAAAACCGCTGCTGTTACGCTTGCCCTGAGATACGGACTGCTCCATCTCACGCACTTTGTCCCAAAGCTCCTGAGAAACAATAGGATCGTGCGTGTTCTTCACAATAACCATATCTTCTTCATCACGCTTTATTGTTTTGTGATTCTTGTAGCTGACCGTTGTTGTGCGGAGCTGAACAAGGTGACCGAGATAAGTGTAGTTGTGAAGTATCTGCCTGACAGATTCACCACACCACATATGTCTTGTGCGGCGAGGATTTGGTTTACCGAGTTTTGCATAGTAGTAGTCCGAGGGAATAGGCACACCGTCCTCATTGAGCTTATCAGCGATATGATGTGGACTGATACCGCTTGCTCTCATTTCAAAAATGTTCCTGACAATAGGTGCGGCATCGGGATCAATGACAGGCAGATGATTCGGATCATCACCCTTTGTATAACCAAACGGCGCACAAGTCGCGCGGTACTTGCCTGCTTTAGCATTGGCTTCAATTACAGCTTTAATTTTCTTTGAAGTTGAAGCGGCATGCCATTCATTAAAAAGGTTGACGATCGGCATCATGTCAAGCGCAGAGGTGTCCTTGCTTGCTGTATCCACATTGTCATTCAGAGCGATGAAGCGGATATTGTAACTCGGAAAAATGTAATTCACATATCTGCCAACCTCGATGTAATTACGACCGAAGCGGCTGAGGTCTTTGCAGATTATCAGATTTATCTTTCCCGACTGAGCATCATCCAGCAACCTCTGCACCGCTGGTCTGTCGAAATCCGTACCACTCCAGCCATCATCAACGTAGGTATCAACGAGATTCCAGCCCTGCTCTTTGACATATTTTGTGAGGATAAGTTTTTGATTTTCTATGGACAGGGATTCGCCGGCACGCATATCCTCTTGCGAGAGACGAACGTAAATTCCTGCATTGTAAATGGTCTGCTTTGCCATAATAGCTCCTTTCAAATCAAAGCAGTACCATACCGACATTTTTAGTATAGCGCAAAATGTCGGTATAGTCAATGCCTTGCCGACAAATTACGCCAGTAATGTTTCTTTTAAAGCTCGCTCAAATGCAAGTCTGCCGATCACTTCGTCAATGTTTTTCTCTCCGAAGAAGCGGCTATGAACGATATATTTCTTTCCGTCAATCACATATTCGGAAACTCTCTCAGGGAAATCCTTGTATTTCTCGTTCAGTTCAANCATCTTTCCTGCCNTCTCTCTATNTACGGCAGTTGTCNTNTTGTCCAGTTAAAATAAGTCCTTTCCGCAGCTCGATCCATTTCAACTTCCTGCTGCTTATAAATGTTTTCCCCGTGATTATGGGGAAAAGTCCTCACGGATAAATAGTCCGTTTTATCCTCGTCATTTTCCGAGCTGTCATAAAACGAAATATCATCGTCCTCATTTTTGTTGTCGAGCAAATTATCACTGTCAGCATTTTTACCGCCGACCAGTTCAAGCAGCGCGGCATCGGACAGACCGCTTGCACGGAGTTTCTGCAAAAGCTGATGTTCGGCGGAAATGATCTCATCAAGCTCTCTCGGCTTGCAGTTATACTCTTCCGCCAATGCAAGACGAGACACTTCTTTCAGTTTGTCCTCCGCAGCTTTCTTCTTTGTCGTATCATCAGCAATACGTTTCTTGTAAAACTCGATCTTCTCGATGAGCTGTTCTTTCTTTTCTCTGTAAATGCCCATTCAAAAATCACAACCTTTCTGTTTTGTTCTAAGCAGGACGGCTCTCCTTACCATTGCTAACCTGCTATGCTACCATTATAGCGCACTCATACCATTAAAAACAAGCCGCAATGCGCACAAACTTTTTCGGGACATATCAATTTTCCGTTCCGCAAAATTTTTGAGTCAGAAGTTCTTAAATCACGCTGTTTCGCAGAAAAGCGACTTTCGTCATTTTCACGAATCGATTATTGACGTTTTAAAGAAATTTGAAATTTGCTATTGACGAGATCAGAATTATCCAGTATAGTGATTATGGGGAGTGCAGAAATAGAGAAAGTCGCACAGCTCCGATTCTTGCAAAACGAGAAAAATGACCGAGACGACAGGCTCGGAATAAACGAACGCACCAGAGGGGCGTTCTCATTCCCAGCAAGCACGGCGCAATGTGGGCGCGCAAAGCGACTTCCACATCGTACATAGCTTGTCAGAGGGCTTCTGCCCCTAAGACCACGAATCAAAAAAATGAAAAAGAGAGGAAAACAAAAAATGAAGAATGAAAGTAAGCGTAATCTCTACCTCAAGGTAAGAGTGAGTCAGGAAGAAATGGACGCTATCAAGCGCAAGTTTGAAAACAGCGGTATGGATAGTTTAAGCGGTTTTGTCCGTGCTATGATCTTTGAGGGTTACATAGTCCAAATGGACGGAAACGAACTTCGGCAAATTCATAAATTAGCAAGTAACATTGCAAGTAGTATCAATCAAATAGCTGTTCGTGTAAACAGTACGAGCAATATCTACGCTGATGATATTGCCGAGATCAAGGACGGAGTGAATAAGCTCTTGCAGCTGCTTAACTTTTTGAAAACTAAGATTTTGCAGTTGAAGCATTGACCGATAACTGTTCAATTAAATTGCTGTTAGGAATAATCCCAACAGCGCTAAAAGCTGATATGTGCGCCTTGAACTGGACAGGCTTTTAAAATTGCTGCGCCCTGCACAAGAATTATTACAATCATTCCACATAGCTGGACTCTGGAAGTTTAAGCTGATATAATAGATTCACAATAATACTTCTGGAGGTAACAGTTATGTTCAAAATTCCTGAATTGGCAATGCCAAAAACTCAGACGGTCATTACCGTCTACAACGGCAGACGTGAAGTCTGGGCGGACTACGAAGAAACGAAAGCCTATTTCCTTGAACTCATGATGTCAACGGACGACGAGGAACATGAACGTGCGGAGTGCATATATATACAACTGCTTCACGGGCTGGATGAGTGTAGTGACGAGGACGAGTAATCAGCGTAAAGGCTATGCAGAAATGCAAAGCCTTTTGCTATGCCCTCTGGCGAACGGATATGCCCACCATAGCCGTCCGAGCCTGAGGTACACAAACTTAAAACCGCTATGAAAAGCACCCTTTCAGAAACGCTCCGAGAGGGTGCTTTATGATTATTATGTGCCTGCAATAGAAAAACTTATCTCTTTTTGTCCATCATTAGTACTCACGATTTCAAGATTATCATCATATAGTTTTGCCTCAAAATCGATTACTACAGGTTCTTCAGAGAGTATTTCTCCAGTTTCTTCTCTAATGTCATCGGCCTCTCCCTTTTGAAGCTTAACTTTAAGTTTAACTATCCCCGATGCAGTGATCAAAGAATTATTGATTTCAAAGTGAGTTAATGAGATTTGCGAAGCCTCTAATATTTCAACATGGTCTGCGAGACTATTTACACAGTCTATGGCGTTATGCATTACATATTCTACTATTGGATTATTATCAATTTCATTTAGAGAGAAAATACGATAAACCGTATCAATACATATATCGCTTATTCTTTTGAGAACCAGATATGCTGATTTGAAAATTATTTGCCACTCCTCATCAAGCGGACTTATAATTTCATGAAACAAAGCGTTTCGTAATGCATAGACAAAACTTGCAAACCATTCAACTCCAGCATTTTTTAGAAGCTTACTATAGAATAAATCTTTTTGATTAATCAAGCCACTATCAAACGATTTATAGAACTGGTTATAGGGCATTTGCTTAAATATTGCAAACGTATTTGTTTCGTAGACACCATCTATATCATGAGGCAGACGATAGTTCTTTTCAAAATTAAGACGAATACTCGAACAAAAACGGTTAATCTGAGATAGTATTTTTTGTTTATTGTTTGATTGTATTTTTCAGTATAGTCCACCTTTGGTAGTTTAGAGATTATTCTATCAGTTAGTTCAGTATAAAGCTCTTTTATAAATGATATCTCATCTATGCTATGAGTTCGATTAATTGCTTCAACAGCTTGTTTGATAACATCACGAGTATCCACTTTGAATTTTATGGATTCATTATATGATGTCTTTTTATAATACCCAGATAAACCTATGTACCCCTTAATAATCCATTGATCGCTTATATGAATGTTGACTTGATAACGTTCTTTTAAGTTGCCTTCTTCATCCTTTTGAATATCCTCATCAGTATATTTAAACTCTCTATTCACGATATAAAAAGTCTGAAAAAAGTATTGCGGGAAAACTTCAAGAACCTTTTTTATTGCGAATGGATATAGTTTATATAATTCTTGCAGCGAGTCATCTGTTTCCATTTGTTTCTGGACAATCGGCATTATACCACTTTTATACGCATTAAGAAACGGCTTATCACCCCTCGGCTTACCGTCTTCAGCAAATACAGAAACATTAGGATTTAGTTCTCTTAAAGTTGCAATAAAAGTAAACCATGTTTTGNNAAGNAGTGTAACAAAATCAGATTCAGTAATTGATTTCCATTGNTCNTATTTNTTTTCAATTTTCATAGTTTAGTCCACCTGAGTNTCATACCATTTTANTGCGGTATCTTCTCCGTTTTCAATCGCAAGCTCAACTNTTTTTATTGCANCTTGTATTAATTTTTCGGCTTTTCTGCGTTTGGCAAAAGAANTTCTGACGCTCTCCGCTATTTCTTTTTGAATATCATAGGGTAAAATCGGAATAGTTACTTTTTTTATGTCACTTGGTTTCCAATGTTGAATGATTGCACCGCTTGCATCCCTTTCTGCTTGTAATTGAACAATATCAGAATTTAAAACAAGAGTTAAGTATTCCGGCAGTATTTCTTTAGTATTCTTAACTCTAAAATGTAATAACGCTCCAGATGTAACAGCTTTTAAGTCTTCTTCTACCTGATATGCGATACCTACACTACCATCTTTTGAAAACAAAATGGTATCTTTCTTTGGAAATAATGTTTCAATAGACGGAACGATATTTTCAGGTATTTTAATTGATGGCTGTGAAATTCCAGTAACACTAACATCGCTTACACGAATAAATGGAACACCAATTTCTCTATAGTATTCGCTGCCTGGTTCAATTGATTTCGTTGTTGTAACAAGAGAATCAAGTGGTTTGGTTTGGAGCTTTGAAAGGATAAAGAACAGATCATCAAATTTAGGCTGATAATACTCAGCATCCAATCGTCCTGAAGAGTTAAATGATTCTGATAATTTCTTTTTTGTAATTCCACTTAAAGATATCTTCTTAAAATCAAACTTTAGATGTTTCATCAATGTATTCTTGGCGTCCGAATATAAGGCATCTGATTGAAAGAATAACAATTCAAATTGTTTTGTAATTGAAAAGATACATTCTTTTATCCTCTGTGAAAAACATGGTACATAAATTGAACGAACTGCTTCTTTATCTATTGTAAGTGGAACTGTACCGTTAACTTTTCGTTCAATAAGCAACTTGCCAAGTGCAGAATTNAGGAAAACANAAAGCATTGCATTATCTNTTTTTCCATTTTCCTTCATTCGCAACATAAATTGATTCATACCTAAGGAAACGGGTCTATGTAAGTNAGGCATTAAAAAGGTTCTGCCGGGACTTCCTATTTTATTAACGATTACTTCTCCACCATAGACCTTGCTTTTTTTCAAGAAATTATATGTTCTTTCGGANACATNTTTANCGTNGTGTGTATNATCTCGTTTTNCTAAATCAGTTGTTCGAACCATATATGCATAATCTGGCTCATCAAGTAACTTGAATACATTTGCAATACTCTCATAACTTCCGTTTGCATGGAAATCAGTAAGTACACTAAGTTCGTCCCGTATAGTAGAGTGAGAAATGCTTTTTATTTTTTTATATGCCGATAAGTATTTTTTTTGAAAGAATTCACTGTCAAATCTGTATTTTTCATTATCAATACTGATCTCTGATAAAAATATTTTACTGCATTCCAGCCCGTCCATTAAAGTATTATATTTTGTTTCATTGAAAGGTTCAATGGACGGGCTTACTGAAAAAAACTTAAACCTTCCTTTTTAGCAAATTCAGCAAAAGCTTCAGCAATACCGTCTTCTGTCAAGCCATCATGATTATACAAATCGTGATCAACAATCATATGTCCATGCTTATCAAGAATGATATGTCCATGATCGTCCGATCTGACAAGCTTTTCACCTGAATTATCTTTACTGGGCTTTTTCATAGTTGCAAAGAAAATAGGATAATCTTCTTTTCTTGGGCAAAGCTCATCGTCCCATTTCTGAACAAACAAAACAGAAGTCTTTGTTCCGGTATGCGGCTTAAAGACATTTCCATGAAGTCCAACCACTGCAAGGATACGACAATTCTCGGTTATGAAATCACGTATGTACTTATCACTTGAATTGTTAAATCTACCCTGTGGAAGAACAATAGCCATTCGTCCACCGGGCTTCAGGAAACAGAGATTACGTTCAATAAACAGAATATCTCTGCCAACTTTCGTTTGATACTTGCCTTTAGCATTCTTTCCTAACTCATATTTGGAAATAATTCGGCTTTCTTTAATGTCTCCAGCAAATGGAGGATTCGCCATTACAATATCAAACTGGAAATCACGATTTTCGTCTTTCTTGGTGCGAAGATTACGCAACCCCTTCCAGCCTTCGTAATATTTATCCTGCCATTCTTCCTGTTTAGTGACATCTTCCCATCTTTCGTAATCAAGAGTATTAAGATGCATTACATTTGTACGTCCATCTCCAGCTATCAGGTTTAGTGTTCTTGCAACACGTACAGCTTTTTCATCAAAGTCGATAGCAAAAACATTCTCCTGAACGTAATCTTCGCACTCCGCAGGCTTTTTTTCAGTCGTAAATAGATGACTCTGGGGGATACCTTTTTCTTCAAGTATCTTCTTCCATACATAAAAAATTGTATGGACAGGAAAACCGCATGAGCCTGCTGCTGTGTCGATCATCTTTTCATCCTTTGTAGGATTAAGCATTCTAACGCACATATCAATCACATATCTTGGGGTAAAGAACTGTCCTTTTTCGCCTTTTTGTGATTTGTTCATGAGGTATTCGAAGGCATCATCAACGACATCAAGATTTGAATTGAACAGTTTAACATCCTGCAAGGAAGAAACGCAGACGGAAAGATGCGATGATGTTAAGGTGATTTTTTCATCGGAAGAAAAAACACCCGGCCATTTTTTCTTTGCTTTTTCAAAGAGCTTTTGGATATTCGCCTTAAGATCATCATCGGTATCGCCATAGTTACGAAACTCTAATGTTCTTGAATGATCTCTGCCGCTTTCCATTTCATCGTATAATTTTGTATAAATGAGTTTAAAAACTTCCTCAAATACGTCCACACCTGCGTTTGCAAGAACTTCATCCTCCATTTCTTCGATGAGTCCTTTTAGAGATTTCTTTTCATTTACGAGCTTATCCTTTGCAACAAGATCATCAATAGTCCATNGTNCGGTAAGAATATCTNTGAGTTNTTGCNTTACATTTGGAATATTANGAATATCTNCAANGTAATTAGGATCTTTTCTATGATAATATGAAATAGATTGTCCATTAGTCCATACGCCCATAGTTGCACCAGTAGCATTGCAATACGAACGTAACTGTTCTTTTCCATCGGAAAGCTTTGGCTTTTTGACCTCTATAATGATATACTCGGAATTTGGATGACTCTTTTCAAATATAACAATATCAGCTCGCTTAACTTCTCTGCCAAAATGAATATGACGTTCAAGCTCCATTTGATTGAGAGAATAGCCATAATCGTGTACAAGGGAATAGATATAGAGCTGACGTACAGCTTCTTCAGGAGTAAGTTTTATATCTTTTTTTCTGACTTGACAATTTATGTATGGGAAATCTTTGCCTTTAACTTTCTTCATAAAAACTAATGCTTCAATTGCAGCTATAGCCTCATCAGAAAACAAACTCCCCTTATGAATGCTATCCTTAAATAAATCAGCAAGCTTATACATAATTATACCTCCGAACCTTTCTCATTGTGTTCATCTATGAAACGTTGTACTCTATCCATATATACCTGTAAACGCAGTTTAAACTCATCAGTTTCGTTATAATGATCATCTTTCCCTATGCGAGCAATAGGAAGAAACATGTTCCCATAAGAATAGAGCTTAGGAGCATAGTCACTTGTATCTGCGCATACTATCCTGTTATGATTCTTTCCTTGTTCATCTCCGAGTCGTAGCCTTACTTCTCTTAATGATAATTTCTTGAAGCCGTGTTCAAAGAAAAGAAAATTCATACTTCCTTTTCGGGCTTCTGATTCGTATGCCAAGCAGTCAGGCTCTTGGTCAGCTATTTCGTCAATGAGTTCTCTTTCACCTTTAGTTAGGTTCTCGTGTTTTTCAAGCTTTTTAAGTATTTTATTAAACTCCAATTGAGTACCGTCAATTATTTGCAGTTCTTTACGTGGATATACCGTTGGAATAAAACTGCTTCCATCATCATAAGCCCAAAACGTTAGTATGTTATTTCTTGACCCCCAGCGCTTTATTTCAGCTCGGCTTGTTTCCGAGCTATCAGCCCAATATGAAAGCTTTTGTCCTGGAAATAGATTTGAATAACGATTGTCGGTTCTGCTTAATCGTAGATTTCCTGCATGAAGCTCGCTAACTGTTTTTCTATACATACTTGGATTGAATTCGATGCATCTATAAAAATCAAATTCTCCTGTCATAACCATAGGCAAAGATCTATGTTTTAGAATAGATAGGTTGCCAGTATGATTTGTAAATTTCAATTCCACTATTATTCCTTTCCAGAAAATTCTTTGTTCAAAAGTTTTTTTATCAATTTGAAGTCTTTATTTGACGAAGANCATNNTCNTGCAATCTCTTTCGATTTGTAAATTNNAAATAGCAATGCTCCGTACATCAAATAAATCAAAATAGAAAAGGTCATTCCACTTAACGGATTTAGGGTACATTTCAATAGCAAATATTGGTGAGATAGGAATGTAATATGTGAGATCATCAGATGCTGCCGAAACATGGTCATTCTTGCCATGATTTATTGCTATTAACGGATTATCAGATGTCAGGAATGATAATTCCGTGTGATTGACTAAAATAGCCCATTTTTTATCATTGAACATATTAGCATAAAAATGGGCTAAATCAAAAGACAAAATTTGAGTGTTTTGTAGCCTCTTAAAGTCAGACTTGCCTTAATCAGGAATAGAACCACAAGGAACATGGGCTTTGAGTTGCTCATATATGTACTTGAACTGCTTGCGCAGTAAATTAGTCCGTTGAATTTACATAGCAAATTGAGCGCTTAAAGCCTGACGTTTTGAAAGAGGATAATCAACATAGCTTCCATTTCGTTCTTGTTTCTCAAACACTATAGAACCAATTAGTTCTTTTAGCAAATCTGATAAGTCTGTTTCTATTTTCTGAAAAAGAATTTCAAGGATTTTTTTATTCTCGCCTAATTCTAGTATATCATAATAATTGCTTTCAAAAAGAAAGTCTCCGGCACAACCGCATCCTGAAATTCCTTTTTCCTTTATATAGTAATATACACTACGCTTTCTGCCCTCATTACCATTTGCTCCGAAGTTAGCAATATAACAAGCTGGAACAATATGTTGTTTCGTATACTCTTNTCCCATATAACACCTCTTTTCACAGGTGAAAAAAATTAAGGATCATATTTTAAAACATTCGCTGTTTATTTTATTATTATAGCATGTTTCGAGCAAATAGTCAACAAAAAATAGTACATTATTCTACTATTCCGAAAAAAGTGCCTCCCGTTAACTGAGAAGCACTAATAAATATGAGTGGTATTATCTTATCGGTATGTACTGCTGTGGGTTTTGTGTTACTATTTGGAACGGGGATAGTCGTTGTTGCGCAACTATGACCTAAACAGCCCTGCACTGTCTTTACATCGACACCATTATTTATGAGAACGGAAGCGTTGAAATGTCGGAAGCTGTGANTGTTCACNAATCTCATNCCCGTCCTCTCNCAGAAACGCNCGAAGTATTTATACGGCTGACGCATTCCCATAGNACTNCCGTCTGTTTTTGTGAAAAGTCTGTCACACTCTACCCACTTCGTACCAAGTTTCATCTTGTAGCCGTTCTGCCAGTCCTGAAACTCTTTCAGCTTCTGCATAACTTCGGGCGGCAGCTTGATGAAACGGACACTGCTCTCCGTTTTTGGGGTATCTGTGTATATGCCTTTCTCTTTGGTGTATTCGGACGTTCTGACAACGCTGAGAAGATTGTTCTCCCAATCAATGTCTTTCCATTCAAGACCGAGCAGTTCACCACGGCGAAGTCCTGTAAAGGCTGCCAGAGTAAAGAAAATCGTGTACTTGTAGTTGGCTTCACTCTCATTCTCAAACAGTTCAAGCATCTGCTGAACCTCGTCCAGTGAATAAACTTCACGATCTTTCGCCTTTTTGGACGGTAAAACAACNTTCTTACAGGGNTTATTGGTCAGAACCTGCNTNCTCACAGCATAGTCAAATATTGAGGAAATAAATGATATGTAATTCCTGACCGTTTTCGGAGCATACGGCGGAAGCTCTTTCCCCTTGCTATCATAACGCNTCTCTCCCGCGAGGTCAACTNTGAAGGTCTGTATCGTGCGTGTTGTTATCTTATCCATACGAAGATGACCGAGAGCCTTGTAGACCTTCTTTTCGCAGTTATGATAACAACGTACTGTCTGNGTTTTGAGCTTNGTATCAGCNTACTGCTTAAACNATTCCTCAGCAAATTNCTNAAACTTNATCNCTTTGCTCTGAAAGCCATTATTNCNGGCTTCCTCAAACATCNCAGCCTGACGGTTANGCTCTTNCNCGATCTGTTTAGGTGTCATTCCTTNNTCGGNNGTCCATNTCTTGNTCTTAGTGACCTGATTTCCCGATGTATCATATCCGCAGGAAACTCTTATCTGATAGGAGTTCCCACGTTTTCTTATTGTAGCCATAAATCGTTCCCTTTCTTTACGATATAGATTTTATGGCATACTCCTGTCATTATAATCTTAGCGCATATTTCTATGTATGTCAAGTGTTTCAGAAGTATGCCATACCTTTTCGTCTTTTATTCTAACTCTGAACCTCTTGTTTTGTTGAATTTAAACCGGGCAAAATCGTCCGACAGCCCACAAGCAGAGATAAATGCCATTGCTTTACGGAGTTTTTCACGGTCGGAGATTTGCTGCGTCTGCTTATTCAGCTTCTCACGGGAGAAATAACGCTTTTCTTCCTCTTTCTTCTTGTAGCCTGCAAGCTCCGAAGCCGTAGCATCGTACTTGGCTTTAAGTTTGTTACGCTCTTGAACCGCCGTATCACGTTCAGATTTGAGTTTCTTGGTAGATTTCTCCATAGCCACATATTTCTTAGCCGTGTCATTCAGCTTGTCATAGTCCTCTTTGGACAACGTGACCTTTTTGCCGAACATGGATTCTTTGGCTTCGATACTCTCAATCTCAGATATCTTAACTTTCTTCCTGAAGAGTTTATCGACCTCGGCACGGGCTTCGTCACGTTCAGTGGTGAGCTGTTCCTTTTCGGCTTCAAGCTCCCTGATTTTATCCTTATGTTCGCCGTACTCCTGCACGGTATAACTGTACCCTCTGGACTTCTTCGGTTCGGATATTTCAATGCCGTGAGCCGTGCAAATCTGGTGCAGGACTTCCCACTCGGATAAACGCCATCGGTTGATCGCATTTGCACCCTTGCCGTGTCCCATTTCTTCGAGAGCTTTCGCCATTGCATTTCTGGTATCAAGACCGTTGCTGAAATGTCCTATGGGGATATAGTCGATGTGCAAATGAGGAGTTGCTTCATCGAGGTGCATCACAGCATTGAACACATAAAAATTCGGATTCCTTTCCTGAAATCCCTCCATATATTCACACAGACACTTGATTGCCGTTTCAGCATCGGGAGAGCCGACACCTGTATCGTCCTTTGTACCTATNTGCACCAAGTCCTCATAGAAGCTTTTTTGCTTGTTCGTTCCAGNGATAACACTCGCACTTGGCGGACGATTAAACAGGTGCTGAAAGTAGTCTAAAATCTTACGATCATTTCTTTTCTGACGAGCGTTGTATCTTTCTATCGCTGCACCGAAAAGTTGATCGTAAGTCTCGCCCAATTCCTGACGGATAAAAACGATGTTGTCAGTAGTCCGTGAGCTGTCAATATTTTTGGCAGAAAAATCTCTGTTGTTATGTGACAGGCTGCCTTTTCCCTGACACATCGAGATAGTCTTTGTATTCATATTCATGTCTCCTAAAATTTATATATCTGAACCCTCTGACGAGGGGATTGCTGACGCAAAGTCCTGACGGACGAATTGTTCCTGAACAATAAGTGTATCGCAGGAACAAACGGCTCGGAGAGCCGGAATTACTTGCGGAGCGCCGCCAGTAACCCCAAAGCACTTTCGACAGCCTAATCGGACTATCAAAAATGCTTATGGGGCTCTGCGAGGCTCAATCGGCTGGCGGAGCAGCCGAAATGTGGGTACGAGAATCAAAAATCCGCATTACTTTTTTAAAAATCAGCACCGTGCTATTACTCAAAATTGAGTAATAGCTTATGCCAGATTTGGCAGTTTGATTCTTTTCAAAATGGGGCAAGTTCCCTCAAAGCTGAATAACCAACACGGACAAAAATGTCCAAGTTCATTTAGTCGTTATCAGAATGGCGTCTCAATCATATCTCACACCGCCTTTCCGTTAAAGTACGCCACAAGGTCAGCTTTGTTGACAAGAATTTTACCACGCTTGCCCTCGCCTGTTCGGACGGACTTCACTTTACCCTGTGCAACGAGCTGACGAACCGTGTGTTCGGACAGACCGCCAATAAGCTCGGCGCTCTCCTTGATTGTGAGCATTTCCACCTTTTCAGGGGTAGGCTCTTTAGCCTTAGTCGAAACACTGACAGCACCGCTGTCAATGTTCTCCTGAAGAGCGATGAGCTCCTCGAAAATGTTGTCGATAATTGCCTTTGTTGTTTCATTCATTATAAAACATCTCTCTTTCTAAGTTTTATATTTATGGATTTTGGGATTTTTGCACCTTTTGCATCTCAAAAAGCCCAAAAGGTGCAAAATACAGATTTCCTTAACTGTAAATGTGGGGATTGACCACAATATCAGTTACAGTTTTATTGTTTGTTCCCTTACTGGTGACACGGCGAAGATACTTGTATTCTTCAAGCATATCTATCGTTTCAATAAAGTCCTGAGCGTTTTTGAACAAGGTGCATCTGCAAAAATGATGCAAATCATTCTGCCTGATTGTTTGAATACGCTTGGAACGTATCTTGTTCAGTACCCTTTCAGCCTTGACCGTGGCAATATCCACATCGCCTAAGCTGTAAGCATAGATAGCCTGATTTCGATAGTATTCTGCTATTTCAATAGAATTGCAGAACGTGTCGAGATTTACACGGATTTCAACAGGATTCTCGCCATTCAGCACACACTTCACGCAATGAATGATACCGCACAGCCTTAAAATCAAGCCGTGATACTTGCCGCCCCAATCCTTGCAGAAAGCCATATCAGTGAGAAGTTTCGGTTCGATATGTCCGTTGTAGTAATCAACGAACTCCTGATAAGCCCTACTATCAAAGTGCAGATACAGCTCCTTATCATCGTGGTAGGTGAANTNATAATTCAACAGCTNGTNNACCAATNNCTTGTAGTTCTCTGCTACTTCTTCGGGAACAGGCTGAGTATCATACCGCCGTGAGCCGATATTGCTTACAGGGAAACAATATACTAGACGAGCTATCAGACCGCTGTCACGGAAAGCCGTGTTGCTTATCATGCTGTCGAACACATAGGGCTGACAGGCAAGGCAAATGCTCATATACGGCTTTTTGAGAACTATACTCGCCCTGGTCGCTCTGTCGCTAATGTAGGTTTCGCCGTTCCAAGACTTCAAGAGCAAGTCAAGGTTAGGGATATTGTTGCTGTAACGACCGCTAAAATTACCGAGCATTCCGGCTTCGTCCGAAATCATCAGCAGAGTGCCGTTTTCTTCGAGCTGATTTACAAGCGATTCAGGGGTAATATCGTCCACAACAATCCTGCGGAAGTTGCTCGGAGGGATATTGCTCAGGTCAGTTTGAAGCTTGGCGATCTCATCGGCGGTCACGTNCTCTTNCTTTTCAAGAGATAACAGCTTNCCCTCTAAGAGCTTACGTTCTGNCTGNNCTTTAAAAATATCATGCTTGTTGTTCTCGTTCCAATCGTGGACGAACTGTATGTACGGTCGCTTCACCATTGAGATAACAGGTGACTTCTTGAAACTTGGTTCTGCCACGGTAAGTGCATCGAGTACCAGCGGCTCAGTGTGGTCACGCTTTGCCGACATTCGGTACACTCCCGAAAAGCAGTAACTCACCGCCGAGAGTATCGCCGTGCCTGCCATTGCTGGATCGGTGGAGGTGGTTGTAGCTATCGCCTGAACCATCTCCCTTAATATTGGTGGCAGAGCGTTCATAGGGAACGGCAGGAGATTTGTCCCGTCGGGACGTAATGGCGTGGGAGTTGCCCACTGGTTTTCATTGTTCAACGATTCATCATCGTCCTTTCATATAAGAATTATAAAAGCGCTTTATAATTATTGCAGAGTATTGATATCTTTATCTGCCGTAATAAACTTGAATATCTTTTGAAATATCTTCAAGTCTATGATAGAATTGTATCATAAGAAATTTGACATTTCAATATGTCAAGCGAAATTAAGACATTGTCAGGAGAAATTAAGACATGGCTAAGGATAATATTAATCAGGAGCTTACTCGTCACAATATAATTGAGCTGCGTAAAAAACACCAATATACGCAGGCTCAGGTCGCCGAAATGATAGGCGGTTCACGAACAACTTATAACGGCATAGAGAACGGTAAAGTTAAGATAACAGAGTATTATGTTCAAACACTTGCTGACATTTATCATGTTTCCTTTGAGAGCATAGCTGTATTTGCAAGCGGATATGACGAAGGCTTCTATCAGGGAATGAAAGCAAAGTTAAAGCTCGATGAAAGCCAGTTTGATTCGCAGAGTATGAAGGTCTATCACATGGGCAAGGAAATGCTTACGGGAAAAAAGTACACAAGCACCCTCTATCCCTCCTTGAAAGCTATGGGGTATACTATAGAAGTGGTGGATATGGAAGAACTTGATCCTGTGAATGTTCCGCCGGAAGTCAAGGATAATGTTCCCGACGGCAAGGTATTTGTCATCTCGAAAGGAAATAGGTGTATCGGATATATTGCTCCATGCGAATATTATACCTTCGAGCGCTTTTTGAATACAGCTATAAACGGGTACTTAGACGAAGTAAATGAGAGTTACAAAAAGGCTGAGAGAAATCCAAGTGATATGCGGATCTTGTACGAAAAGAAAGGAAGATTTGTCACTAAAAAGAAAACATATCCAAGAATATTTAAAGATTTATCTTCTGATGAAAGTGGAAAAAATATGAAATATTCTCGTCTTTTTAAGCAACGTCGTTCGCCGCAGGATATATATTCTGCCGACAAACAAATGAAGCAGCTCAAAAATGAGTTGAGGACACATGGCATTCAGGAAATGAACGATGACGATGACGAGTGAGGGGACTTTGAGTCCATTGGAATCAAAGTTGCTAAGAATATCTGTAAAACCATTGCATTTTTAGGCGAAATGTGGTATAATAAATAGAAATAATTGCAAGAGATACGGAGGCGACATAATGACCGAAAAGGAGCAGAAAAAGGCTGCGAAAGAATTTGCTCTGCGTTGGCAGGGCAAAGGCTATGAAAAGGGGCAGTCTCAGCAGTTCTGGATTGATTTACTTGTAAATGTTTACGGTGTGGACGATATTGCAGGATTCATCAGCTTTGAAGATCAGGTGCATTTAGACCACACTTCTTTTATAGACGGCTATATCAAGTCAACTCATGTTATGATAGAACAAAAATCGCTTGGCAAGGACTTACGCAAGGCTATTCGTCAATCGGACGGCTCTTTACTCAATCCGTTTCAACAGGCAAAACGCTATGTAACGGAACTGCCGTTATCTCAACACCCTCGTTGGATCGTCACTTGTAACTTTGATGAGTTCCTTGTCTACGATATGGAGAAACCGAACGGCGAGCCTGAGCAGATTCTCTTGAAAGACCTTGCAAAAGACTATTATCGTCTGCAATTCCTTGTTGATACAGAGAATGAGAATCTAAAAAAGGAAATGGAGATCTCTCTAAAAGCAGGCGATTTAGTAGGTAAGCTGTATGATGCTATTTTGAAACAATATAAAAATCCTGATAGTCCGGAAACGCTGAAAAGCCTTAATATGCTTTGCGTTCGTCTTGTATTCTGTCTGTATGCGGAGGACGCAGGGATTTTCGGACAGCATGAGAAGTTCGGACAGTATCTAAAACAATTTCAACCTAAAGATGTTCGCAAGGCTTTGATCGAGTTGTTCCAAGTCCTTGATACTAATACGGATGATCGTGACCCATATATGGATGAAGATTTAGCAGGATTTCCGTATGTAAACGGCGGTCTTTTTGCCGATGAGAATATAGAAATTCCCAGATTTACCGAGGAAATTGTTGATCTGCTCATCAATAAAGCAAGTGCAGGCTTTGATTGGTCTGAAATATCTCCGACTATATTCGGCGCAGTTTTTGAGAGTACGCTGAATCCCGAAACTCGCCGAAGCGGAGGCATGCACTACACGTCTATTGAGAATATTCATAAAGTCATTGACCCTCTATTTCTTGACGATCTGAAAGCTGAGTTTGCAGAAATTTGTGAAGTCAAGGTCGATAAAACAAGACGGAACAAGTTAGAGAATTTCCGCAGTAAACTTGCTTCTCTTACATTTCTTGATCCTGCTTGCGGCAGCGGAAATTTTCTCACGGAGACTTACATCAGCCTGCGCCGATTGGAAAATGAAGTTCTGAAAGAGATACATGGCGGTCAAATGCTGCTTGGCGGTGAGGGCGAATTCAACCCTATCAAGGTCGGTATCGGGCAGTTTTACGGTATTGAAATAAACGACTTTGCCGTGACGGTCGCTAAGACGGCTCTTTGGATTGCTGAAAGTCAGATGTTGCATGAAACCGAGGAAATTGTTGATCACTCTCTTGATTTCTTACCTCTGAAATCCTATGCCAATATCACAGAAGCAAACGCCCTCCGTATTGACTGGGAAAGTGTTGTTCCGAAAGAGAAGTTATCCTATATTATGGGTAATCCGCCATTTGTGGGTGCAAGACTTATGAGTCAGGAACAAAAGGACGATGTGTTCACGATTTTTGATGGAGTAAAAAATAACGGAAATCTGGACTATGTTTCATGTTGGTATAAGAAAGCTACTGATCTTATGACGGGAACTGCAATTAGAACAGCTCTCGTTTCTACCAATTCCATTACACAGGGGGAACAGGTGCCAATCCTTTGGAAAAGTCTGTTTGAATGTGGAGTACATATTGATTTTGCTCACAGNACNTTTNNNTGGGATAGTGAGGCAAGTATGAAAGCACACGTTCATTGTGTTATCGTTGGTTTTAGTGTTGCTCCGAATACAGCAGCTAAGCGACTTTTTGATAACGGTGCAGAGAAAATTGTCAAGAATATCAATGGTTATCTTGTTGAAGCTGATAACGTGATAATTGATAGTAGAACAAAGCCTATTTGTAATGTGCCTGAGATTGGTATTGGCAATAAANCGATTNNCGGANGATATTATCTTTTNACCNAAGAAGAAATGCTCGAATTTATAAAAAAAGAACCTAAATCACAAAAGTATTTCAAGAAGTGGTTAGGATCAAAAGAGTTTATCAATGGATTTTGCCGATACTGCTTATGGCTTGGTGATTGTACCCCGAAAGAACTAATGTCAATGTCCGAATGCTTGAAACGCGTTGAGGCAGTAAGGCAATTCCGGCTTGAAAGCAACAGTGCAGGCACAAGAAAACTCGCTGATAAGCCGACTCGTTTCCATGTTGAAAATATGCCGACAAACAACTATATTGTCGTTCCCGAGGTTTCCTCTGAGAAAAGAAGATACATTCCTTTAGGGTTTATGACTCCCGATATTATGTGTAGCAATCTCGTAAAGCTAATTCCTAATGCTACNTTGTATCATTTCGGNGTGCTGACTTCTAATGTACATATGGCTTGGATGANGNCTGTTGCANGCAGACTTAAAAGTGATTACCGNTATTCAAAGGATATTGTCTATAACAATTTTNCNTGGTGTACTNCAACCGATGAACAGCGTAAACCTATTGAAAAGACTGCACAAAATATCCTCGATGTTCGTGCAAAGTATTCCGATTGCAGCTTTGCCGATATGTATGGTGATAAGATGTATTTATTCACTGATCTTGTNACGGCTCATCAGCAGAATGATAAAGCAGTTATACAGGCTTATGGGTTTAATCTCAAAATGACGGAGAGCGAGTGCGTGGCGGAGTTGANGAGGATGTATCAGAAATTGATAGGAGGTAAATAATGAACGATAAAGAATTACAAAATATGTGGTACTATTTCTTGGATATTGAAAAAGAACTCGCTGATAGTTCCAGATATATTGAGCCTGACGGACAAGAGAACGTATACTCATTTGAATTCAGAAAAATTATCATACTTGCTTGTACGGAATGTGAAACAGCATTTAAGACATTATGCGAAGCAATAGATGATTCAAAGAAACGTGGATCTATGTTTGACTACAAAGATATAGTTTTATCAAAGTATCCAAAGATAGTTGAGGCGGAGGTTTATATTAGCAGGTGGCATAAAACTATAAAGCCATTTGCAGGTTGGGACAAAGGAAAGCTGTCTTGGTGGAGTGCGCATCAAAGCGTAAAACATGATAGAGGTTCTAATTTTTGTGAAGCAACTTATGAGAATGCAGTTTTTTCACTATCTGCCCTATATATTTTGATTATGTATTTATCAAATACACTTGGTATTTCCCTTATACAATATCATAGTAATTATATAGACAGCGAATACACGCCACCACGAATCTACTGTAAACCGAGTAAGAAATTACCTGATTTTTAAAATCAATTTAAGGAGAATTAACAATGAGCGACAATAATGAAAAGCCTGACAATTTACAGTTTGACTTCAATAAAATTGCCAATACAATTGAAACAACTTTAAAAATAATAAAGGAATCACCTGATACATTAAAACAAGCAGCTAACAATTTGAATAACGTCTTTGAGGCTATAGTTGAACTATCGAATATTGATATTGATGAATTCTGTACAAAACTAATAAATAAGGAAATAATAGTTGAAAACGAAGTTTTAGCATGGGGCAACATTGGTTGGTGTTTGTATGGATGTGCTTATGATGCTCCAGAATGTGTCGTTCCTATTTTGGGAGAAGTTTACAATGATAATGATAGCAGCAAACTTGATTCAGAAGTAATGTATTATCTGCAAGAATTTAATGCAATTAATAACAGCATCGAAAACATAAAACACAATTTGTCATCGGATGATACAAATAAATTAAATGAAGCACTTAATGATTTTGGTAATAAGAGGTATTATAACTGTGCTAATATGCTATGTGGCATTATTGATTCATTGAGTATTAAGCAATGCGCAAAAGACATTGAAGCAGGTATTATATGTAATACCCATGATGCTTCTCAGGGTTTTAACTCTTTCAGAAAGATTATTAAGAATCATTTCGAAGGTAAAATCCCTTCTCTATCTACTGATGACAGAGTGGTTGATAGACGTGTAGAATTGGAAAACCGATTCAAAGGTCATAAATTTAGTTTGTTTAATTACTATGAGATTTCAGCTTTATTTAATCTAATAATGTGTATGGTAATGCTTTTCTATAATACAGATTTTAAAGATTATAATAAAAACAAGCCTACGATTATTAATAGAAATTGGCTCGCACATGGTATGTATAATCTTGATGATATTACAGAAACAGATTGTATAAAATTAATACTTATACTTGATCAATTATCAAGGCTGTATATAAAGCTTAATAGTAGCAGGGAAGCTATGGAGGGAAAACAATGCCACGAGGAAAAAATATAAATCTCTTCCTTATGGACGGAGATGCAAGCGGACGTATCAAATGCACCCTCGCCAACTGGACAGGCGTTGCATACAAGATACCTCGCACCGAAATAGAAAAATGCAAGAACCGTGAAGATCTCAAATGGAGTGGAGTATATTTCCTTTTTGGCGTATCTGATGACACTGGAGAAAACATCGCTTACATAGGACAGGCAGGCATCAGGAAGAACGGCGAAGGAATTCTTTACCGCCTTATGGAGCATAAACGCAATCCAGATAAGGACTACTGGACGGAGGCTGTCGTGTTCACAACCTCCAATAACTCCTTCGGTCCGACCGAGATCAGCTATCTTGAAAACAAATTCTGCAATTTCGCTGTTGAAGCTAACCGATATATCGGCAAGAACGGAAACGATCCTTCCCCCGGACATATCACCGAGGAGAAAGAAAGCGAGCTGGAGGAGTTCGTAGACTATGCCAAGCTCATTATGGGAACACTTGGTCATAAGATATTCGTTCCATTAAACAAGGTTGTTCCTATTTCCGATAATACTGTCGATACTGCATCGGAGGAAATCGAACTGTTCTTTACTCGCACGATTAAGAAGATAAACTTTATCGTCGAAGCATCTGCCAAGCAGACAACTGAGGGATTTGTCGTACTAAAAGGAAGTAAGATTGCTCCAAGCAGCGGTGCTGATAACACAATTTCTCCTGGTAACCGCAAGAAGCGAGAGGAATGTAGGATAGAAAACAACATTCTACAAGAAGATGTGCTATTCAATAGCCCTTCGAGTGCAGCTGAGTTCGTTACAGGTAAAAGCTGTAATGGCTGGGTATCGTGGAAAACTAAAGATGGTAAGACGCTACATGATTTAGAGGAACAATCGTAATTACTTCTGTTAGGAGGGCTAATGAGTACAAGTATTAAGGTTATAAAGTTTACAAGTATCCTCTCTATTATTTTTTTAGTGATCACCTACTTGATTACTGTCAATATGGAGAGTGGTTTTATTCAGATAAACACGATTTGGATTTCAAATAGTTTTTTATTAACCGTTTTCGGTGGCGTTTTTGCCAGTATTTTGGTTGTGTTATTTTGTGAAATAAATAAATACATGATTAACAAGAGAGATACCGAAACGCAATTATTCTTCCAAGCAATGTATTTATATCAAGCATTATTCCTAATGCAGCATAATATACTTGATTATCAATCTCATCCGAGTGCTCAGATACCACCGAATTTGCTTGATAATACAACATATATGGTTAAATCTCAGGCATTATTTATTCGAGGGTTAGATTATACTACTTTCAAAAAGAATAATAAAATAGTAAACAAGCATAATTCTTTCAAAAAAGATACCTTTGCTAAATTTATTAAATTAGAAAATGGCATAAACCTTCTTCAATGTGCCATTCTGGAAGAAAGAATAGCAAACCACGAAAGCCGAAAAACTTATCCTGATTATATTACGTCATCAACTCCCAAAGTGGCAACTGTATTAGCTGAACAAATAAACATCATTATGCCTTTATTAGAAGAAATCAGTCTGTACTTAAAGACAATTGATGATAATTGTAAGAGTAGGTATAATTGGAACACACTTCATGATAATATTCAGAATAGTTATGTAACGCTATCTTGTTTAAATGACAAATAACGGCTGCACTCAAAGGCACAGCCGTCCAAACTCAAATATAAACCATACACTCAAATACAATCTCTCTTGCCATAACGATAAAGCAATTTTCAAGACCGAGCATCTTCTCAGCATTGCCACTGAGGACAGCTTTCTGATAACAGCTATCAGACTTCTTCCAACGCTCCACCTGGCGAGCGATTGCTTCACGAACTTTCAGTTCGAGATCATCAAGGTACTCAATAATTTTACCCTCATTGACGAGCCTGCGAAGCCTGTCGGGATATTTGCTGTCAGAATAATGAAGATGATACCTGATGTAGTCGGTATGGTAGGTCTTGCTATCCTCAGTCAGCGTGTCGGGGTTGAAGTATGTGACGGTCATGGTGTTTGTATCAAGTCTCCAGATTGGCACATTCTTCTTTTTCTGAGGATCGTATGCGGTCTGTTCGCTTTTATATCTGCTCATGATTTTGTCCTCCCTACTTGATAGGCTTTAACATTTCAAGGACAAGCTGTGCGCCTACCTTGAAACCCTTGCGGAACTCATTGCGGTTGGAGAGGTTGTGCAGATCAATGTCTGCCGACTGATATGTGTCAAGTATTTCCTTGCAGTCAGGAAATGCTTTCAGCAATTCTGCTTCTGCCTTGACAATCCTGTCCATAGCAGACTTGTATGTATCGTCAACATCTGCGATTTCAGTCAGGTGAAACAGATCGTAATCGTATAATTCATCAATTAAATTTTTCATTCTTGTACCTCCATTATGTAGTTGGTTTTTCTGATTAAAAAGAAAACAGGAGTACGCCATAATGAAGATTCTTGTCCTTTATTTGTCCTTTATTGTTACAAAAACATAGCAAATATTGGACTAAACGCATTTTTGTATATTCGTGTAATTTGGCGATTTTACGCCATTTCAGGCAAGTTAGCAAAAGTTAGAAGAACCATAGCGCAAATTTCAAGTCCTTCTGCCCCTGCTTATTGAAAAACCTGCAATTATAAGTTGCAGTTTTTTTTATATTATTATACCTTGAATAACGTGAGTTCGATGAAAAAAGATAGAAAAAACCGCCGAAATCTGTTATAATGAGAATAACTACAGACTCAAAAAAACAGAAAGGCGGTTTTTTCTATGGAACAAATAGCAATTTTTT
>WFLZ01000084.1 GCA_009177225.1 Clostridia bacterium
CCAATATCGGATATTCCGTTACACCAACTTTGACCCACTTTACAGGTGATGAATGCTAAATTTTTCGGAAATTGTCATTTGATTTTTCAATGTTAAAATCAATTAATTAAGAGGACAGAACCGAGTGACCAACTATAAAAAATTAACAGCAACCCAACAACTGATTAGTCACACAGCACCGTCGTATTTCAATTGTAACATATGCAACATGTTTTGTCAATAGTAAATTCAAAAAAAATATATATCATTATATATTCATTTTTAGTAATTTTGTCATGATAAGCAATATCAAATCTGGCTTTGTTGGCAGTAAAATATGAAACAAATACACCACTTACTTATTAGTATAAATTGATATTTTTGATACTATTTTTTATGGGAACACACTCTAATTTTCTTCAGATTTATTTTTGCTGAAATTCACATCTGCTAACGGATTATTTTCAATCGCATTTCTTACCTGTTCGTTATTAAGGTGGGTATATATTTCGGTGGTGGAAATACTGGAATGTCCGAGCAGTTCTTTTAATGTCAGTATATCAGCACCGCCGTACTGATACATAAGAGTTGCAGCGGTATGACGCAGTTTATGTGTTGTAAAACCTTTTCCGTCGAGTTCAGCGTTTTTAATGGCATTTTCAACAATCTGCTGGACACGCCGCTTGGAAATACGTTTATTTTGATTGCTTATAAAAAGAGCCGGTTCGTCAATTGCTTTCTGATTTTTCGTTCTTATTTCAAGATAGTTTTTAAGTCCGGCGATACAAGCATTGTTAAGATAAATCATTCTTTCCTTGTTGCCCTTGCCGAGAATCTTTATACGGTTTTCGTAGAAATCAATATCCTTTATATTTATGCTAACAAGTTCACTCAGACGTATACCGCAGTTCAGCAATATTGTTATTATACAGTAATCACGTTTGGAATCACTGTTATTTGAAGTTTCCAAAAGCCGCATACTTTCATTCAGAGACAAAAATTTCGGCAGTGCCATTTTAGGAGATGACATATCAATTTCTCTTGTCGGGTCATGTTCAACAATATGTTCAACTTTTGTAAGGTATTTAAAAAAACTACGTAGAGAGGAAATTTTTCGTGAACGTGCTCTTTTGTCGTTTTTGCGTTCGTCAGAAACATAGAATATAAAATTATATATATCCGTGACGGAAATCTTCTGAAGTTCATCAGAACTCATATAAGTTATATCTGTATCTTCAACTTCTGTTTCAGAATCGGTGTCAGTATTGTTTTTGTGTATGTACTTTAAGAAAAGACGTATATCAAAGTAATATTCATTGATTGTACGCTCGGAAAGCATTCTGATTACTTTCAGATGCACAAGATAATTATTAAGAAACTCGGGATTGCTGTCATTATTGTAATTCTTCATTATCTGCACCTCACTTTTTTTGCCTTGTCAATTTATGATTTGTATATAATTATATAATATCAGACGAAAAAAGTCAATAAAAAAAGCCTGAGAAGTTTTGGTTCGATACCCATAAAGAAGTTTAAACCCCGAAGCAATTATTGATAATTGCTTCGGAGCTTGTTGTTAATATTCGATTACTCGCATAAATCAGAATTTAGTATTCGTCAAAAAACCTTTGCAGCTTTTCAACAAATAACCCAATATGCAGCCCGTCTACAAATGAGTGATGTGCTTGTACTGAAATTGGGATATAGAACCTGCTATCTTTCTCATAATATTTCCCCCAGTCAAACAAAGGAGTAGCATTATCCTTTTTGCCGGAATTGGTATGGGAGATATGAGTATAAGTTACCCAAGGCATAGGCGAACATTGGAACACATCATTTCCTAACGGAGCAGTAAAATATTCTTTCTGCTCTTTGGCGGTTTTGGTTGCTAACTCAACATAATCCTTAATGTTATCTGCCATAGGAACATTGACAACTTTAAATAATTCGGTTTCAGCATTTAGATAAGTAAATGCAGTATCAATGTTATCAAATAAAACAACCTTGTCATTAAGGAATCTGTATCTGAAAGCTTCAATCTCATTGGCACATTTACAAACAGCATAGACCATTGCCATAGTAAATGAGAATCCCTGTTCTTTAATTTTTCTTTTGTAATTCGTTATGTCTGCTTCAAAGGTAACACAAAAAGCCGGTTCAATGCTATTTCTGAAAATCATACAGTGCATAGCACGTTCCCACTTTGTTTCATCAATTACCTGATAATGATTTGCCATGATTTGATACCTCCAAATTCCAATTTATCTTAGTACTAATTATACATCAAAGCTGTTACATTGTCAATAGAAACGCCATAGCACTTTTGACTGAAAATCATAAGTGCTATGGCGAAAACTTCTTTATGAGTACCCGCCTTTGGATACTCAGGCTTTTGAATTTATCTGATAAACCTATTGTCGTCTTTGACCGAATAGCTGTTAACGNCAATTATTCCACCGTTGCTATTGTAAGAGTTTTTGTCTGAAATAAAATCATATGCACCTGCACCTATCATTACAAGACCTGCAATAATGCGTATAGCATTACCGGCTTTCACGAGGTGGAAAATCAAAGTACAGCCCAGTCCAAGAGCTATCACTGCAAGAATAATGTTCATTATACGTGAACCAATATTCATAAAGGCTTTAGCAGCATAGTCAAGACCGTTGAAAGCAAGAATCAGTCCTACTGTAAGCGGAATTATAGTCTGTACGAAATGTGGCAGGGAAGTTACTGCACCGCCAAAAATTATTCCGATAACGTTCGGAACAACAGCAACAGGATTAGCTGTCATAAGTGACTTTATAATATTTATCACACAGAAAATTATTATAGCTGTTCCGATTAAGTAAAAAAGAGATGATATTATACCGGGCAGAAAAGCGACGATTATTCCCGAAACTACAAGAATAACACCTTTTGCAGTATTGGTTTTCATAAAAAATTACCTCCTGATTATATAATTATTTAAGAACTGTAATNNATTTTATTATAAATTTATGGATAAAATCCNACTNTTCATAAANTTTGCAANAAAGTNCCGTAACGAATTTACGGCAGAATTTTAATTCCTCGTTGTCCGGAGACGTATTGCTGAAACCTGCTCTCAGTGATATGTCCATAAAACGGCTGAAATCTCCCTCACTGAAAAGTTTTCCTCCCATATTTTTTTCAGTAAATTCCGCAAATTCGCTGAATTTCAAATCTTCCCTACGTATTTTCTGCGATGCAAGAAGTTTTTCCGCATAGCTGTACATTGATATGGATTTCTGTGAGTTTCCACCGGTAGTGAAATTCTTTATTCGTGAAGTTATAATTATTCTTCGTCTCAGATAGGTTATCAGGACGATTCCACCGACTGAAATAATTACAGTAAGGATTGTTTTCACAGGAAACGTTTTTCCTGTATTGTTTCCGTTATGATGTTTTGTAGCAATTCCGCCGGTTGTTTTTGTAGTTGTTGTGGTTGTGGTAGTTGTGGACAACTGTTTTGACGAACGGCGTGACGTTGACTGATGTGCGGAATTACGGACAGCGGTTGTTGTTTCAGTTGAGGTATCTGTAAATATATTCTGCGTTGTTGTTTCTGTAACTATTGAACTGTCAGAATATCCTGCTGTAAACTCAAACGGAACCCAGCCGTAGCCGTCAAGATAGATTTCCGCCCATGCGTGGCTTCTGTTGTCCTTTAATGTGATAGTGTAAGACCCGTCACTGTTGGCGTTTTTTTCATTGAAATCTTCACCTACAATTACATATCCCGTTGCATATCTTGCCGGAATACCTGCCATTCTTGCAAGCATGACGCCGGAAGTCGCATAGTGTATGCAGTAACCCTTGTGGTTTTCAAGCAGAAAATAATTTATAAAATCACGGTTGGACGGGGTTTTTCCGGGACTGAGAGAATAGACATTCTGTGAATCTATCCTTTCACGAATCATTGTGAGAACTTCAAGCTTTTCAGACGCAGAATGTGCATTTTCGGCATACTGTAAAATATCTGCATACGCTTCACGCACTTCTTTTATATTCTTGTCGTCAGGAATCTGGAGATAATTTTTATATACAAAGTCCTTGTATCTTGTCTGAAGAAGCTGAGCAAGAAGAACATTTCCGTTTGAATAAGCATATTCATCATTATTGAAAGGCATTTCATTTTCAGTATAGAAAACATCGTCATATGCAAAAAGACCGTTTTCGTTACAGTACTGATAAAGTCTTTCCCTTACTTCTTCGTTGTAGACATAACCTGCCGAGTAGATATTTTCAGAGGGTAAAGCCAGATATGAGGCAAGAATGTCATTATTTACAGCTATGAATTTATATGAAAATTCACTTTCGTCTTTTCTTTTTGACGAAACTGTCAAATCCTTGTTATAGGTAAGATTACCGAAATTGTCTGTTCCGTAGGGAGCAAAACTTTTGTTGTCCCTGAGTTTTGAATTTATCCAAATAGTCATAGTAGGTGTATCAGGAAGTACGTTCCTTGCAAAGAGTGAAGCAAAATCCTGAGGATATACGCTGTAGTTTTTGAAATCGGAAAACAGCTGATTTTTATATATGCTTTCACTGAGGTCAGACCATGAGTTATCGTCATATACAGAACCGGTGTATTCTTTAAGGTAAATCGCACCTTCGTGTTTACGGTCTATTGTAACTATAAGGTCAGTGGTATTTTTGAATTTAAGTGAAGCTGAATNNNTANNACCGAGTTTATGATTTTCGTAATTGAAAGAAAATCCGAAAACGCTTGTTACTCTTGAAATGCTTTCCGCTAAATTTTCGAGGGAAAAAGAGTTGATAGCGTCACGTATTTCAATACGCTTGCGGTTAAGTTCGTCACTTCTTTCATATCCTGAAATATTTATAATAAATGCCGAAACAGCGGTTATTATAAGGGTTGTTATGACTATGAACAGACCACANTTTTCGGTGACTTTAAGACGCATCTGNCNTTTCGNGAAAAAAACGTTGTCTTTCCGGACGAAACCTCCGCTTCCTCCGCTTAATTCACCGATATCAATCGTTGACATTGCAAGAAGTGCGAGCCAGTAGGCAACGGTCATTATCCCCCAGAAAATCGGGATTTCTATTCCGTTGTACAGTCCTACTTCAAGAATCGGGAACGTTGCAAGCAGTGGGAGTATCGGATTAGGGTGATAAATTGTAAAGAAGTAGATAATCATTGCCAGCAGCCATACGCAGAAAACAAACAAAGTCGTTACGCACTGCTCCTCAAGATGAGCCGGAAGTGATTTATAGTAATTTATCTGTGTATTGTACGAATCGCTGTAAACGATGTTATACATGAACTTGAAACCGGTGGCAATATTTTCAATCATCTTATATGCTGCAAATATAAAGGTGATTACAGAGCCGAGCATGACCCATAATGCACGTTTGCCTATAAGTGAGAGTACAATATAAAAAATCGACAATCCGGCGGCTGCCATTACAAGAGTACTATGTCTGTATTCAAATTCAAACATTCCGAGAAACGACATTATAACCGATACAAATCCCATAACGGCTATAAATATAGCTTCGGGTTTCCTTAGATTAGGGCGTTTTTTTCTTACGGACATCACAATGCTGTCGCATATGACAACGCCGTTATTATTTTGCAAAACCTTTTTTTTCATATTCAATCCTTTTAAAGTTCGATATCCTTGATTGATGAAGTTATTCTGCCTATTACAACAGGTATTGTATTGAGTTCCGAAAGTCCTGAACCGACTTCGGAGGCAACTTCCGGAGACTTGACAACCACAACTGCATTTCTGATATCAGCGTCTATATTTTCTTCAATATAGTGCAGAACAGGAGTGTCCGGAACAGAAGTTATAAAAGTAAAAGACGAAAGCGATATGTTTGAATTTGTCTGAAAATAACGCTCCGGTGGTTCACAGTAGAGATTGTCACTTACTGAAAGTATAAGACTCCGGACAACTGACGCAAGCATTTCCGGACTTGTTATATTTATTTCGCTGAAATCTCTGATTGCGGCATTATAATAAACGACTGTATGAATACGCTCGTTTTCTATGAGAAACTGTGAAACTGAAATCAGCGTTTCAACAAGAGTGTCGAAAACAGGGAGTGTATATTCAGAATCTTCATAGCATTTAAGATTGAGGAAAAGCATACACGGAACGTCAACCGGCATACTGTACTCTTTTACAATAAGTTCGTCTTTTTTGGAACTGAGTTTCCAGTGGATACGGTTCAGTTTGTCGCCGTTTATATAGTCACGCAGGTCAAAAATCTCAGACGGGTCGTCCCCTGCCGTATTTTCCGAAAATACGGAACTTTCCTCACTTTCACGGTTGGCATAGCTTACAGCACCGTTTACTTCATGAATTTCGGGCATGACAGCTATTTCAGTCTGAATTTTCTTTCCGGTTCTGAATCTGAAAATTCTCAGAGGGTCGTAAATATCAATATATGCTGAACGGATTTTCAGTATACCGCAGTATCTGGAACTAAGCTGAAAGGTGATACGCTGTGTGTTTTGTGCCTGAACAGGAAACAGCAGTTCAAATTCATTAATCTGATTATTGAATATATTATAGTATTCAATATGTGCCTCGGCTTTTCCTATTGGGAATATGCTTCTGTTTGTTATACAGAGCTGTACGGGAAAAGACGTATTTTTAGGTGTTGTCTGGTTCTGTACTGCAAATTCGGCTTTTATAAGATGTTTTGTAATAAGCGTCGTGACAAACATCACAACAGGGAGTGTGACGAAAATTATCAGCAATATAAGCGAAAAATTCCATATATATAGTATATAGAAAAATGCACATATGACTATCAGGATTAAAAACAGGATTTTTGTCAGAATCATAGCCGTTTACCTTTTGGAAATTCCCGGAACATTCACGGATTTTATAATTTCATCAATTACGTTTCCGGCGGTAATTTCGGAAAGTTTNGCTTTTGAGTTNAGCATTACACGGTGTTCAAAAACGTCCCTACATATATAAGAANTATCGTCGGNGATAACATAATCACGTCNCATAGCGNCAGCGATTCCCCTTGAAATGTTCATAAGTGCAAGCGTACCTCTCGGACTTATTCCAAGCTTGAGCATGGGATGATTTCTTGTTGCCGCCGCAAGCGAAACGATATATTCATATATTCTGTCGTCGATATATATGTTAGAGATATATTCCTGAAGTTCAAGAATGAAGTCAGCGTCCGCAACGGGATTGACGTTTTCAAGCGGATTATCCGTTGATTTTGATTTGAGAATTGATACCTCNCCGCTGAAATCCGGATAACCCATACTAAGCTTTAACATAAAACGGTCAAGCTGTGAATCAGGAAGATTGTGAGTACCTGCCGAGCCTATAGGGTTCTGCGTTGCAATTACCGTGTAAGGTTCGGGAAGTTTATAGGTAACACCGTCAACAGTAATGCTTTTTTCTTCCATGAGTTCGAGAAGTGCGGACTGTGTTTTACTTGAAGTACGGTTTATTTCGTCGGCAAGAAAGAGGTTACAGAAAGCTACGCCCTCANGNAACTCAAATGTATTAGTACCCNTGTTGNATATTGAAAATCCCGNCACNNCAGACGGCAGNACGTCCGGCGTGAACTGCATACGGTTATGTNCAAGTGAAAGAGCCTTTGAAAAAGCGAGTGCAAGGGTAGTTTTTCCAACTCCGGGAATGTCCTCTATAAGTACATGACCCTTGCAGAGAATCGAAAGAAGAACTTTTATAATAATCTGGTCTTTGCCTATAACAGCTTTTTTCACTTCATTCAGAATCTTGTTTATCTGATTTGAATAATAATTTTTACTCATTTTTTATCTCCTGTTTTTTGTAATATTGTAAATTAAAAACGGGACTGCTACATTGGTTTGCAGCAGTCCGGACAGTATTATTTCTTTAAAGAATTTCCTTAATGTCACTATCGTCACTGCTGGTATTGTTTTCAACAGGGTCAGAGAGAATATCTTCGGTTATTTCGCCTTTCATAAGCTTTTCAAAATCTTCGCCGTCAATTTTTTCAAATTTGAGGAGATATTTTGCAAGCAGGTGAAGCTTGTCGATATTTGAATTAAGGATATCGGCACAGTCGCTGTACGCTTTCTGAATGATTGAAAAAACTTCATTGTCAATCTGTGCGGCAACGGCTTCACTGTAGTTTCTTGTATGACCGTAGTCCTTGCCAAGAAAAACTTCATCATTGTCCGAGCCGTAAACGACAGTACCAAGCTTTTTCGAGAAACCATATTTTGTAACCATGTTTCTTGCTGTCGAGGTAGCACGTTCAATGTCATTTGAAGCCCCTGTGCATATATCGTCAAGAACGAGTTCTTCCGCAACACGTCCGCCGAGAAGCATTATAATATTCTCACGCATCTGATTTCTTGAAACGTGCTGGTCGTCGTTGTCGGGACGTGTAACCGTAAGGCCTGCCGCCATTCCACGCTGAATAATAGTTACCTGATGTACTTTGTCCTGCGTAGGAAGATTGAATGCGGCGATTGCGTGACCCGCTTCATGATAGGCAGTAACACGTCTGTCATGTTCCGTAACAATTCTTGACTTCTTTTCCGGACCTGCAATAACTTTCATTGTAGCGTCCTCAATATCCTTTTCAGTGATAGCCATACGTTCAGCTCTTGCGGCAAGGAGTGCGGCTTCATTAAGGAGATTTTCGAGGTCTGCACCTGTGAATCCCTGAGTTGTCTGTGCGATTACTTTCAGGTCTACGTCAGGGGCTAAGGGTTTGTTTTTGGCGTGAACGTTGAGAATTTCTTCACGTCCCTTTACATCGGGATAACCTACGACAATTTGTCTATCAAAACGTCCCGGACGGAGCAGGGCGGGGTCAAGAATGTCACGTCTGTTTGTTGCGGCGATTACAATAACGCTTTCATTGCCTGTAAAACCGTCCATTTCGACAAGGAGCTGATTGAGCGTCTGTTCACGTTCATCGTGACCACCGCCAAGTCCTGCACCTCTGTGACGACCTACAGCGTCGATTTCGTCGATAAAGATGATAGCCGGAGCGTGTTTTTTAGCCTGTTCAAAGAGGTCACGCACACGGGAAGCACCTACACCCACGAACATCTCAACAAAGTCTGAGCCTGAAATGGGAAAGAACGGACAGCCTGCCTCACCTGCAACTGCTCTTGCAAGAAGGGTTTTACCTGTGCCGGGAGGTCCTAACAGCAGTACACCCTTAGGAACTTTTGCACCGATTTCCTTGTATTTGTTGGGGTGTTTTAGGAAATCAACGATTTCTTCAAGTTCCTGTTTTTCTTCTTCCGCACCTGCAACGTCCTTGAAAGTTGCTTTTCTTGCACTTGCCTGATTTTTCAGATTTGCTTTGCCAAAGGACGAGTATTTTCCACCGCCGCCGCTTTGTTTCATCATGAAATAGAGGATTGCAATACCCAGAATAATAGTAAGCACTACAGGTATCAGAGAATAGAGCCATGTTCTGTCGGTAATCTTGATGTAGTCCTGTTTAAGCGGTTCATTCGGATATTTCTTGTTGTAGTTCTGTCTGTAGTCCTCTGTATCGTCAAGGAAAATACTTACATTGGGAACGTCATATTTCCTTTTGGTTTCCTCACCTCTGAGCTGATAAGTAAGTTCACCTGTACCGAGGTCAAGCTTGTAATATGAAACCTCATAATTATCAAAATGACTGATTACGTTGGTATAGTCATTTTTGTCCGTTGTTCCCGAAAGCCTTGTACTTACAAAATAAATGCAGAAAATGGCAAGCAGAACAATGAAAAGGTAAGTGAAAATACCTTTGTTCTTTTTTGGTGTCAAAATATCCACTCCAATCTTGTTATTTGTTTCTTACTGAAATTTTCAGAAATTTTCTTGTATTGCAGTCCGGAGCGACACGTTCGGCAATACCGAGATACTCCGCAAATACAGTTCCTTTTTCGTCCTCAAGGAAATGTATTTCATCACGCAGACCGGACGGGACTTTTTCATTGATAAGTTTTTTTACTGANGAAGTANAGNTTTTACCTGAAAGTCTGATTTTATCGCCGAATCTGCGGTTTCGCAAAATANCCCTGCCTATTATTTTATCATNATCAAGCAGATAAAATGTTAAATTTTTGTGAACGTCCTGAATTTTCCCTAAATCATCACATAAAATAATCTCACTTAAAAGTATTTTGTCGGGAAAAATTATATTTTCGCCTGTTTTCAGTTCAGCCGAAATAAATTCATGTTCTTTCTGACGGGGGATTTTTTTAATTTCAGCAGTTTTTCCGTCGGAAACGAAAAAAACATTTTCCGAAATATTTATTTTTCCACCGTTGACAAGAATCCTGTCGGCTTCTTCAAGTCTTTTATGCGAATAAGGGAGTGAATTTTCGGACAAAAGTCTTGCTATACATCTTCTGCGTATAACTTCGTGGAAATCGTTAATTCCGCACAGACTGTTTCCGTTTCTGAATCTCCGGTATACATCGTCCGTCTGAGTTTCTATAAGGGAATTTTCAGCCCTTACAGCGTCCGTTGAATTGACTGACGTTTCAATTACAGAGGGATTTATTTCTTTGAGAACCGGAAGTATCTGATGACGGATTTTATTTCTTGTGTAGTCGTCTGAAAGATTTGTGCTGTCCGTGACGTAATTCTGTTCTTTGCCGGCAAGATATTTTTCAATTTCCTCACGGCTTGCCGTAAGAATCGGACGGATTATATTGTCACGCACAGGAGGTATTCCGGCAAGTCCTTTTAATGCAGAACCCCTTGCAAGATTCAGTATTACCGTTTCAAGATTGTCATTCGCATTGTGTGCGGTTGCAATTTTTCCACCATGTGAATTTTCCTTAAAAGCCGAATACCTTAGTTTTCTTGCACTTTCTTCAACAGAAAGCGAATTTTTTTCTGCAAAGTCCCTGACATTACATGACACGGCAGTAAACGGTATACCGAGTTTTCCGCATAAATCACGGCAGAAATCTTCGTCACCGTCACTTTCCTCACCACGCAAACAATGGTTTACATGAAGTGCCTTGACCGTAAAACCGATTTTTCCGCTGAGTTCAGAAAGCACAAGAAGAAGGCAGACACTNTCTGCACCGCCCGANAGACCGCATATAACAGTANCGNNNNTANTTANCATANTATGTTTTTTTACAAAAGAAAATATTTTATTTATCATGTTTCATTCTCCGCCGAATTGCTGTAATCCGGATTTGAGAAGCGTGTATGTTGTCCGTCCCATATGAGCTTGACTGTTCCCGTTTCGCCGTGACGGTTTTTTGCAATTATACATTCTGAAATATTCTGCTGAGTGCTTTCCTTGTTATAGTATGCGTCACGGTAAAGAAAAAGTACTATATCTGCGTCCTGTTCGATAGAACCGGATTCACGCAAATCCGAAAGCATAGGTCTTTTGTCGGTACGGCTTTCAACACCTCGTGAAAGCTGTGAAAGCAGAATTACAGGCACATTCAGTTCTTTCGCCATTATTTTAAGCTGACGTGTTATCTCTGAAATCACAACCACTCTGTTGTCAGAACGTGAAGCAGATGTCATAAGCTGAAGATAGTCGATAATTACAAGACCAAGATTTTTTATACGCCTTAGTTTAGCTTTCATCTGCTGAACAGTCATACTTGCAGTATCGTCTATGTAAATGGGCAGTGTACTTAGATAGCCTGCACCGGTTGCAAGTTTTACCCAGTCGTCACCACTTATACGTCCGTTCCGGAAACTGTTTGAATCGACGAGTGATTCAGNTGAANGAATACGNGTCGCNAGNTGTTCCTTTGACATTTCGNGGTTGAAAGTCACAACATCCTTTTCGGTTCTTTTGGCAACGTTTACCGCAATGTTCNTGGCGAATGNAGTTTTTCCCATCGCCGGACGAGCCGCAATTATAATCAGGTCTGATTTGTTAAGACCTGATATAATGCTGTCAAGCAGAGTGAAACCGGTTTTTGCACCTATATATTTTTCTTTGTCAGGACCGGAAATTTTTCCGAGTCTGTCATAAGCTTCGGCAATAGCTTCCGAAAGCGGTGTAAGACCCCTTACATCACGTCCCTGACGTATATCGTATATCTGCTGTTCAGCGGAATCAAGCAGAATCTGTGAATCATTTTCACCGGACTGAATACTTTCGAGAATATTTCTCGCCACATAGCCGAGACTTCTTATCATATATTTGTNTGCAACAATTTTACAGTAGCTTGAAATATTTGCAGTTGATGGCNNTGANGTTGGCGATTTCAGCGAAATAACGTCGTCCTTCGGCGAGTATATCAAATATGCCGAGACTTTCTGTTTCGTTGAGAACGGTGACTATATCAACCGGAACACCGGAGGTAAACATTCTTAATATTATTGAATATATTTCCTTGTGCTGTTCACTGTAGAAGTATTCCGGTCTTATCATTTCAACAACTTCCGGAAGTACGGAGGGGTCGGCAAGCACTGCACCTATAACGGACTGTTCTGCTTCAATGCTGTGTGGAAGTTCACGGGCAGAGAAGATTATATTATTTTCATCCATTCATTGTCACCGTATCAGCCTTCAGTAACTTCAACGTCAATTTTTTCAGAAATTCCGTTATAAAGCTTGATTACGGCATTGTAAGAGCCGAAATTCTTGATATCTGAACTAAGTGTGATTTTTTTCTTGTCAACTTTTACACCAAGCTGTTCATGAATAGCGTCAGAAACATTTCCGGCAGTGACAGAACCGAAAAGTTTTCCGTTAGAACCAGCCTTTGCCTTTATGTTTACTTTTTTGTCTCTGANTTTNTCAGCGGCATTTTTCGCAGCCTGAATTTNGAGGTCAATTTTGTGCTGTGNGGAGGACTGCTGTNCTGCGAGTTCAGCCATATTCTTTGAATTTGCCTCAATTGCGAAACCCTTTGGAATAAGCATATTTCTTGCATATCCGTCGGCAACGTTCTTGACCTCCCCCTTTTTGCCTGAGCCTTTTACGTCCTTTAAAAAAATAACTTTCATTTAAAAACCACCTTTCGTGTTTTAAAAAATATATAATCCGGATAAAATCAATATTATGTATTTTTTCCGGAATAATCAGCCTCGTCAATAGCTGTTTTCAGCTTTTCCTTAGCATCTTCAACTGAAATATTTTCAATCTGTGTGGCAGCCATAGTCTGATGACCACCGCCGCCGAGTTTTTCCATTATTACCTGAACGTTTACCGCTCCGAGAGAACGGGAGGAAATATTCACAGTATTTCCTGTTCTGTAAATTACAAATGAAGCGTAAACGTTTGTTATACTAAGAAGTTCGTCTGCTGCCTGAGGAGCTGCAAGCCTTATGTCGTCAGATTCAAAGTCAGCCTCTGCAATTGCACAGTTGCTGTACACTTCGGCAGAAGCGACAATCTGTGATTTTCGTCTGTATAAATCTATTGAGCCGGAGAAAAGAAGCTTTACCGCAACAGTGTCTGCGCCGAGTTTTTTCAGAAAAGCCGCAGCCTCAAAAGTACGCACACCTGTTCTCATGACAAAATTTTTCGTATCAAGCATAATTCCCGAAAGGAGAGCGTCTGCGTGACATCTTGGAAGTTTTTCGTCAAGCGGAAAATTGAAATACTGTATAACTTCTGTAACCATTTCAGAGGCAGAAGAAGCATAAGGTTCGTGATGAAAAATAACTGCGTTATCAATGAAGTTTGCAGTTTTCCGGTGATGGTCAATCACTACCACTGATTTTGCTTTGCTGTAAAGTTCCGGACTTTCAAGACAGTTCTTGTTGTGTGTGTCCACAATAATAAGCAGGTCATCTTCATTTATTGAGGAAACGGCAGTTTCGGGAGTTATAAAAAATTCGTTGTCTGTACATTCTTCAATTGCATCTATGAGATTTGACGCAAGGTTTTTACTGCGGTTTACAGCTATATGTACTTCTTTTCCGAGAAGTTTTATCGCTCCTGCCATACCGCATGACGCACCCACTGAATCAAGGTCGCCGAATCTGTGACCCATAAGAAATACCTTGTCCGAGTTCATTATAATATCCTGCAAAGCGTTTGCGATTATACGTGTTTTTGCACGGGACTTTTTTTCCATGCCCTTTGAAACACCGCCGAAAAACTGATAACCGTTTTCGGTTTTTATAACAGCCTGGTCGCCGCCTCTGCCAAGAGCCATGTCAAGACATTGTTTGGCAATTTTTTCGCTGTCCGCAAGTGATTCCGCACCCTGTCCGACACCTATTGAAAAGGTAAGAGGATATTTTCCGGCAATTTTTATGTTTCTTGCTGAATCAAGTATCTTGAATTTTCCGGAAATTATTTCATCAAGGTGACGTTTTTCAATTACCGCATAGAAAGTGTTTGAACCGCTTTTTCTGACAAATCCGTTTGTACTGTTCATAAAGTTTTCANTGNGTTTTTCCACTTCAACANATNCCTGTNATTTTTCGCTTTCCTTTGCGTTCTGTAATATTTCGTCATAGTTGTCAACTGTTATTACCACGACATTCGGGTGAGTTTCGTCGATTTTCCTTTTAAGTGAAATATATTCGGTTTCGTCGTGAAAGCAGAGAACATGGAAAGATATATCGTTTTTATCGAATTTTTCAGAACTTACACGGTATGTATTGCCGTTTACAGTGCATAGACCGACTCCGTCCGCAATAAGAGCATCATAATTCACATTTGTGAGATTTTCGATACTCATACCATAAGGATTATTTTCAGAATTTATTTTTTCATAAAAAGCTTTGTTGTACCATATAATCTTTTTTTCGTTGTCAGTGACGACAACGGGTGAGGGCAGTGAATTCATGTATTCAGCCGCCGAACTTTCAAGATGTTCATTCATTCGGGAAATGTGTCTTATTGTGTTTCTTGATAACAAAAACATTTCAGCGATACAAAGTAAAGCAGTTACGGCAGCTGAAACAAAGCAAATCATTCCCATAGCAGAGTCATAACTGCCGAGAAACAGCGAAGCTGCCGCTGTTTCCGCAATAAGCAGGACAATCAGTATTAATGAAACTGCCGGAAATTTATTTTTCAATTTTACAGCTCCTTTCGGGAACAAATCATGTTTCCATAATAATAGGGAGAATCATGGGACTGCGTTTTGTTTTCTGATAGATGTAATCTGAAAGTGCGTCACGCAGTTTTCCTTTGAGAGTGTTCCATTCTCTCAGTTCAGCGTTTGAACAGTTATAAAGAGTATTTACGAGAAGATTTTTTGCGTTTTCAATAAGTTCTTCTGATTCTCTTACATATACAAATCCTCTTGATATTATATCCGGACCTGCCACAATTTCATTTGAACTGCGTTCAATTCCTATAACTATTATAATAAGTCCGTCCTGTGCGAGATGTTTTCTGTCACGGAGAACTATAGAACCTACGTCTCCTACGCCGAGACCGTCAACGAGAGTACGACCGGCAGGAACTTGTGAAACAATGCTCATTCTGTTACCGTCAGTTTCTATTACATTGCCGATTTCAGCTATAAATATATTTTCCTGAGGTATACCCATCTGTAATGCAAGGTCACTGTGTTTTTTAAGATGTTTGTATTCACCGTGTATGGGAATGAAAAACTTCGGCTTTGTAAGGGAAAGCATGAGTTTGAGTTCTTCCTGACAGGCATGACCTGAGACGTGTACTTCATACATGGCTTCATATACGACTTCCGCACCGGATTTCATGAGTTCATTTACAACACGGGTGACATATTTTTCATTTCCCGGAATTGGAGTAGCTGAAATTATTATGAAGTCAAGCGGTGTTATATTTACTTTTTTGTGGTCGTTCATTGCCATTCGGGTGAGAGCGGACATCGGTTCGCCCTGACTTCCGGTAGTTATAAGGACTATTTTTTCACTCTCATAACTGTTCATCATTTCTATGTCTATTATAACTCCATCCGGAACATTCAAATAGCCAAGTTCTATGGCGGTATTGATTACATTCACCATACTTCTGCCGAAAACCGCAACTTTTCTTCTGTACTTTACGGCACAGTTTATAATCTGCTGAACTCTGTGTATATTTGACGAGAACGTAGCAATTATAATACGTTTCCCCTCCCCTTTCTGGAAAAGCTTGTCAAATGATGCCCCCACGGTTCTTTCGGAATGTGTATATCCGGGACGTTCGGCGTTTGTTGATTCAGACATAAGAGCAAGAACGCCTTTGCTTCCGAGTTCGCCGAAACGTGCAAGGTCAATGATTTTTCCGTCAATGGGGGTGTAGTCAACTTTGAAGTCTCCGGTATGGACGATTACACCGGCAGGCGTATGAATTGCCATTCCGACAGAATCAGGAATAGAGTGGTTGACCTTGATGAACTCAACAGCCATACAACCCATTTTTACGGTTTTTCTCGGTTCTACCNCGTTANNNCTTACNTTTCNGGAANGNCCCTGTTCCTTGNGTNTNCCNTCAATAAGACCTATGGTAAGCCTTGTGGCATAAACGGGAACGTTTACTTTTTTCAGCAGGTAGGCAAGACCGCCTATATGGTCCTCATGACCGTGAGTGATAACAATTCCCCTTATTCTGTCCCTGTTGCGTTCCACGTATGCGAAATCAGGTATTACAATATCAACGCCGGGCATATCCGAATCAGGAAAAGAAAGACCACAGTCAAGAATAAACATATCGTTTGAACATTCAAAAACAGTCATATTCTTGCCGATTTCGTTCAGACCGCCCAGCGGAATTATCCTTACAGCAGTTCTTTTTACTTCTTTGGGTTGTCTTGAATGTGGTTTATGCAGTGTTTCAGCAGGAGTGTCCGGATAATCCTGTTGTACAGTGATTCTTTTTCTGTAATTTCTTTTCTGTGGCACGTTGCCTTTTGCAGAAGTATGTCTCGTTTTTTTTGTTTTGTCTTTTTCGTTCACTATATAACCTCGCTTTCTGAAAATGGGTGAATGTGTAAGATATTCCGGAACAATGATAAGTCGTATACCTGAAAGTATTAAGTAATTTTAAAAGGCAGTTCAGAAACGGTCTTGAATTTTTAATAAGGTAAATTGCTTACAGAAACAAGGAATCCGGAAAAATTATATATTTAACGGCATGGTGTCTGCCGGTAAAGACTTTAAGTACATACTTCCGGACAGATTCACACGTTCACCGGAAGCATAACGATATACTTATAATTATACAAAATGTTGTGCCTTATGTCAATAGCAAAAATCAATCTTGGACATAATTAATATTTTTTATTTACAGGTGTCAAGTATTTCTGCGTGAACCGATACGTCTGAGTTTTTCACTCCAGTGTGAACAGAGTTCGGCGGCTGTTTCTGAGGAATAAGCCTGAGCGAGCAGAGTTATACGGTTTCTTCCGCTTCGTGATATAATTATTCTGCCGTCGTTTTCGAGAATGGTTTTACCGCACGGGATATTTTCAACGCTGTCAATCGTTATTTCACGCTTTGCGGCGGCAAGCTGTGGGAGTGCCTTTACTGTTTTTATAAAATCCTGTCTGTTGCCAGCAAGATGTATACACATATAAAGAGGGTCAAGCAGAAACCGCTGTTTTACTGCTTCTTCGGGAATTTTTCCGTCTGATGAAAATCTTCTGAGTTTGAGCGGACTTTCGGAAGTGAGGAAATCAGCTGCATAATGGAAGTTGTCCGGCAGATATACAGCCTGTCCTTTCTGTGAAAGCTTGAGGGCATACGCAAGTATAAGTTTTTCATAGGATATAAATCCTGCCTGTGAGGAATAGGCATTTACACGCTGACCGTCGTCCGAAATCTGAAAGACAAGCGAGTCGTCCTCGCCCGTGAAAAATTCGAGCCACAGAGAACGAACGGAACGGTTTCCGCAGCTTATTCCGGCAGGTATTGACGAACCCGTTTCGCTGAAAGAATCCGCAATATTATCAATATATATGCTTCTGAAAGAGGTTGAGGACGTTATTTTTCCGCACTTTTCAACAGTATCCGCCGGTTTTGCATTCATAATTTCCGTGAGGAGTTCCGGAGAAACGGGAAAACCACTTTCATTGAAAACGGATATTTTAAGACAGTTTTCACCGCTGATAAATATACCGCAGTCTGCGGAAAGTAAAGGCATACCGAACTTGAATGACGGCAGGTCAGTGTTTTCGCATACGTAAACGTCACTTCCGCACTCTGAAAGTCCGGAGCATACGGCATAAAGTATGTGCATATGTCTGAAACCGTCACAGCCAACACTGAATCTTTTGAAAAAACATGAAATTGTCCTGCCAAATTCTGTCGCCTCCGATGAACTTACTGTAACGTTCGGAAGCGATTCACAGAAACCGTCCCTGAAACTGAAATATTTGTTTTCGCCTGAATAACTCATAATTCTTCACTCCTTAATTTTTTCCCTTTAAAACGGGGTCACTATTATTTATTGACTTAAAAATGTCATATTATTCCTTTCTGACCTTATTCATAAGAAGAATAAGTCCGGCGAGGTTGGGAAACGCCATAAGACCATTGAAAATATCTGATAACGTCCAGACTGTCTGCATGGTAAAGACCGCACCGAGTGATGCCACTGACGCAAAAACAATACTGGGAATTTTTCCGCATTTTTTTCCGGCAAGCCAGCGGAAAGCCGTTTCTCCGCAGTAGTACCAGCCTATAATTGTACAGAACGCAAATACAGCAGTTTCAAAAGCTAAGAACGGCGGTGCATAATTTCCGATAACAGATGAAAAAGCAGTCTGTACGGAAAAATCGTCAGACGCACATATTACAG
>WFLZ01000198.1 GCA_009177225.1 Clostridia bacterium
TCAAGCTGTTCATGGTTCAGGTCAAATTCAAGCCTGCAAGCCTTGTTTTTTATGCTTCCGTTGGAAGTTATCAGCAGAATGACATAAAGTCTTTTTCCTGTCGGGATAACCTCAACTTTTGAAATTACGGAAAATCTTGGTACAGAATTTGTAACAACGGCTGCACACTGGGTAATTTCTGTAAGAGCAGTAGCAGCATTCTGTATAAGAAGTTCTTCCGGAGTATCCTTACCGCCGAGCATCTGGTCAAGACGGCGTTTTTCCTCATCTGAAAGGTCAGCCGGATTCATAAGTTCGTCGATATAAAGTCTGTAACCGAGAAAAGTCGGTATTCTTCCGGCAGAAGTGTGAGGCTGTTCAAGATAGCCGAGATGTTCAAGTGCCGCCATATCGTTTCTGATAGTTGCGGCGGAAACATTTATATTGTCAAGCTTAGAGATTGCTTTTGAGCCGACGGGTTCACCTGTTCTGATATATTCGTCAACCACAGCAGCGAGTATTTTCAGCTTTCTGCTGTTCACGTTTACACAACCTTTCGCTTATTTAGCACTCTTACTCTTTGAGTGCTAAATATAATTTATCACTATTATTTCACTTTGTCAAGCATTTTATTCATTTTCGTCCTTTTTTACTAAATTTAACACATAAAACAGTGCAAATATAGTAATTTTTTAAAAGAAAATATTAATTAAGCAGAACAGCCCCCTCATTTAAAGAGAGAGCTGTTCCTTGTAAAAAGGAGGTTAATATATATTAAAACTGGATTTCATAAATCAGGACTGTTCACTGAGGAGAATACCTATACGGCTCTGAAGCTTGTCAATAGCCTGCTGTGAGTCAGCCTCACCCTTGAAATACTTTGTTACTTCGTCCATGATGATTTCTGAGATATCATCTGAAATGCTTGTATCCAGTCTGGTGGCATTCTTTACATAGTCAACGACAAAATCCCTTTCGTCCTTTGTAAGAGGTTTAACATTTACCTCATGACCGTTTACATAATAGGTATTTTCGTATTCTACTTTGTTTCCGTCTTCATCGAGATAGTAAGGTTTTTCCATAGATTCGTCGGCTTTCTTTTCAAATGCCGATACAAGTGACGGAAGTGAATAGGAATACTGGTTGTTTGTCTGATAGTCCTCGGTAAAGAATTCCTTTATAAATTCCCAGCAGGCATCTTTTGACGGTGAACTTTCAAGAATCGCCATAGAATTGCTGAATGAAAGTAATGCACCGTTGCCATCATTTGATGGCACACCAACAAGCGTAATGTCATCGTTGAAATAAACGCTTTTTTCTGTTCCGTATTCTTTAAGGTCACCTAAATATACACTGTCAAGCAGAGCCTTGTCATTCAGACAAGCAACTTCCGTTTCGTTCCAGTAAGCTTCCATTTCGTCCTGAGTAGCGGTTTCCCAGTTAATCTGTTCATCTTCGTCGGGGAACTCGTTGCAGAACTCAAGCAGTTTCTTGAACTCGTCTGAATCAAAGTGACACTCTGCCTTATCATAATCAATAAACTGATACATCATAGAAGCAGCTAATTCCAAAGCTGATTCTTTGGAGTTGCCGTAACGTGTCAACTGCATATCGGGGTGTTCATGATAAGTGTCAATCAGTTCGTCAAGAGTCCAGTTTTCCTTGTCAAAGAATTTTGTCTTGCACGCTAAAGTATTGACGCTGAAATTCGGTGAGAGGGAGTAAATTTTTCCCTTTATTTCACTTGCCTTGAGAATGTTCGGCATAATATCATCTTTGGAAAGGTCGCCGTCTTTTTCGAGATATGTGGAAAGGTCTGTAAAAGTTCCTTTCGGTGCGAGTTCGCTTATAAGAGTGTAATCATATGTTACAATCATATCGGGAGCATTTCCGGAAACAATATCCAGTTTAAGCTGTTTTGAAGCAGAATTGAGACGTTTTTCACCTTCATCGTCCCATTCGTTGTACTTGCTGTAGTCGGCGATTTTTATTCTGTAATCAGTCTGAGACTTGTTGAAGTCAGTAATCTTTGAAGTAATTGCTTGGTCGCTGTAGAGCATACCGATTGTAATTATAGTCTGGTTAGCGAGTTCTTCGGGATTTCGTTTTGTAAGGCGTGAAAATCCGGAAGTACCGTTTGAATAGTTGTCATAGTAGATAATGAAGTCACCATCGTCAAGACCTATTACAGACCGTACAGTGTCGCCCGAAATGTCCGAATCAACCCAGTTGATTATTTCTGTGGTTTTATTATCCTTGTCAATGCCATAGAGAGAAGACTGAGTACTTGCAAATAAAGTATATTCGCCTATACCCGCATTAATTCTGTTTATGTTGAGTGAATCGTCTATACTGATACCGCTGTCCGTGAACTTCTTTGATTCAACATCAACATATTCTATTGCTGCTCCTTTTAAACCATAGACAACACATACAGGATTGCCCTCTGAGTCCGTGCTTATGGAGTTTACCCAGTGAACATCACCTTTATCAATTTTTCCTGTGATTTCACCGCTTTCATTCATAACAAGATACATATCTTCATCACTGTATGCCGTAAGAATTATATTACCGTTTGCGTCGGCGGTTATATCCTGTATGTGAATTGTACCGTCCGGTGAATCACCGTCACCATATTTTTCAAGATTTTCAACAGGACTTTCGGAAACTATCTGACCGTCGGAACTGAGTTTATAAAGTGTGTAGGAATACTGACAAGCTTCATTCATGGCTTCATAGTCGAAATTTTCGTAATCAAAGTCAGGGTCATCATAGTCGGGGAGCTTGAAGTCACCATAGTCCATAAGTGTCATGAGAATATATATAAAGCCGTCGGGTGAAACGGTCGTCCTGAGATAAGACTGTGAATTTTCAGGACGGTCAAAGTTGAGATTAATTTCATTGAAACCGCTGAAATCGACATCAGTAAGATAGAGTGCTGAACCGTCGTTATTTCCGCCGAGTATAAGAATCTGTGCAGTGTCCCTGATATAGAACATCTGTTCAATATAGTCTGCCGGAATTTCAGTCTCTATATCAATGGAACTGTATGAGTTTGTTATTACTTCGTTTGCGGGCTGAGCAGTTTTTGTGCTGTTCTGCTTGTCGGAATTTTCGTTTTTGTCACCGCATGAATATGCCGAGAATACCATTGCAACGGCAAGTACTCCTGTTACTGAACGTGTGATAATTGAATTTTTCATAATATATTCAACCTTTCTGTATATAATTTTATTTAANCTTTCTTTTGTTTGTTNTTTAATTTTTCTTTTATATCTCTCCGCCNTCTGTCTATGAAGATTGATACAGCACGCAATACANCAGGTTTCTTTTTCTTTAAAAATTTTATTGCGAGAACNGCAAGCNATANNNGCGTGAGTACCGGAAATGTGAATAATAACCGTCTGAAAAAGTATATGAATGATAATTTAAACTCAACAAGCCGTGAGGCGTTTTCCCAGTAGGGATAGTTTATACTTTTCTTTATAACGGCATAATCTGATATTTTTTTGAACGCTTTGACCCTTGCCGACGGTGAAAAGCGTACACTGTTCTTTACTATTGAACATTTATCCTTGTAGCTTTCGGAAAACTGTGTTTTTACCGCATTGTAGGCGAAATTTTCAACGGGGTCGGGTATTACTGTTTCATAACAGGTTATATTTCTGAATCCTGTTACAGCAGAATTGTCCGAAAATTCTGCATAAGTGCTTTCGGGATTTGACGAATCGGCTGAAAGCATTGAAAGACTTGATGCACCGTCATATGATATATATATTTTCGGAAGTTTTCCGGCACAGTGTTTTTCCGGCTTTGTGTCAGGATTTTCTATAACTCCGGAAATATAGAATTTAACGCCGTTTATATAGATATTCATTCCGCTTACTTCATACGAACCATAAAGCGACCATGCAATACTTCTGTCAATAACCGCACCGTCCTGCATCAAATCGTTTTCACTGAAAAATGAACCGTTGACAAGTTCAAAGTTACGGAACAGAAAGAAGTCTCCTCCTGTGGCGGTAAGGTCAGCGTCGGTACGTCCTGTCAAATCGCCTTTTACGGTAACTGTCCCCATTGAAGCACTGTATGCGTCCGAAAAAGGAAGTCTGCCGTTTTCCGTCTCGAAAGAAGCGTTTTGCAGTTCTTTTATAATACCGGCACGGACGGCATTGAGTGAATCGGTATTGAATCCCGAATCATCTGTAAAAAACGTGCTTACCTGTGCAAAATTTTCTTTGCTGTCATTTTTCCAGCGGTCAGCGGTATAATTGTACTGCTGTGATTTTGCCGACGAACTGCCTATAACAGTAAGTATGCCGATTGCCGTAAGTGCTATCACGTTGACAGCGGTTACAACTGCGTGTTTTATCTTGAATTTCATGAAACACACCGCCTTATTTGTCTTTCATACGAACCTGGTCTTTAGGATTTACGGGCTTGCTTGCGGTTGTTATAACGTAGTCGCTGGGATTTATTGAACCTTGTACTGCACTTGAAACTTCGTCTGATGCAAGAACTTCTACATCTACTCTTTCGGCAAAGTATCTGTTTCCGAGAGGTGAACTCTTTGAATTTACCACAAGGACGAAATAACCGTTATTGTCCTTGTATACCGCACTTTTCGGGACTATAGTGTCATAGTTTCCGCTTCCGCACGGTATGGAGAGGTCAAGCATTGAGCCTGTACTTACATCGCCCGTAACAGAAAATTTGAGTATTCTGTTTTTAGAACCTGCTTTGGTGTCGTTTTTTATTTCTGTAAGAACTGCTGTAACGTCGCCGTTCCAGTTGTTGACAACTTCCGCCTCAATGCCCTTTTTGATTTTCTTTGCTTTTTCTGCGTCAACTGTAAGCTCAACGGTGTATCCCTCGTCTGCAATGTCTATTATTGCCAGAGGCATATCGGGAACTGTTTCCTCACCGGGCTTGACGTTTATTGCACTTACTATACCATTATATTTTGACTTGATTTCAGTGACGGAATTTTCTTTCTTTATTTTCTCAATTTTTTTCTTCATGTTGTCAAGTTCTTTTTTCTTGGCTTCAATTTCAAGAGTNTTTGTNTTGTNGAGNANGTCGNTTTCGTTTTTCGACTTTGCAANTNCTGCAATAANTTNNTCNNGGGCGTGCNGTTTTGCCTGAACGTCCGCNTCANAGTCCTCAATAGTCATTCCCGAACCTGAACCCTGTGAAGCCTCATATGCTGCAATCTGTGTGTTGAGATAATCTATATCGTTTTCGATATTGTAGAGCTGATTTATAAGGTCGTTTCTGATGTTGTTTTTTGCTAATTCGTATTCATTACGTGCATTGTTTCTGATTTCTTCTTTTTTGTATGCGTCAGCTTCCAGTTGATTTATATCATATGACATATTATTCTGTGAAGATGTTTCATCAGACTGATTGTTTTCGTTATCGTTGTTATCTGTGGGCTTTTTACCGCCTGTTCCCGTCAGCACCTGTGAATAGAGAGAATATGCGGAATTATAGTCATTTTCGGCTACTGCATACGCATTGTAGAGTGAAACGAGATTGCCTGCATATTCAAATGACGCAGTGGAATAGTCATTTGTGTCAATAGCTGAAATCGTGGACTGGATTTTTTCAAGAATATTTGCTTTTCTTGTAAGTTCACTCTTGTTGCTTGTATAGTCATAAAGAGCCTGCTGGTCAGAGCCGGAATTAGCTGCGGCATTGTTTCTCTTTGCGATAGCTGTGTTAAGGTCATCACGGGCGTTGTTTATAGCCTGATTTTCGGCAGTATAGTCCTCCGGAACACCAAGAAGTGCTTTCTGATATTCAAGTTCAAGAGTAATTAAAGTGGCTTCTGCTGTTTCAAGTTCTTCGTTTTCTTCCGTACCGATTGTAAAAAGAACATCGTCCTTTTTTACTTCCTGACCAGTTTTGACCATTATAGTATCAATGGTTCTGTTTCCGTCGGTCTTGACTTCATATGACTGGTTGGATTCCACAAGACCGCTTCCCCTTACACGTTCGGTAAGTTTTCCGGACGTTGCTCTTTCGGTTGAAATTTCCGCNAGCGATNTATTCATAANAGTATNTGAAAGCAGTNNGAGTACAAGCATAATTGCAAGNNAANTAATAAGTNCTGTTTNTANTATTNCTCTTTTTCNGCCCGGATTATATTCTTTTTTTTCTTTTTCTTCGTTCATATAAATTGCTCCTTATTAATATTTTATCCTTTTATTCCGCCGGAATACGTCATTCCCTCAATAAGATAGTCCTCACCGTAAAGAAACATTAATATTGTTGGTATCATGTATACAACTCCCACCGCAAACGCAAGACCTATATCGTTGGTGTTTATCTGTGAAAGGAATACTGAAAGCGGGTGCAGGTCGGATTCTTTCATAAGTATAATAGGTTGTTCTACCATGTTCCAGTAGTCTATAAATACAAGCATACCGATTGAAACCATAGCGCCCTTGCATAGTGGAAGAAATATCTGTGTCATAATCTGCCATTCGCTTGCACCGTCAAGTTTTGCCGCCTCAACGTATGAAACCGGAATTCTACGCATTACCTTAGTCAGCAGGAACACGCTGAATGGTGAGAATATTCCCGGAAGTACTATAGACCATCTTGTATCAAGCAGATTGAATTGTTCAGCTACGAGGTAGTTCGGCACAAGCGTTACCTGATACGGCATAAGCATGAGTATTATGTATACAAAGAATATCAGGTTTTTCACTTTGTTGTTGTATCTTGAAAATCCATATGAAGTAAGTACCGCAACAGCAAGCTGAAACAATGTAATCGGAACTGTAAGAATGACGGAGTTCCAGAACTTGAACAGATATTCCGGATTCTTGAATAGTACTTCTTTATACTGTGAAATTGTTGCTTTGTCGGGAATGAATTTAAGATTTACATTTTCTGATATAAAAACTTTCTTTTCGTTCGTCATATTGCCGAGCATTGCACCGTAGTTTGCAGATATTTCACTTGATGTCATGAAAGAGTTTGCTATGGTCAGCACCGTCGGCATTATAAAGAGAACTGCGGAAACGCATATAAAAACTGTCAGAATTATATTGAAAATTAGTGTTTTCTGCTTTCTGCTCATCAGCTTTCCACGTCCTTTCCGAAAATATGCTCCGAAACAAGCAGAACTGCAATTATAACAATCATTACCAGTGAGAAGAATACAGCCGCCGAAGAAAGTTTCTGATAATTGAGGTCAGTAAATGTATTGTTCATGAAATTCTGTAGCATATAGAGCTTGTCAATAGGGTGGTCGCCTATAAGCAGATAGACTTCACGGAAGATTTTGAAAGAACTAATCAGCGAAAGTATAAGTACAAAAAGTATGGTGGGGGAAAGATAACGGAGTTTTATGTGAAAGAACTGGTACGCCCTGCTTGCTCCCTCGAGTTCCGCAACTTCAATTATATCTTTGGGAATACCACCAAGTGCAGACATGAAAAGAATCATATTATATCCTGTATTCTTCCACAGAAACATAAGTATTATTACAAACATTCCATGTGAAGATTCCAGCCAGCTCACAGAATTACCACCGAATTTTTCAATAATCTGATTTACAGTTCCGTGATTATGGAAAAGAACCTGCCATACAAGTACTACCGAAGCCGTCGGAACCATAAGTGTACTCAGAAAAAAAGTTCTGAAAATACTTTTTCCGGGTATATTTCTTTCAAGTATGACGGCAAGCCAGAGAGGAACTATAACGGCAAGCGGTACTGCAATGCCCGAAAATAAAGCAGTGTTTTTTGACGNTGTTTTAAAANCATTNTTTTNCATANGNGNNTTGTAGTTGTNAAGCTGTACAAATTCCTTTGATACCGGATTGCTTATCAGAGAATNATATACTATTATNNCNNACGGTANCANAANGAAAATCAGTACACCCACAAGGCTTGGAACAATGCACAGATTGCTGAAAATTTTTTCACCTCGTCTCCCACACTGGTTTTTTGAATTTTTCTTCATATTTTATCACAACCTTCTGAAAAATATAGACTGTCCCTATTATATAACACTGTCCGTTTAAGAAAGTGACAGTGTATAAATATATTTTTTTATTTTTACAAAATAACCCCGACCTTTCATATTAAAAAACCTTCATTTATACTTTCATATATAAGTGATTTTAAAGGACAAAAAAGACGAAGAAAAAATATATTTTTTTCTTTTTACTATTATTGCCTTTTATTATAATTATTATATCATATATTTCTTTATTTTGAAAGTATAAAAATCTTATAATTTTCTTAATGATTATATTATAATGTTTTTTTCTTACATGTCAATGACTTTAAAATAACAAAAATGTCATTTTGAAATTNTAATANTCATAGTAACTGAAATCCAATNATTAATATTTATAGTATATATTATAAGGAAATAAAAGNNAATAGTCTGTTTAAAATAAATTTCAATGCCTATATACTTTAATTGTATATATCATAAGGAGGTTTTATTTATGGGCAGAATAGCTGTAGAAACGGGCAGACGAATTAGAAACTACAGAACACATATGAATATGAGTCAGGAGGCTTTTGCGGAAAAATGTGGTCTGCACCCGACGTATATAGGACAACTTGAACGTGGTGAAAAAAATGCCACGCTTGAAAGCATCGAAAAAATAGCCTGCGGACTTTCTATACCTCTCAGCAGGCTTTTTGAAAATATTGATTGCTGTGACAACAGTGAGAATATTCCGCTTGAAGCTTATCGTCTTTTACATGAGAGGTCTGAAACCGAACAGAAAAAGTTGCTTCAGATTCTTCAGCTTGCAGTTGACCTGCTTGAATAGTATATTATACACAATTATGTTTTCTGATTATAAGAAATATTTGTGTATATAGACTTTTTTTGGATTTTGCTATTGACATTTACCGCTTTTTGTGATAAAATAATTCTTGTCGAAACGCTAATGCGGGTGTAGTTCAATGGTAGAATTCCAGCCTTCCAAGCTGGTTACGTGGGTTCGATTCCCATCACCCGCTCCATTTTTTATGCGCCTTTAACTCAGCTGGATAGAGTAACTGCCTTCTAAGCAGTAAGCCGCTGGTTCGAATCCAGCAAGGCGCGCCACTTCTGAAATTCTCCTGTGGGGAGTTTCGTTTTTTACTGAATATGGTGGGTGTAGCTTAGTTGGTTAAAGCGTCGGATTGTGGTCCCGAAGACCGTGGGTTCGAATCCCATCTCCCACCCTGAATAAAAATCCCCCTGACTTAATAGTCAGGGGTTTTTGTTTATTATAAGGTTTCTATATAAGACATGAATTTTTTATAGCCTTTCATGTTATATTCAAAAATATTTTTGAGATTCTCATATATAAAAATCTGTGCTTCTTTAGAATAAATACATCGTCTGTAATTATCATGCACTAATTCTGTCATTATACCGAGCTGTCTGCCGTATTCTGTAGCAACTTTAAAATCATCTTTGTTCACTTCAATGGCTTTTATTTCAAGAAGCCAGTTATATACCATTACAGCATTAATTTTTTGTGTATCGTTATTTTCTGTAACTCTGTTCAGTTCGTTGATAATGTCACGCATAGTAGAATTTTCCATAGTATTCAGTTGTGCTTTTTGTTCTTCTGATATAAAAAACGCTTTTTTTCCTGATATTTCAAGCTTTATGGGGTTAAAATCATTATATTCAAAAGCATATATTTCTTCAATATTATCATATATAAAAGACTGTGCCTGTTCATTATAATAATTTATCGGACGGTTAACTGAATTAAATGTAATTATACCTATTTCTTTACCTTTAGCAGAAGCTATTCTTTTCTTTTTTCCATTAAGTGTAAGAAATCCGCCCCAGAAAAGCCAGTCAGAAATTGATGTTGATTTGAGTTTTTTTACATCATTGTTTTGTACAGCTGAATTCAGTTCATTTACTATATCAGTTACTTTTGCCTTTGGCATAAGTATAATACCAGAAAGCTGTTCTTTAGTGATAAAAAATTTTGAAACTTCTGCTGAATTATTGGTTTTATCACGTTCAGGCTGAATATTTATGTCAGGCTGTTTTTCAGATTTATCATCAGATAAAGCCATATCTTCCAGAAGTTCGGAAATATATTTCATACACTGTAATATATTTCTGTTTATAAGCTTGTCCTTGTCATAATCAGAAGAATTATTCAAATCTTCCTCTGTCTTGTCTATGTATTCTTTAAGACATTCAAGTTTTTCATATTTGTCCATAAAATACCTCCCTACGTTAAAATATACTGTTATTTTAACATATTGGAAAAATATTGTCAATAATGAATTTTTATACTTGAAAATACTGTTAGGCTGTGCTATAATATAACGGTAATCGCAGTCAAAAAGAATTGAAACCGTAAAAACGGGGAATATTTTTATTGAGGAGATTTTTTAAATATCAAAAAGGAGAAAAGCTTATGAAAAATACTGTTGCCACTATGCTGAAACAGAAGCAATCGGGTGAAAAGATAACGATGCTTACTGCCTATGACTACACAACAGCACGTATTGAGGACGAATGCGGAGTAAATTCCATTCTTGTGGGGGACTCTCTCGGAATGACTATGCTCGGCTATGACACAACACTGCCGGTAACTATGGAGGATATGATTCATCATACAAAGGCGGTTACAAGAGGTGCAAAAAATGCGTTTGTCGTTGCAGATATGCCGTTCATGTCGTATCAGACAAGCGTATATGACGCAGTTGTCAACGCCGGACGGCTCATAAAGGAGGGCGGTGCATCTGCGGTAAAGCTTGAGGGCGGTGCAGAAGTCTGCGAACAGATTAAGGCTATTGTAGATTCTTCAATACCTGTGGTCGCACACCTCGGACTTACTCCGCAGTCGGTGAATGCCTTTGGCGGTTTTAAGGTACAGGGAAAGACTTACGACAGGGCAAAGCAGATTATTGACGACGCTCTGAAAATTCAGGAGGCAGGAGCTTGTGCCGTAGTACTGGAGTGTGTTCCGGCAAAGCTTGCAGAAATAATCACTAAGAAACTTTTCATTCCCACCATTGGCATAGGTGCAGGAAAAGGCTGTGACGGACAGGTTCTTGTATATCAGGATATGCTCGGACTTACAACAGGTCATACACCTAAGTTTGCAAAGGTCTTTGCAGAAGCAGGGGAGATTTTCAGAAAAGGTTTTACCGCTTATATTGAGGAAACTCAGAAAGGCAATTTTCCGTCGGAGGAGCATACTTTCAGTATAGATGACGAAATTACAGCAAAGCTGGAGGAGGAAGAACAGAAATGAAAGTTGTAAAGACTATATCGGAAGTACGTGAGCAGGTGAGGCAGTGGAGAGCAGAGGGACTTACAGNGGGGTTTGTGCCTACAATGGGATATNTTCACGAAGGTCACGNCAGTCTTATTGATGCTTCACACAGGGACAATGACCGCACTGTTGTTTCAGATTTCGTTAATCCTATGCAGTTCTCACCAAATGAGGATTTGGAGAGTTATCCGAGAGATTTGGAACGTGATTCAAAACTTGCCGAAGCACATGGCTGTGACATGATTTTCAATCCCGAACCCGAAGAAATGTATCATGAAAATTTTTCGTCTTTTGTCGATATGACAGTACTTACAGAAGAACTCTGCGGACTTAGCCGTCCGATTCATTTCAGAGGTGTTTGTACGGTAGTATCAAAGCTTTTTAATATAGTTAAACCCGACAGGGCGTATTTTGGTAAGAAAGACGCACAGCAGTTGGCGGTAATACGTCATATGGTTGATGACCTGAATATGGATATTGAAATTATCGGTTGTCCGATTGTCAGGGAAAGTGACGGACTTGCAAAAAGTTCAAGAAATACTTATCTCAGTGATGAAGAAAGAAAAGCTGCTGTGATTTTGTCACAGGCTGTTGAAGTGGGAAAGTCTGCCATAAGAAACGGTGTTACAGACTGCGGAGAGATTCTTTCTGAAATGAAATCAAAGATAGAAAGTGAACCTCTTGCAAGAATCGACTATGTAAAGATAGTTGATGCGGAGACAATACAGCAGATTGAAAAGATTGACAGACCTGCACTCTGTGCTATGGCTGTATATATAGGAAAAACAAGACTTATTGATAACTTTTTTACAGAGGATATATAAATGAAGATTTCAGCATTGAAAAGCAAAATTCACCGTGCCGTGATTACACAGGCGGAGCTTGATTATATCGGCAGTATAACCATAGACGAGGATTTAATGGATTCCGCCGGACTTTATGAATATGAACACGTTCACATTGTAAACGTGAACAGCGGAAGCCGTATTGAAACTTATGTTATAGCGGGAGAACGTGGAAGCGGTGTTATATGTCTTAACGGAGCAGCGGCAAGAAGCGGTCAGAGGGGCGACCGTATTATAATTATGTCATATGCTGATATGACACCCGAAGAATTAAAGGACAATCCCCCTAAAGTCGTATTTGTGGACGATAACAACAAACCTGTCCGTATTGCACGCTACGAAAAACACGGCAGACTTGAAGATTTGAAATAATATTAAACTCTCCGGAATGAAAAAGTTCCGGAGAGTTTGTTTTTCGTAGAGTGGACTGAATGTAATATTTATAAAAAATAACTTGACATTTTATATGCTATGTGATATTATTAAGTATAGGGCATACCGCCCACCGTCTGAAAAAGGTCGGCAAACCTGAATCAGACACTAAAACAGAAGTTACAACCGATAACTTTGTAATAGCTTGTGAGCAATACGCCCTATGACTTTATAATTATATCATATGGTGCGTACTTTGTCAAGACTTTTTTACTGTTGGTAATTTCTGTTATCAACAGTTTTTTTATTATTATTCAGCGAAGGAGGAAATGTAAATAAAATAATAATAGGGAAACTTAATTTTATCATTACTTAACGAAAGGAAGAAACTTTATGAATGAAATTCAGATTTTTAAAAATGAAGAATTTGGTGAAATCCGTACACTTGAAATCGACGGACAGATTTATTTTGTGGGAGTAGATGTGGCTAAGGCTTTAGGCTATATCAAAACAAGAAATGCAATACGTGACCACGTAGATGAGGATGATAAAAAAGTCTTTAATTTGAATACCGCCCTAAAACAAGGCGGTATTATATCCGCTGGAAATCCTAATGTTATACTCATTAATGAAAGCGGTTTATACTCGCTTATTCTCTCGTCAAAACTTGAAAGTGCAAGAAAGTTCAAACGCTGGGTAACGGCAGAAGTACTGCCAGCTATCAGACGTACCGGAACTTATGGTGTTTCTAATATTGAAGAAATTGTCAACAAAGTGATTGGCGAAAAAATAGAAACAATCATCAACAAAGTGATTAGCGAAAAAATAGAAACAATCGTCAGCAAAGTGATTGACGAAAGAATGGAAATCACTATCAACAAGGCAATTGACAGAAAATTCAAAGTTTTTGCCAAGGCAATGGATAAGAAGTTCAGAACTTTTGCCAAGGAAACAGAGAGAAATTCAAAAAAAATGATTATAGAGTCTGTAAGTGAGACTGCAAAGTCACTGGTTACATACTTTGATATACTGATTAAAATATTAAATAATCTGTACTGAAAATTGATTTAATCTGAATGGGAAATTAAAACGCTGTCAGCCATTCCATTTTTTCGGGTATTGTTGACACCGCACTGTCAAAATGGTATAATAAAAACATAAAATTTACAATAAAGGAGTTTGTAAAAGCTATGAGCAACAATAAAAACAGCTATGAAAGCCCGTTTTGTACACGTTATGCAAGTGAGGAAATGCAGTATGTTTTCTCCGCAGACAAGAAATTCATAACATGGAGAAAACTCTGGGTTGCACTCGCAAGAGCAGAAATGAAACTCGGTCTGCCTGTTACAGAGGCGCAGGTTAAACAGCTTGAAGAACATATCACCGATATTGACTATGATATGGCTGAAAAGCGTGAAAAGGAGTGCCGTCACGACGTTATGTCACACGTTTACACATACGGACAGGCTTGTCCCGATGCTATGCCTATCATTCATCTGGGAGCAACTTCCTGCTATGTCGGTGACAATACAGATGTTATTATAATGCGTGACGCTCTTGAAATCGTAAAGAGAAAGCTTGTCAACGTTATGAACAATCTTTCTAAGTTTGCAGACGAATACAAGGATATGCCTTGTCTTGCATACACACACTTACAGCCGGCACAGCTTACAACAGTCGGAAAGCGTGCTACCCTCTGGCTTAATGAGCTTCTTATGGACTTTGAGGATTTGGAATACAGAATTTCATCTCTTAAACTTCTCGGCTCTAAGGGGACTACAGGTACACAGGCATCTTTCATGGAACTTTTTGAAGGTGACACCACCAAAATTAAACAGCTTGAAAAGATGATTGCCGAGGAAATGGGTTTTGACGCTGTTGTTCCCGTTTCAGGGCAGACGTATTCAAGAAAAATGGACTCACAGGTACTTTTTGTACTCAGTGGAATCGCACAGTCTTGCAGTAAGTTTTCCAACGATATGAGAATTTTACAGAGTTTCAAGGAAATGGAAGAACCCCGTGAAAAGAAACAGATTGGTTCTTCTGCTATGGCTTATAAGAGAAATCCTATGCGTTGCGAAAGAATCACTTCTCTTGCAAGATACGTGATGATTGATAGTCTTAATCCGGCGTTCACGGCAGGAACACAGTGGTTCGAGAGAACTCTCGACGACTCCGCTAACAAGAGAATTTCCGTAGCAGAGGCATTTTTAGGCGTTGACGCTATCCTTAATATCATGATGAATGTTACAGATGGTCTTGTTGTTTATCCGGAGATAATCCGCAGACGTGTCATGGCTGAACTTCCTTTCATGGCAAGTGAAAATATCATGATGGACGCTGTAAAGAAAGGCGGAAACCGTCAGGAACTTCACGACAGAATTATGGATTATTCTATGATGGCTGGCGAACAGGTAAAAGTTTACGGAAAAGACAATAATCTTTGTGAACTTATTCTTGCAGACCCACTCTTTATGGTTACAAAGGAAGAACTCGACGCAGTTCTCAAGCCCGAAAGCTATACCGGTAGAAGTTCACAGCAGGTAGAAGAGTTTCTCAGCGACTTTATCAGTCCGATTCTTGAAGCTAATAAGGACGTTCTCGGTGAAAACTTTGAAATGAAAAATTAAAGTATATTAAAAAATAATAAAGTTAATTTGCTGAAATAAAACAGTCGTTCTGAACTTAAAACAGTGAATGGCTGTTTTTATTATATTATAGATTGAAGAAATTTNTTATTTNTTATTAAAATATAAATATATATGTGNACTATTGACTNTTNGTATNACGAATAATATAATTATATTGTGNCNCAGAANAGAGGTGATAAAATGTTATCAAAACCAATNGGCAGACCAAAATCTGAAAATCCCTTGACTATTGAAGTGAAAGCACGAATTGATAAAAAAACAAACGACGAACTTATTAAATATTGTAAAGAAAATAATATAACAAGGACGGACGTTGTCAGAGAGGGAATAAAATTAGTTATAACAAAAAAGTAAAACAGCCGTTTCCGAATTAAAACAGGCAGATATTCAGATGTCCGAATTTCGGACATCTGAAATTGATAAAAGGTTATCTTATGTAGGGCTTTTGCCGTAAAATAGGCAAATGCTCTAATGTACGAATTTCGTACATTAGAAATTAATAACAGAGGTATTACATTAATTACAGAAAAGGAGCTTTATTTAATGGAAAAAGTTAATATTAACGGCTTATCTTTGGAAATCAAGGAATACATGGGACACCGTGTTGTCACATTCAAGGATATAGACAGAGTACACGGCAGACCAGAGGGAACAGCAAGAAGAAACTTTAACAAAAACATAAGTTATTTTATTGAAGGAGAGGACTTTTTTGTGGTAAAACCGGCAGATATTCTAATGTCCGAATTTCGGACATTAGGATTTGAAGTACCAAACAGAGGTATCACGTTACTTACAGAAAGCGGTTATCTTATGATTGTGAAATCTTTCACTGATGACCTCGCATGGAGCGTACAGCGTCAGCTGATTAACTCTTATTTCAGAGTAAAGGAATTAACAAATTCTTATAGTGAGATTCTGTTAATGCTTATTCAGAAACACAACAAGCTTGAAAGCCGTGTAGAACAACTTGAGGACACTAAGCCGATAGTTTCACAGCCTGTTTTAACAGAAAATAATTCAATAGTGCTTGACTTTATAAATGAATGATGTGAACGCTGCTGCGGTACTCGTAACATGTAACGACAGCCGACCTTTANNGTGCTTTTCAAAAATGGTGCTTAAAGAAAAATATAAACGCAGTANGCAAACCGNCTTTCATAAATNAGATTTGTGTATATTTCCAGACCGACGAAAAAAGAACATCAGAAAAAATGTTGCTGGAAAATGGTACTACTTAATAACGCTTAAACCGTCCGCAATAAAAGATTTAATATAAATGTTTTGAAAAAAGATTGGAAATGAGGTGACTGAATGAAGAAAGTTTTAAAAATAACAGGTTTGATTCTTGGAGTTATAATTCTTGCTGTTCTCGTAACTGCCATTTTATTTCCGGCAATTCCGACATATTTCAGAGTGAAGAAAAACTGCCCCAATATAAATGACACTGTTGGAGTATATACAGACAGTGATATATCTGTACCAGAAGATTTCATACAGGCTGAAATAAAAGGTCTTATTATAAAAGCACCTGCTAGTACAAGAAATACTGAATCTGATATGATACCATTCAAGGACGGCAAAAAATTTATGGTCATGGTCAGTCAGAGCGAACTTTCGGATTATGATTTTTATGATACGGAAAATAAATTTTCAAAGCAGGACTATGAACATTTTTATAAAAAATTAAACGGAAGTATTCCGCAGAATACAGTTGAAGATATAAAATTCCTGCGTAATATGACCTTGAAAGAATGTCTGAAACTAAGGGGGACGGATATAAAGATTTTCGAGGAATTAGCAAAGCATAAAGAAATAGTATCAGACGTTGAAACGGTAAGTATTTATGAAAATAACGACATTTCAGGGCTTTTGTGCGATGTAGGGTATAATGAAGAAAAAGAATTTTTTAATCTTATGTTCAATCATAACGGCTATGAATATATAGTTACAGTTATAGGCGAGGATTCAGAGACAGTAAAACAAGTTATATCGTCGGTAACTCCGGCAGAATGAGGAATATTATGAAAGTATTTTTTACAGCAGATACGCATTTTGGTGACAGTAACATAATAAGGTATGAGAACAGACCGTTTTCCGATATTGAGGACATGGACAGAACTATTATAAAAAACTGGAATGATACTGTTTCGGAAAATGACAAAGTTTTTCTTTTAGGGGATTTTTCAGCGTACGGCTTTGAAAAGTCCTGTGAAATATGTAACAGTCTCAACGGCGAAAAGTTTCTTGTTATGGGAAACCACGACACAGAAAATGAAAAGTATTACTATAACTGCGGATTTTCGGGAGTTAGTTATTATCCGATAATCTATGAAAACTTCTGGATTCTTTCTCATGAACCACTCTATATAAACAGAAATATGCCTTATGCGAATATTTTTGGACACGTTCATGCTAATCCGATATATAAAGATTATTCGGAACAGAGTTTCTGCGTAAGTGCGGAAAGAATTGATTACAAGCCGATTGAATTTGGTGAAATAAAACAATCCATACTTGAAAGGAAGTAGTTTAAATGAAAAAAGAATATCTTGAAGCAGGAAAAATTGTAAATACGCATGGTATCAGGGGAGAGGTCAAAATAATGCCCTATACCGACGTGCCTGAACTCCTCTGCGAGTTTGAAAGACTTTTCATCGGAAAGGACAAGACTGAAATTATAATAGAGCGTTCAAGGGTTGCGAAAAATATGGTAATCGCCAAGCTTGAGGGCGTTGATACTCCTGAACAGGCTGAAAAACTCCGTAATAATCTCTTGTATATGCACCGTGACGACCTTGAACTTGATGACAACACATATTTTATACAGGATTTAATCGGCATTGAAGTAAAGGACGCTGACACGGATTTTGTCTACGGAAAAATCACCGACGTTATGCAGACGGGTGCAAATGATGTCTATGTCATTGAGGGCAACGGCAGAGAGTATCTTATTCCGGCTATTGCAGACGTTGTTATTTCCACTGATATTGACGGAAATTCAATGACTATAAGAGCATTGGAGGGGCTTTTTGAATGAGAATAGAAATAGCTACACTTTTTCCCGAAATGTGTGAAGCAGTACTCGGTGAGAGCATTGTGGGACGTGCAAGGAGAGCCGGAAAAATAGAAGTTCACTGCCGTCAGATACGTGAGTACACACAGGACAAGCACCGCCGTGTTGACGATACCCCATATGGTGNAGGAATGNGAANGGTAATNCAGTNNGNGCCGANTTATAANTGNTATAAAGCGGTCTGTAACGAAAACGGCAGTAAACCGCATACAATATATATGTCACCGAAAGGAAAGATTTTTAATCAGCAGAAAGCCATTGAACTTTCAAAAATGGACAATATCCTTATAATATGTGGTCACTATGAGGGCGTTGACCAGAGGGTGCTTGACAAAATTGTTGACGAAGAAATTTCCATAGGTGACTATGTTCTTACAGGTGGAGAAATTCCTGCCATGACCGTTGTCGACGCTGTTGCAAGAATGTGTGACGGTGTGCTTTCAGACGAAGTTTGTTTCAAAGATGAAAGTATTTACAGCGGTCTGCTTGAATATCCGCAGTACACACGTCCTGAAACATGGGAGGGCGAAAGTGTTCCGGCAGTACTTTTATCGGGTCATCATAAAAATATAGAAAAATGGAGACTTGAGAAAAGTCTGGAAATCACTGCCGAACGCCGTCCGGATTTGCTTGATATTTACAATAAGAATAAACAATAAGTATACTATCATAATTAAATTCCGTTTAGAAATATTCAACATATTAATGTGTGGAAAATTGTTGGAGTTCAACAATTTATGTTAAATCTTTTTGTGGTGAATATCAACAAGCAAACCGAAAAAATAACTCTCACATTTAATCTAAATGTAGAATTTAATGAAAAGTGACCATTTAAAAAAAAAAATCCGTTGACTATGCGGATTTTTGAATGTATAATTAATATCAGCAATTGAAATATATTTGCATAGGGTACTCAGAGAGAGAGTACAATATAGAGAATAGGAGAGNTGTATATGTTTGTNAAAGAAGTAANGGTNAAGAATCAGGTNGGACTTCNTGCAAGACCGGCTACTTTCTNTATCCAGAAGGCTAACGAATTCAAGTCGTCTATCTGGATTGAGAAAGAGGAGCGCAGAGTAAATGCCAAGAGCTTACTTGGTATTCTTTCACTTGGTATCGTAGGCGGTACTAATGTAAAGGTTATTGCAGACGGTGCAGACGAAAGAGCCGCAGTTGACGCTCTTATCGACCTCGTTGACAGTGGATTCAGCGAAGAAAACAGATAATTAATCCGGATTTTTGGGCGTTACGTTTGTAACGCCCGCTTTTGTTTATATGTGGAAAATTCAGCCTTTAAGATATTCGGTCATATTTTCTGCAAAAATTGCGTACCCTTTTGTGGGGTCTGAGACAAAAACATGAGTAACCGCTCCTATAATTTTCCCGTTCTGAATTATCGGACTTCCGCTCATTCCCTGAACAATACCACCTGTACGGTCTAAAAGTTCCTTGTCAGTTATGCGGATAATCATATTTTTAGTACTTTCGGAACTGTTATAGTCTATTTTTTCTATTTCAACCTTGTATTTATGCGGTAAATCTCCTGAAACAGTCGTCAGAATTTCAGCCTCTCCGGTTTTTACGTCTTGTCTGTAGCCCATTTTATACTGTTCACAGTTTACGGAAAGAGCTTTTACAGCCGATTCTGAAAGCAGACCGTAAACTCCGCAGGAATTATTCCGGTTCAGTATACCGAAACTTCCACCGTACATGAACTGACCGTGAAGTTCTCCCGGAATACCTTTTGCACCTTTTTTTACGTCTGTTATTTCAACCGGAACGGCTTCACCGCTGTAAATCGGAACGAGTTCCCCCGTATCAGAATCGCATACAGGGTGTCCGAGACCTGCAAATTCTCCGGTAGTTTGATTGAAGAAAGTCATTGTGCCTATACCGGCTATGCTGTCACGCACCCACATTCCACCACGCCAGTTTCCGGAAGTTTCAGAATAGGCAGGTTTAAGAAATACAGGGAAGTCCTTTTCTTCACGGCATACCATAAGTTTTATTTTTCTGCCGTCGCTTCCGCTTATAATTTTTTGTAATTCTTCGTTTGAAGTTATGTTTTTTCCGTCGGCTGATTTTATAACGTCTCCGACTTCTATACCGGCATCTTTTGCAGGACAGACTTTTTCGCCGTTTTCTGTTTCGACTTCACCGAGTTCCGTCACCATAACGCCGTCCATAAGAAGTTTTATTCCGAAAGGATTTCCACCGGCTACGAGTGTCGGGGCTTCTGCTTCATGGATTTCAATATTTTTTACAGGAATTGCCCCGAAAAGTGTAAGAGTTGCCNTGNTTNTATNNGNGACGTTTTTTAAAGCCGGANTAACTCNTATCGGATAANTACAGCAGNAAATTTCNGGATATTCGGCAATTTTTATTTCCTCGCCCACTTCTCTGGTAAGAGTTGACGGAAGATGAACCGAATAATATCCGGCAGTTCCGAATAAACCCAGCATACCCGCAGATAATATAACCGCAGTGCTTTTAATGATTTTTCTTTTGAGTCGCATTCTGTTTTTCCTTTCTTTTATTCTCACAGTGAGAACATATTTATTATATGTCAGACCTGCGGTTTTATAAATGAGAATTATCCNCANATTTTAATNCNAANCCCTGGCATNTTTNCAAGGAGTTTTCCAAAAANNGNCNGAAAAATCAAAAAAATCCGAAAGTTATGTTATAATTATTTTAAAAATCCTGCTGATTATGTTTACTGTCGTCTGGTCTTTTTTCATGGTCGTCATGACCGGTGCAGGACTTGTCTATAATCATGAAAGCTACGGTCAGAAAATCATGCAGACCGCAGTTTGCTTTATTATATCGGGAATACTTATGACTTCGGGGACGGTGCTGAGCCTGTTCCGGAAGAAAATACTGAATCTTATTTCTGTTATACTGTCGTGTACGGGTTTTATTTTATGTATGATAATGCTGTACCGTCTTGTAAACCACGCCGACCGTAACGGCTGGACTGATAATTTTACTTTAACGCCGGTAAGCGATATGTACAGAACAAGAATAATGCCTGTAATTGTTCCCTTTGTTCTTTCTGTAATAACAGCAGTGAGGAATTATCTTTCAGACAAATAACCACTGTTTATATTATAACCAAAAAAGGACGGGAAAACCGTCCTTTTTTGCGAATATAAAAATTTTTTTATTCTATCACACGGCAAAGGTTGGCTTCTCCCGAACTAAGATGTTTTATAGTACTGTCAGGAAGTTTTACAATAAGATTAGCATTGTCGTCAATTCCCTCTGCAAACGCTATTATAGTACTGCCGTTGACGTTAGCTGTTATGGTGTTTCCGGTAAGAATTTCCCTGCGTCTGTATTCCCTGATGTAGTTACGGTTTTCCATTTCCGAAAGGTATGTTTCCAGACTGTTTATTACTTCTGCACAAAGTCGGTTTCTGTCGATTTTAAGACCTGTTTCGTCCTCGACAGAAGTGGCTGAAACTCTTAATTCCCTGCTGAAACTTCCTTCCGCACTCCTCACGTTTATACCTATACCGATAATCGCATAGTCAAGCGATTTCATTTCAAGACCGAATGACGCTTCTGTAAGTATACCACATATTTTTCTTCCGTTCATGTAGAGGTCGTTGACCCATTTTATTTTTACATCATGTTCACAGAGTTTTTCAACTGCAAACGCTGTCGCACAGGCAACAGCCGAAGTTATGAGTGATGCTGTTTCTATACTGAAATCAGGACGTATTATAACACTCATATACAGTCCCTTGCCTTTTGGTGAAACAAAGTTCCTGCCGAGCCGACCTTTACCACTGTTCTGCATATCGGCAATAACTACTGTTCCGTGCATTGCTCCGGCGGAGGCAAGTTCTTTGGCAAAATTATTTGTAGAATCAGTTTCGTCAAGTACAATTATCTGATTTCCGAGTTTTTCGGTTTTCAGAAAGGCGTTTATAAGTTTTTCGGAAAGACGGTTGTTTTCTGCGGTAAGCCTGTAACCCCGTGAAGTCACAGCTTCTATTGAGTAACCCTCTGTTTCAAGGGATTTTACGGCTTTCCATACGGCATTTCTGCTGACACCGAGTTTTTCGGCAAGCAATGCACCGGAAATATATTCGCCGTCTGATTCTGCAAAGGTTTCCAGAAGTGATTCTTTAACGTTCATAAAAAGAATGCTCCTTATCTTTAATTTGATATTTCTTTAAAAAAGTTTATATATTTTTCGGTAACAGTATCATGCTTAAAGTTTGATTTTACGTATTCCATGCCATTCAGACCCATAACAGCGGAAATTTCTTTATTTTTCAGCAGATAGTCCGTACAGCATTCAAACTCAAAATAATCATTGAAATAAAGTCCGCCGTCTGATTCGGAAACAAAGTTTTTTGTGACTTCGCACCCCTCATGGACAAGCACAGGTCTTTTACAGAGCCAGTTTTCCATTATGACAAGTGAAAAGCTTTCGTTAAGTGATGGCTGACATAGAAATTCACACGCACTCATTGCATTGTATTTGTCCTGCTGGGAAATATATCCTAAATCAGTTATATTTCTGCCGTGTATAGTTTCCCCTTCGCCGATAAGTACAAGACGGAGATTTGTTTTATTTCGTTTTACGTATTCGGCGTGGTATTTAATGAGTGTGTCAATATTTTTTCCCTTGTCCTTTCGACCTGCATAGAGTATAAACGGTTGATTTATGTCGTACTTTCTGCGGAAATTTTCGGGATTTGCCATAATATCCGTATTCATGCCGATACCTGCTGTAAGAATTCTTGTTTCAGTCAGATTATAAATTTTTTCGGCAAGGGATTTTTCCGGTTCTGAATTGAAAATCATTCCTGCGGACTTCGGAAATAGTTTTCTGAAATGTTTCATATAAGCATATGGCTCGTCATGCAGACATGGAATAAGTATTGATTTTTCAGGGAAAAGTTTCATGCCGAAATAGGTTGTCCCGAACATATACGGAATAAACACAAAAACAGAATAATCGTCTGAATTTTCTTTCATATAGCGGTAAAGTGCGGTACTGTTCACCATTTCACGCAGGAAAATTTTTTCTTCTTCCGTCGTAACGGGAATATTTTTCATGAATTTCAGATTTACTGCATTGAAAGCGTCCGTATTTCTTTTTTTCATCCTGAAACGTCTTACGGTTATACCGTTTTTATTTAGTGAAGCCCCCTCCTGATAATAGTTTTTATTCCAGTCTGACCGGAAATCTTTAACACACGTAGTGAGAATTTCAACGGGGATATTTTTTCTGTGGAGATTTTCAGTAAGGTCACGGAGCATAGCCTCCGCACCGCCCGAAATATTGTCACCGTACCAAGAAGTAACAAAGCCGATTTTTTTCATATTCATTACCTGCTGTTTATAAATTTTTTAAGTTGTGTACGGAAAAGTCTGCTTGTTTTTTCGTATGAAAAATCAGCAAGTCTTTTTTTCTGTCCGTCAGTGATATGTCTGCGGAAATCGCTGTTATTTAACGTATATTCAATCATTTCTGAAGCAAAAACGGGGTCATTGTCGGGCAGGAGAATACCGCTTCCGCCGAGAGTTCCGGAAACTGCCCCTGCGTCGAGAGCAATTACAGGGACATTGAAAAACATTGCTTCTGTAAGAGGAACGCAGAATCCCTCGTGTTCGCTCATACACAGAAAAACGTCTGCAATACGGTAATATGCGAGTATTTCGCTGAATTTTACGTGTCCCGTAAATATAACATCACTTAGACCGAGAGTCTTGACATAATTTTCAAGACGTTCATAATAATTTTCCATACCTGCATAAGAACCGACAAGAATAAGTCTTGAATCGGGATTTGTTTTTTTGTAGAAGTAAAAAGTTTTTATAATATTTTCCTGTTTTTTGTTTGGAGCGATTCTGCCGACAAAAATAATATTTTTCTTGCTGTNACTGTATTTTCTGANTGTTTCCGCNTCGGGAGCTTGTNTGTAATCNTTAAAAGGTATAAGCACGGGTNTTACATCNACAGNACATTTATATCCGAAATCNNGCAGTCCGGACTTATTGTATTCGGANTCCGCAAGACAGTATTCAACTTTGTCATGCAGAAAATCAAGTCCCTCATATCCATACTGAGTGAGCGCAAAGGCTTCATGACTGTACGGGCGGAAAAATTCCGGCGGAGTTATATTGTGATAAATCATCATTTTACGGCACTTATATTTGCTGAGACTGAAATTAAGTTCAGTTCCGGTTGACATATGATAGATAATTATATCATCTTTTTTAAGATTTTTAAGCTGTCCGACTTTCTTAGCCGTACCGTCGGGAAGATTTTTCCCGATTATTTCAGCGTATATACCGGATTTAAGACCCATTCCGGAAATCACCCTGTCAAGTGCAAGAGCGTCATTACTTACAGCGTCCCCGTATGAAATTGTAGGTAAAAGCTGTATAACTCTCATTTTGTTTCTCCGTAAAGTTTTCTTTTGAGTGAGGCGTTTTCCTTTTCAAGCCGTTCTATACGTTTTATAAGATGTTTCTGAGTGTTCCGCACTGAACTTATTGCTGTGACAGCAGATGAATTGAAGTCATTCTGTTCTGAAATAACTGGTTCAACGTAAAATTTTATTATTTTTCTGATAATTTTCTTCATGAGTACAGCCAAAGGATTTCCGCAAATCTGATGATAAGTCTTTACATAGGAACGTGAACGGAGACAGTCAATGGCTTTGTCGGGATTCTCGGAAAATGAAACTCCGGCAGGTTTTTTATATGGAATATCCTCAAAACTCAGAATATCCGCACTTATATTCTTCTTTTTTATTTCAAGTCTGATTTCAGACATTATTTTTTCGGTGTTAATACTTTTGTCCATTATTTTTTCCTTTCTTAAAAAATATAATGAAGTATATTTTGTCTTATTATATCATAATTGGCGTATACTGTCAAGAATAACACGCTGTTATATAAAAATCTATATTAAAAGGGTGTTTTTGTAAATTTATTGTTTTCACATGATTTTTGACAAATTATCATGTTTTTAAGAAAAAATGTATGGGTAAAGTTTCAGTAGGCAAACCTCTATAGTCAGACATTTTGATATTTACAGTGATAGAGTAAACTTTTGAGAAAGAATGAACACCACTGCCATTTAAAAAATTTCTTTGCCTACTTTTACTTGACAGAAACCGAAAAAATATAAGTCTTGACAAAATCATGAGCTATGGTATATAATAGTATAAACAATATTTTTTAAAAGCGTAGCAGTCAGAGTAATTTTTTTGCGGTCTTTCAGAGAGCGTCGGGACGGTGTGACGACGCAGACGGAAAAAGTGAAGTGCGGCTGTCAGCTCTGCGGAGGAAATAAGAGTATTCCGCAGCGTTTCCTTCGTTACAGGATAAAGCTATAAATCGGAGTGGAACCGCGTTATATACGCCTCCGGAGGTGATTTTTTATGCCTCCGGAGGTTGATTTTTTAATAAGGAGGAAAAAACTTGTTCAGATATATACGGAGGGATATCCGGCTTATAAAGGAGCGTGACCCTGCGGCACGCAGTACTTTTGAAATATTAATGACTTATCCCAGCCTTACCGCAGTGAGAAGTTACCGTATAGCACACTGGTTCTATAAGAAAAAAATGTTTACTGTGGCACGTATGATTTCACAGCGTGCGAGAAGAAAAACCGGAATTGAAATTCACCCCGGTGCAGAAATCGGCAAGGGACTTTTTATTGACCACGGAATGGGCGTAGTTATAGGTGAAACCGCCGTAATAGGTGACAATTGTCTGCTTTATCAGGGTGTTACTCTCGGAGGTACGGGCAAGGACAAGGGAAAACGTCACCCCACGCTCGGACACAATGTACTTGTCGGAGCAGGGGCGAAAGTTCTCGGACCTTTTAGAGTGGGAAACAACGTAAAAATTGCTGCAAATGCGGTTGTTCTGAATGAAATCCCCGACAACTGTACAGCGGTTGGTGTTCCGGCAAGAGTAGTAAAGAGAAACGGTCGGAAAGTTTGTCCGGACGTTTGCAGGGAGATAGACCAGATTCATATTCCTGACCCTGTTTCTCAGGAGTTATGTCGTCTTAATGCGGAACTTGACAGGCTGAAAAAAGAAGTTTCAGATATGAAAAAATAAAATTAAGTGCCGGTATTACTCATAATATCGGCACTGTATAAAACNNTGTAAATAAAAGTNAAGGNNCTTGGATATGTCTGTATATTTTAATTTCGGACTNGAATACATACGNTTCAGAGAAACACAGATTGACGGANTTATTNACTATTTACAGTATGNNCTGAANNTNGACAGAGAGGAACTGGCAATGCCTCCCGAAAGAATGACAATAAGTTATGGCGTTTCCGACAAGACAAGGAGAATACGTGCCTCAATACTTCAATGGAGCAGTTTTCACAGCGGAAGTTTTTTTGACGATACATCAAAATACAACGATGTTGAAATAATAATTTCGCTCGACAACAAGTTTTTTACGGCACGAGGTGTAAAAAGTACTTTTATGGGAACTATATCGGAGATAGAATTTCCGCACGGCTTCCCCGACAACCGTTATTCATGGGACTGGTACGAACAGCTTGCTTATCAGGCTGGCGGACTTCTTACCGACGAAAAACGGCTTGCGGAATTTGCTTCGCAGGAAGCGGAAAAGGACAGAAATTTCAATCTCTTTAATAATGAAAAAGAAATTTTTCAGAGATATCAGAAATTATAATTTTAAAAGGAGTAGTTTACAATGCAGTTATATAATTCACTTTCACATAAAAAAGAGGAGTTTGTTCCCCACGAGGCAGGCAAGGCAAGTATTTACACCTGCGGACCTACTGTTTATCACTATGCACATATAGGCAATCTCCGTACTTATATTATGGAGGACATTCTTGAAAAATATCTGCGTTTTACAGGTCTTGACGTAAAGCGTGTAATGAATATAACAGACGTTGGTCATCTTACAA
>WFLZ01000164.1 GCA_009177225.1 Clostridia bacterium
CCATTCTTTGAAAAGAATAATTATCAAATTTCCAATATTTAGGATTTATCCCTTTAACGCTTATGATACCTGCATCTTTTAATATAACAAGCTTCTTTTTCACAACTTCAAGCGGTAATTCAACCATTTTTGCAAGTTCAACAGCAGTAATCCACTCATCGCCGGAACCTTTTTCAGGGGTCATGAACATAAGTTCCAAACCGACTTTTTTCAAATCACTATCTTCAATTGTGGATTCATAATCATACATAATAATTATATTAATCCCAAAAATAAAATTTTTTATCATATTTTTTTATTATGGTCAACTGTCGGAAAAGAAATTTTTATGAAGATAGAAAACATATTCTGAATCTTAACGACATTTTTCGGTTACAGTTTGTAATTAGTAACGATATGGTAACAAAAGTGTATAATCTTGTAATTTCCCATAAAATAAGGCGAATAATATCATTCAGGCAAAAAAATGAGCCGGATTCATATCATTTTCTGTTTCACTGTTTTGTATCTGTTGTAATAATTCTGTAATTCTTTACAGATATTTATTTTTATTTATTATCTCTTTGTTTATTATATATTAATAATCAGTTCATGTTTTTTGTGCCTTTTCACCTTATAACAGGTATTCTGTAACTTCGTTTTTGGGCGTAAAATGGAAATGTTTCAAAAACTATTGCCATTTTAAACTAAATATGCTATTATTATGTCAGCCCTAAAAGGCATCCGGAAAATTTTTCGGGGAAAGGATTGAGTTAATGAATAAAGTTAAAGCGGCAGCCATCGTTCTTGCAGTAATTCTGTCATGTCTGGCTGGATTTCTCCTTATTGCATACTATGCAGCTCCAGACAATAACTCCAAAAACATAAATAATTCTGAGGTTTTCAATTTTAAAAATCAGATGCTGGCAAATACCGCTCCGGTGGATTTCAATGAATCTACTTTAACAGCAACAAATATGGCAGAGTGCTTTACAGAAGATGAAAGCACTATCAGTGCAGACGAAGCAGCATTCAATACAACAAACAGTTTTTCGGAAAATATGGCGGAAACAATGGAGGAGATATATTCCAACGCAGTTGTTACCGCAACAACTATTNCAGTTACAGAAANCATTACAACTACAACTGTCACGGAAGTTTCTTACACAGAAACTGAAACAGTTCAGCAGACAACTACAGTTGTGAATGTTACAGAACCGGCTCAAACTTTTGTAGCTGAACCTTTTTCAGTACCGGACGAATGGTTCTATGTTGAACAACCTGTTTATTATGAAGAACCCGTTACCAACGAATATACATATGTTTCAGGTACATCATATGTTTCTGAAAGCGACTACATTCTTTTATGCAATGCAGTTGCACATGAGGCAGGTTCAGACTGGATTGACATATACAGCAAGGCTAATGTCGTTGAAGTTATAATGAACAGAGTGAACAGTCCCCTTTTCCCTGATACTATTTACGGCGTGATTTCACAGCCTTATCAGTTTGAGGGTTCGGAGTTCTATATAAATATGCCTTATTATTCATATGAAGTAACAAACAGTGTAATTGCTGCCGTTGACCTCTNTTTTAATNAGCCTTNTTCGTTCATGGACGGCTTCTTCTATTTCTACGGCGACGGTTATCAGAATTATTTCAGCTGATAACAATAAAAATTGTACATACGAATTTATTAAAGGAAGTAAAGGGCAATATGCTCCTTGCTTCCTTTTTTATTTACAAAATAGTCACATTATATATACATATCAGTAACTTATATTGCAAAAAACAGTAATTTGTGGTATAATAATTATAGTTCTGAAAGAACAGTATTTTAACGCTATGGAGGTGTTTTATGGATTTTTTTACTGATACGTCCAATCTTTTTCTTTGTGCCGTTTCAGCCGCTGCACTTGATTTATGCGTGCTTGTGCTTATTCTCATAGCATACAATGAAAAAAAACACGCACAACAGTACTGGAACAGAATTTCAGGCTGTATGGAACTTTCTGCCCCTGATATTTCATATCCTCTGAACTGTGACGAAATACTTATAGGCAGACACGCTTCTGCTGACATACGTCTGCCTGATTTGTCTGTTTCACGCTATCATGCAGTACTTACTGTATCGGAAGGAATATGGACAATTACTGATATCGGTTCAAAGTCCGGTATTTTCGTAAACGGTACGCTTGTTACCGAACGTATACTAAGGGAAAACGATGTCATAAATCTCGGCAACAAAAGGCTTATTTTCAGACGCAGGAGGAATAATAATGTACATTAATGTGTTTCTTTACATAATATCGTGTATTTTCGTTCTGCTTTCCCATTCGGCTATGCTTCTTAACATCTACTTCAACGGCAGTGCAGAAAGCACGACAAATGTCATTATTCTCGCCGTTGCCGTTATCGGACTTGATTTTGCATACTTTATAATAATGCTCCTGTTTAAACAAAGAAGTTACGCCCTTGATTTCCTGCTCATACTCATTCTTAATATGAGTGTAATTTTTCAGTCGTGTTTCGGTGAAATACATCTTTCAGTCAAGCATTATATAACCTGTATTGTTTCGCTTGCATCGTGCAAAGCCGGATTTATGATATGCAAAAACCACAAGTGGCTACAGATGCAGAAAAAGTATATATACCTTGCAATCGGTATACTTATGGTTGTTATACTTACGCTTACAGGTTCAAGAAGTATGTGGATAAATATAGGGTCTATTTCAATTCAGCCGTCGGAATTTATAAAACCACTTTTTGTACTTGCCTGTGCAACTTCGGTTTCAGAACAGCAGAACAAACATAAAGTTTTATGGTTTCATGTTGTCTATGAAAATTTCGCTCTTTACGGTCTTACTGCTGCAATATGTCTTTTGCAGTGGTGGTGTCGTGACCTCGGAAGCCTGCCGANCTTTGTCNGAATTTTTGTATGCGGATTCNTTATGAGAATATNTTATCCTAAAGCAANATTTNNAAAAAAGACCCTTATTACAGCCGGAGTAATTCTTCTCATANTNGCAGTAATNGCACTTAGATTTGCACCTGATTATGTTCAGGAACGTCTGCACGCTGATATATGGAGTGACAAGACAGGAAGCGGTTATCAGCAGTCACACGCCCTTATTGCAATAGCTGACGGTGGGTGGTTCGGCAAAGGTCCGGGCAACGGTACTCTGTGTGAAATATTTGCTCATGAAAATGACATTGTATTTGCTACCATAAGCGAGGAATGGGGATTATTGTTTACCCTTATGGTTATGCTTGCCATACTTATTATACTTGCAGTTCCGCTTATAAATCCACCACGTTCATACTATCATTCTACCATGTCAGCAGGAGTATGTGCATATTTCATAATGCAGATGTCATTAAATATTTTCGGTTCATGCAATATGATACCTTTTACCGGTGTAACTATTCCGCTGATATCCGCCGGAGGAAGTTCAATGGTAACAAGTGGTTTCATGGTCGGAATGCTTATCGCCGCACAGTCTCCGGAGTTTAAAAAGCCTATTGTCAGACAAAGCAGAAATACTCCTGTAAGGAGGCGTACAGCATGAAAAGTATAAAACGTTCACAGTACATTATAAGTCTTTTTATAATACTTTTTATTGCAGGAATGGCGGTTCTCGTAATAAAAATCAGGACAGAAGCTAATTTCTATATGATGAACTCAGATGAGCAGGTTCTTGGCATGGTTTACGACAGAAACGGCGGTGTGCTTTTTGACGGCACAGGTAAAGGACAGTATGAAGATAATTTTTTTGTTGATGTCGGAAATCTCATAGGTGATAATAAAGGACAGATGACAAATACTCTCGTCGCACAGAATCTTAAAAAACTCAATAACTACAGTTTTTCTTCCGGTACTGTTGACGACGGCAAGGCTGCTATCTATACCACCCTTGACCATAACGCAAACCGTGCAGTATATAATGCTTACGGCTGGCAGAAAGGCTGTGCTGTGGCATATAACTATAAGACGGGTGAAATACTTGTCTGTACAAGTCTGCCGTCCATTGACGTTACAAAGGGTTATGACGGTATTGAATACTTTGAAAGCGGTACTCTTATTTCAAAAAATCTTTACCGGACAGTCCCCGGTTCTACACAGAAAGTATCAACGGTTATTTCTGCTCTGGAAATAATGGGTGCGGAAAAACTTTTTTCCAAAATATACAACTGTTCTGGACATTTCACAAACATGAACGGAGATGTAATTGACTGCCACAACTGGAACGGTCACGGAGACCAGAATATTCAGAGTGCCGTTGAAAACAGCTGTAACCCGTATTTTGCCCAGCTGGTTCAGGACGAGGATTTTCCGCTTGATGATATCAAAAAACAGTATAAAAAAATGGGCTATGCCGTAAACGATGATGAACTGAAATACATAGACATTGACGGAATACAGTGTGAAACAGCTTCTACAACACTTATGGATTCCAATGAGTTCAGAACACAATGGGGCTGTATTGGTCAGGGTGATACAATTGTAAGTCCCATTCAGCTTATGATGTGGCAGAGTGCTGTTGCAAACGGTACGGGAAAAATGACAATGCCTCATCTGATTGACCACGTTACAGACGTAAACGGAAATATTACCGAAACCGCTGAAACTGAGTTCAGCAAGCAGATTTTTTCCACCGATACTGCTAATACTGTACGTCAGATGCTTCTTACAAACGGAGCAAATCACTATGTATATACAATAAGCGGTTATACTGTTGGCGTTAAAAGCGGTACGGCACAGGTTGACGATGGCGTTAAGGAAAATTCTCTGCTTGTCGGATTCGTTGACGACCCGAATAAGCCGATTGCCTTTTGTATACTTATTGAAGATAAAAATTCCGGTTATCTGACCACTGAGCAGGTGGCACAGGTTATGCTTGATTCGATTAACTTACAGTAATTGGTAAAAAAGCACAAATACACGTAATTGTTTTATACAATTCCTACAAAATTAACAAAAATCTATTGTAATATTCAGGAACTTATGTTATAATATACCCATAATATTTATGCTTTGATTTTTTCAGAGCTTAAAGGAGGACCAAGATGAAAACTACTATCACAGCTAAGAAAATGCAGATACCGCAGAATTTCTCGGAATATGCAGAATCAAAAATCAACACAAAACTCAGCAAGTTTTTCGGCGATGAGGCTGACGCTAAAATCGTTATGTCGGAAATCAGAAACCAGATTGTTCTTGAACTTACTGTCAAATACAACAGCATAATCTTCCGTGCAGAACGTTCTGCGGAGGACAAGTTTGTTGCTCTTGATGACGCTATAGACAAAATCATCAGGCAGATTCGCAGAAACAAAACCAAGATTGAAAAACGTCTTAAGGATAACGCTTTCAAGGAAGCTTTCGTTGAAACTGTTCCCGAAACCGCTGACTATGAAGTTATCAAGCATAAGAAATTCAAAATGCGTCCTATGGACATCGATGAAGCTATTCTTCAGATGAATATGCTCGGTCATAATTTCTTTATGTTCCTTAATGGTAATACCGGTGAAATAAATGTAGTGTACAAGCGTTCCGAAGGCAATTATTCTGTCCTCGAACCTGATAAGAACTGATATAAAAATAAAACGGCGGTTCTTTACCAGAACCGTCGTTTTTTTGAAAGGATAGAATTATGGACAACAATAAAAAAACTGTAATTGAAAAGAGAATCCGGAAAACAGGAGAAAATCTTGTAAAAAACAATATGGAATTTTATTATGCGGAAACTAAAGACGATGTACGTCCTATAGTTGAATCACTTCTTAAAAAGGGTGATGTAATTACAAACTTNNCANNNACTATGACTATGGCTGAATGTGGTCTTTCCGACCTGCTCAAATCCACTGATTATACTTATCTCGACCGCACAGGTAAATCCCGTGAGGAAGTGGAGGAAATATATATGAAGGCTTTTTCTGCTGATGTATATATTTCAAGTTCAAATGCAATAACAGAAGACGGCGTTTTATATAACGTTGACGGAAACAGTAACAGAGTTGCCGCTATTGCTTACGGTCCTAAATCCGTGATTATAATTGCAGGATATAACAAGATTGTGAAAAACCTTGAAGCAGCCGAAATCCGTGTGAAAAGAGAAGCTGCACCGCCTAACTGTGTTCGCCTTGACTGTAACACATACTGCAAGGAAACCGGAGAATGTATTTCGCTCTCAAAGTCCGGCAGACAGATGACCGACGGCTGTTCAGGCGACGGAAGAATCTGCTGTAATTATCTTATTTCAGCACAACAACGTCATAAAGGACGTATAAAAGTAATTATTGTCGGTGAGGAACTCGGCTATTAAAAAAACTTAAGATAAATCGGAATTTACATTTGATATTTAGAAGATAATTATGCAGTTAATATTAAATAAAAAAGAGTATAATGATATTTGGGATATAGTTTATTCGAAATACAGGTTTAATCGATTACATGAGGATTGGCTGAGCTTACCTCTTTTGAATAAAAAGTATCATATATCTGATATTTGGACAGAAGAACAAGAGAAAACAATAAATAGCATTTTCAAAAGAGTATGTTCAACAAAAATGTATGCTTTGGACTGGCAACATGATTGCTTTATTTTTTATCCTGATGAAGATATACCTTTGTATCATTGGTATTATGATAAAGATAGGGATTGCAATGTTTATTTTCCAAGCTATTATCCGGACGGAGACTTTCATTTTTTTATCTCGTTGGATTGGAGCTTTGGATTGTTCGGTCATCCATGGAAAAATGAGATATATGTGATGGGCGATGAATTGATAAAAGAGTTTGAAAAACTCAAAAATCAACTTAACATTGCAGAGAGAGTATGATAAATTCTGATTTATCATAATAAATCTATTAATAAAAACCGCCCTGATTCTGTATCAGGACGGTTTTTGTTTATCTTTTTACAAAGTATTCCTCGTACCATACAAGGAACGTATATATAGTCCAGACCTTTCTCCAGTTGTCAGAGTTGCCGTTTATATAGTCATTGAATATATTATTTATCTCCTCAATATTGAAAAACTTTCCAGCCATTTCACTGCTGAACTTTGCTTTTACATCGCCGTTATAACGTTCGTCTGCAAGCCATATACGAATAGGTACAATAAAACCAAGTTTCTTTCTGAAAGCTATTTCTTCCGGAAGAACCTTTGCGGCTGCCGTTCTGAAAGCAACTTTATTGGTTTCGGCGTTCACCTTATATTCCGACGGAAGTCTTGACGCTATGTCAAAAATTCTCATATCGGTAAGGGGCATACGTATTTCAAGACCTGCCGAAGTACTCATTTTATCGACATTAAGGTAAATATCCCCTTCAAGCCAAATCTGAATATCAACATCAGACATTTTTGTAAGCGGGTCAAGTCCTTCGGTTTCGTCGTAGATATGTTTTACAAGGTTAATAGGGAGAATTTCAGGATTATAACTTTTCAGAATACGCTGTTTTTCGTCCTCTTTCATGATGTTGGTGTTTCCGACGTAGAAATTTTTAAGATTATCGCCGTATCTTTCGGCATTGCGGTACATATTGTAGCCACCGAAAAATTCGTCTGCACCCTCTCCGGAATAACATATTTTTGTATGTTCTGCGGTTGCCTTACAGGCAATGGCAAAGACAATTGCAGAAGCGTCACCGAGTGGCTGTTCCATATTATACATAACATATGGAACTATATCAAAATACTGTTCAGGAGTAATCAGACAGCGGTTGTTTTCACGTCCGAGAATGTCGGCAGTCTGTTTTGCAAGACCTGATTCGTCAAAACGCTCATCGTCATAACCGCATGAGTCTGTTATTTTAACGTCCGACATTGCGAGAACATACGAGGAGTCAACACCGCCGGAAAGAAAAGATTCAGCGGTCTCCCCTTCTTCCTTGACTTGCGGAAAAATCTTCTGTATAGTGGTGTGGATTTCGTCAGCCCATTCGTCAACAGTTTTTGAATTATCGGGTTTGAAAGTCGGTGTCCAGTAACGTCCAACAGTAAGTTTGCCGTTTTCAAATTCAAGCCAGTGACCCGGCATAAGCTTTTTTACTCCCTTAAAGAAAGTGTCTTCACCTGCCACATATGTCAGTGACATATAAATCTGCAACATATCGGTATTGACTTCTTTTACAAAACCGTCCTGCTCAATAATTTTACGTATCGTTGTACCGAAAAGAAGCTTTCCGTCATCAGTCTGATAGTAGTAAAAAGGCTTTGTGCCGAACTGGTCACGCATACAGAAAATTTTACCGTTGTCGTCGAGAGCAAAAGCAAACATACCATAAATGTGGTCTGCCATATCGTGACCCCATTTTTCATAGGACTTTGCTATTATCTGTTTTTCACGTTCATCACGTTGGAGCAGGTCTATTTCCAGTTCACCGCAAAGCTCTTTCCAGTTGCGGATATGTCCCCTGTATTCAAGAATTTTTATCATAAATATCACCTCATTAATATATATGCTTATTTCTGGAATTTAATTTCTTTTCCGTCCTTATCAACCATTATCATTTCTGTAAGTATTTGATTATAACCGGTAAATAACAGTTTCATATATGCCCCGTCATTTAAACTGTATACTTCCCATACTATTCCATAACCCAAAGTTCCAGTAGGTTCGCCTATGATTTCAGTAACTTTATCATATGACATTCCGGTTTTTATTTCCTCAAAGTCAGAAACAGCAAAATTACCGTTATCAGAAGTTTTAATATAATCCACCTGTTTGTTACAAGCCGTCAACATAATCAGACCTACAAGAAAAAGTATTTTAAAATTCTTCATAAATCTGCGGTCTGTTCATCAGCTTTCCGAGTGCCTTTCTTACATCACCGCCGTGGAAAAGTATGTCGTTGAGCTGTTCGGTTATAGGCATCTCTACACCAAGACGCTTTGCAAGTTCATAGGCAGCTTTACAGCAGAAATATCCCTCAACCGTTCCGACTTTTTCAACAGCTTCTTCCGGAGAAATCCCCTGCCCTATCAGTATGCCGGCACGTCTGTTTCTGCTGTGCATACTTGTGCAGGTAACTATCAAATCGCCAAGTCCTGTAAGTCCGCTGAAAGTGTTTATGTTTGCACCGACCGCTTTTCCGAGACGTGCAATTTCGTGTATACCTCTTGTCATGAGGGCAGCTTTTGTATTGTCACCGTAACCCATGCCGTCGCATATTCCTACACAAAGAGCAATTATATTTTTCAACGCACCGCCGATTTCACAGCCTGCAACATCATCATTAATATAGATTCTCAGCGTATCATTTGCAAAAGATTTCTGAACATATTCAGCAGCGTCGTGATTTTTTGAAGCCGCTACTATAGTAGTGGGAATACATCTTGCAACTTCTTCGGCGTGTGATGGTCCTGAAAGTACAACAAGTCTGTCTGTCGGAATTTCTTCAAGAATAACTTCACTGAGCATTTTGAGACTTCCTTCTTCAAGACCTTTTCCTGTATTCACAATAGTCATTTTGTCGTCTGTATAGGGTGCGGCAAGCTTTGCAACGTCACGCACAAATGTTGACGGGATTCCGAAAATAAGGATATCACAGCCTTTGATACATGAAATATCACTTGTCATTGCAATACTTTCGGAAACAGGCACTCCCGGCAGTTTGTGTATATGTTCTCCGTGAGTTCTGATTTCGTCGATTTCGGACTGAAACTTTGACCATACAGTAACTTTATGCTGTCCGCAGCGTTCAGCCATTATTGCAAGGCTTAAACCAAATCCACCCGAACCGAGTATAACTATATCTGCCATAAAAAATACTCCTTTCTGTTATCAAATGAGCATATTCAGCGTATGATGTGAATATGCTCCATAAAATCAAGATTTTTTTGTGACGCTGTTCATATTGAACGAAAATTTATTTTCTGTACCAGCAATAAGCCTGTCAATATTGGGTTTATGTCTCCATACGATAAGAGAAACAATAGGCAGTGAAAGAATAAAGTAGAGAATACTTACTCCGACTGAACAGTTTTCAACAATACGTGACATACAGAATACCGCTACAGGACAATAAACTGACGCAAAAATTGAAGCAAGAGAAACATATTTCGATATGTAAAGGATAACAACAAAAATCGCAAGAATTGCTATGAATACTTTTGAATCAATTACAAGAAATGCAGCCGCTCCTGCAAGTACGCCCTTTCCACCCTTGAATCCGTAATAAATCGGAAATATATGACCTAATACCGCACTGATTCCCGCAAAATATCCTATATACTGAACATTATTATCCGGATTCATGCCGGCTTTCATAATATTGCAGAACATGAATGCAATATATACAGCGAGAACACTTTTAAGTACGTCACCGACCAGAGTGAGCAAAGCACAGGTTTTTCCTGCACAACGGTATGTGTTGGTAAGACCTGCATTTTTACTTCCCATTTCACGAATATCCTTGCCGGTCATAATTTTTACAAAAAGAATTGAGAAATTTAGACTGCCGAGAAAATATCCCAGTGCGACAGCAACAATAATAGACAATAAAACCTTAATCATTTATCGTTTCCTCCCCTCTCACGAACTATAAAGCGGACGGGAGTCCCTTCGAGTCCGAATGTTGAGCGTATTTGATTTTCTATATATCTTCTGTATGAAAAATGGAACAAATCTGTTCTGTTGACGAAAGTGACAAATGTAGGCGGTTTGGTGGACGGCTGGGTCATGTAGTAAATTTTAAGTCTGCGACCCTTGTCGGACGGCGGTTGTACCCTTGTAGTAGCATATGCAAGAACATCGTTAAGCATACCTGTTGAAATTCTTATACTGTTCTGTTCAAAGGTGTACTTTATCAGTTCGTAGAGCTTGTTTATACGCTGTCCTGTCTTTGCTGATATGAACACAAACGGAACATATGACATAAAGCTGAAATCGTTTTCAAGCTTTGTACGGTATTCCTGCATAGTTCTGTCATTCTTTTCGACTAAATCCCACTTGTTGACGGCAACTACACAGGCTTTTCCCTGTTCATGTGCATAACCGGCAACTTTTGAGTCCTGCTCCGTAAAACCTTCAACAGCGTCAATCATTATTACACACACGTCGGCACGGTCAACTGCCATATACGCACGTAACACGCTGTAATGTTCCACTTTTTCTGTCACTTTTGATTTTTTGCGGATTCCTGCCGTATCAATAAATACAAATTTTCCGTATTCATTTTCAATTACTGTGTCTGTAGAATCTCTTGTAGTTCCGGCAATATCCGAAACAATAACACGTTCTTCACCTGCTATCTTATTTATAAGGGAAGATTTTCCGGCGTTCGGCTTTCCTATAACGGCAACTTTAATATAGTCATCATCATATTCAGTTTCCTTTATATCCGGCAGATAATCGTATACCGCATCAAGCATATCGCCCGTACCGTGACNGTGAACGGNAGAAATCGGATAANGGTCACNGAGACCGAGATTATAAANTTCATATATTTCCATGGNCGGTTCACCGAGTGTATCACACTTGTTTACTGCGAGAATTATCGGTTTACCGCTCTTTATAAGCATTTCCGCAACGGCATGGTCGTCTGATGTTACACCGCATCTAATATCTGTCACAAAAACAATCACATCAGCTTTTTCAATGGCAAGCTCGGACTGCCGTCTCATCTGTGCAAGTATAATATCATCGCTGTCCGGTTCGATACCGCCTGTATCGACAACCATAAAAGACTTGCCACGCCATTCGCATTTTGAATAAATACGGTCACGGGTAACTCCAGGGGTATCTTCTACTATTGAAAGACGCTGACCGATAAGCTTATTGAAAAGCGTGGATTTTCCCACATTTGGTCGTCCAACAACTGCAACAATTGGTATTGACATTTTATTACCGCACTCCTTTCAGAATTTATTTTCAGTAAGTTATTCCCATAACTGCGTCAAGCAGTTCATATCCGTCATTAAGTACAGACCTGATTTTGACATCAAGTTCCTTTTCAACGTCTGCAACAGTCAAATCATCAAGAAATTCTGTTGAATCACGTCTGAGCATTGACGTTGAAATAAGAAGATTATCTCCTAAATTCCTGTCCTTTAACTGTGCAATCAAATCCTGTCCCGTAATAAGACCGGTAACAGTAATAGTTTCGCCGAAAAAGTCGTTTTTTATTCGGTAAACGTCACACTTTAAATACGGGAAATATTTTTCAGCCTTTTCGGCAAGTGACTTTATAATTTCATATGCAGAATATCCCGTAGCAATTGATACGTGACGCTTTCTACCCTCCCATTCGGCGATTTCAAGAGCCTTATCAAATTCGTCGATTAACGAACGGAGCATACCTACACCGTTTTCATACTGCGGAAAGTCCTCATAATATTCCATTGGTGGAATTTCACGCTTTGCAATAAGAAAAAATTCGTCCGACGGAAAAACGGTTCTTGTGCCGAATTTTTTAAGGAAAATTTCCTGATATTCAGAAATTATATCAATGGTTTCCGAAGCTGATTCTTTTGTAAAGCAGGTAAGCGGAAATAATCCCTCACGGAATTTAGTAAGTCCGACCGGAACAACAGCCATACTTGTGATATTCGGCATAAGTTCGCCGAGGTCTTTCAGTGAATGCCTGAGTTCGTCGCCGTCGTTAAGATTGGGACAACAGACAATCTGACAGTTCAGCTTTATACCGTTTTCGGCAAGCTGACGGATAAATTTAAGCTTTTCGCCTGCAAAACGGTTGTGCATCATCTTGACACGCAGTTCGGGATTAGTTGTATGCACGGAAACGTTTATATTCAGTTTCATTTTTATGATACGGTCAATATCAGACTGTTCAAGGTTGGTAAGAGTAACATAATTACCCTGTAGGAAAGAAAGTCTTGCGTCGTCGTCCTTGAAATAGAGAGTTTCACGCATATTCGGTGGCATCTGGTCTATGAAGCAGAAAACACACTTGTTTCTGCATGACTGTTTATTGTCCATGAGGAAAGTTTCAAATTCAAGACCGATATCATCATACTCGTCCTTATCAATATGAACAGAAAATATATTGTCATCACGTATCAACTGAATGTCAACAGAAGTTTCCGAAGCATAGAACATATAGTCAAGAACGTCTCTGATTTCCTGACCGTTGACAGAAAGCAGGACATCTGATGGCATAATTCCTGCAAAATGAGCAGGAGAGCCGTGAATTATACTTTTTATTTTAACCATATAAACACTCCGACTGTCTGATAATTTAAAAAGGAGAGAAGGACTTAACTCCTCCTCTCCCTCTCATGTATCGGATTAAGCCGATTATTCAGCGTCGATTTTAAGAACCTCAACGCCCTTATAGAAACCGCAGTTTTTGCAGACCTTGTGCGGAGCTTTATATGCACCGCAATTGTCGCACGTGGACATTGCCGGCACTTCAAGCTTCCATACAGCAGAACGTCTCTTATCACGTCTTGCCTTGGAAGTTTTTCTCTTTGGTACAGCCATTCTGGCACCTCCTTACAAAAGAGCTTCACAGCTCAGAATTGAGACAATTGCACTCAGACTCATTCAAATCACAGCCACATACCATGCAAAGACCTTTGCAGTCATCACTACACAGATTTTTTGACGGAAGCTGTAACAGCAAGTCAGTAAAAGCAATTTCATTAAGTTCAATGCTCTGACCCTCAGCAACAATATACTCATCGTTATCATTGCTCACATAAGGGACAACAATATGTTCAAAATCAAAGTCATACTTTCTTTCAAACTCTTTAAGACATCTGTCACAGATAACGGATAAAGTGAAAGAAACAGAATATTCAAGATAGACAACACCTGCCCTGTTAAAGAGACTGCCGGAAATGTCTACCGGAGAAGCGAAACTGTAGCCGTGAATAGCAGAGAGTTCGTCCTCATTTATAGAATAACTGAAATCCTTTGATTCTCCTTCAATATTGAAAAGCTGTTTTAAATTAATCTTCATAATATAAAAAATCCTTTAGAGCATCATAAGATATATTATACACCAATTCACAAAATATGTCAATAGGTGTTTCTGAAAAAAAGTGAAATTTATTTCAGAATTACTTGATGAACTGCTTAACGTTTTCAGAAAGTTCGTCAACATCAGCCGAAACTGTGAAAATAACTGTAGCGTCTTCGCCCGTCAGCTTGTCAATCTTTTCAAGAAGCTTACCGAAAGCCTCGTAGTCACGTCCACCGATTCTGAAGATACCGTCAACATAGATATCAGTTATATCATAGTTACTTGCAAGAAGTCCTGCAATAAAGCCGTAGAAAGCCTCATAGCCCTCAACATTGTAATATTCGGTGTCGCACCATCTTACCTTACGGCTGATAGAGTATCTTACAGTTGAACCCTTTTCAACACATACAATGCTGCCGTTTGTAGATTTTACAGATTCGTTAATCTGGTCGATAAGAATCTTTGTCTTGCCTGAACCCTTTTTACCGGTAATCAGTTTAATCATAATTTTTTACTCCTTCCGATGCCTTCCGGCATTTTGTAACGTATTTTGCTCATATATCGAAAGCCGGAAATTAACCGAGCTTTGCCTCAAGAGCTGCTTTTGCACCCTCATAGCCGGGTTTGCCGAGAAGTGCGAACATATTTGACTTATAGCTTTCAACGCCGGGCTGGTTGAACGGATTTACGCCGAGAACGTAACCGGAAACAGCACAGGCTTTTTCAAAGAAATAAATCATGTAGCCGACACTTTCTTCAGTAGTGTCATCAAGTTCAAGGATAATATTTGGAACTCCACCCTCTGTATNTGCGAGAACTGTACCCTNGNAAGNCTTNCTGTTTACAACAGACATATNCTGATTTGTGAGGAAATNTAAGCCGTCAAGNTTTTCAGAATCAGACTCAAGGAAAAGGTCTGTCTTGGGTTTCTTTATATCAACAACGGTTTCAAAGAGGATTCTTGCACCGTCCTGAATATACTGACCCATAGAGTGCAGGTCTGTGGAGAATACGGCAGCAGACGGGAAAATACCCTTGTTGTCCTTGCCCTCGCTTTCGCCGAAAAGTTGCTTGTACCATTCAGACATCATAACAAAGCTGGGGTCATATGAAACGAGCATTTCAACAGATTTACCCTTTCTGTAGAGAATATTTCTGAGAGCAGCATACTTGTAGCAGTCGTTGTTATCGAAATCAGCACAGAAATCAGCCTGTGCCTTTGCCGCACCTTTCATAAGAGCGTCAATGTCACAGCCTGCCACAGCAATCGGAAGCAGACCAACAGCAGTAAGAACAGAGAAACGTCCACCTACATCGTCCGGAATAACGAAAGTTTCGTAACCTTCAGCGTCGGAAAGATTCTTGAGAGTTCCCCTTGCCTTGTCTGTTGTAGCGAAAATACGGTTTTTAGCTTCTTCCTTGCCATACTTTTCTTCAACCATCTTTTTGAAGATTCTGAAAGCAAGAGCCGGTTCAGTTGTAGTACCTGATTTTGAGATTACATTTACAGAAAAATCCTTATCCTTGCAGAGCTCAATAACTTCATTAAGGTAAGCAGGATTAATGCTGTTACCAACATAATAGATGTCAGGAGTATCTTTCTTCATGTTGTTGTAAAGGGGCGATTTAAGAAGTTCGATTGCAGCTCTTGCACCGAGATACGAACCGCCGATACCAATAACAATAAGAATATCGGAATTAGCTTTAATTTTATCAGCAGCAGCCTTGATTCTTGCAAATTCTTCCTTGTCGTAATCTGTGGGAAGTTCCACCCAGCCAAGAAAATCATTGCCGAGACCAGTTTTATTGTGAAGTGCAGCGGCAGCAGCTTCCACCTGAGCCTTGATACCTGCAAGTTCATCATTGTTTACATAGTCATTGAGATATTTTGTATTGAGTTTTAAAGACATTGTATTTTACCTCCAGTCTGCACGAAAAAAATCCGTACAAATATAATTCACCATATTTATAATACTATATTTTAAGTTTTTTTTCAAGAGCAAATCAAATATTTGCCATTATCCACAAATTTTACAATTATTTCTTTATAAAATTTAGTAAAATCTGCTTGAATCCATAATAAAAAGTAAGCTTTTCAACGTCATTGCTGACAACAATATCAGTTTCACACACCAGAGTATCACCGCTGTAAAAACCAGCAATTCCTATTTTCTGACCCTTTTCAAGCGGTGCATTAAGATAGTCGGGCAATACAACTACCGTATTAAGTTCGCTTACACTTTTTGGAACTACAAGATTACTCTGATTTCTGAGTCTGACTTCTACCGCCAAATCAACGCCTTTTTTTACTTTTATCGGCATAAGCATTTCGTCCGGAAACATCGTAGCCGTCACATGAAAACTGCTGAATCCTTTATTTAAAAGTTCCTTTGCTTTTGCAAATGACACATCGTCGTTTTCCGCACCAAGAACAACTGCGATATAGACAGTACCTTCACTGTTACGTCCGCCCTCTGCGATGCAATAGCCTGACTTTTCCGAATGTGACGCTTTAAAGCCAATATGGCACTCATAAGTACGTGAAAGTGTATTTTCGCTTACAAGTTCAGCTTTTCCGTCCCTGACAAAGTCACGCCATGTACGGAAATACTGCTCCAAAGCATCATATTCAGAAAGTTTTGCACAGATTATTGCCAAATCGTGTGCGGTGGTATGCTCCCGCTCATCATAATACCCATAGGGTGAATAAAAAGCGGTATTACGCAGACCAAGCTCAAATGCTCTGCTGTTCATACGCATGACGAAGCTTTCAACAGATTGTTCGGAATATTCGGCAAGAACCGTCATTGCGTCGTTTGCATTGCCGATTATCACAGCCTTCAGGAGTTCTTCAGCGGTAATACTTTCATTCGGTTCAAGCCACACAACAGCCCCGTCAGTACCGGCAACAGCCTGTGACGCTGTCATAACAGTGCTTAGTGTATACTTTCCGCTTTCAATATCCTCCGCTATCAGAAGCAACGACATCAGCTTGCTCAAATAGCCTGCATTCAGCTGCAAATCAGAGTTATACTCATCAAGAACAGCACCTGTACGTGCTTCTATCAGAATATGAGCCGAATATTTTTCCTGAACATCTTCGGCTTCGTCAGCCGAAATAAACAGCACAGATGCAAGCAGTGCCATAAACACTGCCGCTATCTTTTTCAAGATATTTTTCAAATTGTACCGCCTCCCTTTCTGCAATATATATATGAGGGAAGCGTATCGGGTATTACGAAAAAATCAATTTGTCACCGTTATAATAAAACTGTCGGTATTTGTGCCTGAAACGGTATAGTTTCCCGATAAAGGCACACGCACGGACGTAATTTCTCCGGTTGACTTCACACTGTATATATCGTACAGTGTACCATGCAGGTTATATGATAACGGATGGTCAGATGTATATCCGCTGAGCATTTTTATATATTCCTCAAAGCATAGTTTCAGGTCTTTCATAATAGATGCGTGTATTGTCCCGACATACCTTAAATGCCACGGACAAAACACATTACCGGTTATATTTGCCTTTCCTTCTGGAAATCTCACAATATACCCGTAATTATGACAGTTTTCAATAATCCACTTTTCATCGTCACAGCCGTCGTATGTAAAAACAGAGTCCCCTACATTAACCGCCAAATCAATTGTATTTCCCGTAGAGGATTCGGGAAAGAACTGCGGACAATAAGAATCTTCGCCCGTATATGTATCAGTTGTACCATATACAAGGAAATTGGAACGTCCGGTTGCCTTATAGTAGTCTTCCATCATGGAGTTGAGAGCATCTGCGGCTTCTGTATTAAGGATAACAGGGTCTATTTCGTTTACAAGAGTATAGTAATGATTTCTGTAGTTAATAAGATTGACAGTTTCCATCATATCAAGAGATGAGAACGGGTGTTCATAATCCACATATACAAGCGTACCGGAAGCAAGTTTTGAAGCGGGAATATTCAGCTCGGAATATCCTGAAGATTCATTCTGCATAGTTGATATACAGGAATTTTCTGTAGTTATCGTTTCCGGAATTTCTCCTATGTGATACGTTTTGACAATACCGTTGTCAACTATAATATTTGGTTCTGTATTCATAAACCATAGCCTTCTCAGAGCGTCAGCCGCAAAAAGAACGCCTGCTATAAAAAACATTGTGATAATCAGACGACCTTTTCTGAGGCGTGTATTTACCATTATCATTTCCTCCGAAATCGTTATGCACTTTCCGGAGGCAAATCCGGAATATGATTTTATTCCGGTTCCGGCTTTGTATAGTCAGTTCACACTGTTTGAAGATATGTATTTTTCTCCGCCTGCTCCGTAAACGCTGTAGGCACTCAATGTATCATAGACGGCATTCCATTTGTCAGTGCATCGGCACATAACAAGAATGTAAGTGTTTCCGTTAATCTGTGCAAAGCTTTCTATGCAGTTTCCAGCTTCGTCCGTAAAGCCGGTTTTACCTCCCTGTATTGTGACATCGGGCATTTCGTCGCCGTACATACGGCTGAAAAAATTGCTCGTAAAAGTCAGCCCCTCCGGATTCTGTTCCGTCGGAGACACTTTGTACTCATAGGCAGAAATAATTTTACGACAGGTATCGTTCTGAATTGCGTACTCCAGAATCAGAGCCATATCTTTTGCTGTACTGTAATTCTCCTTGTCATGGAGACCGACGGCATTAGTGAAATGAGTACTTTTAAGTCCGAGTTCTTCGGCTTTTTCGTTCATAAGACTGACAAAAGCCTTTTCAGAACCTGCGACATATTCTGAAACAGCCATTGCTGCATCAGCACCGGAGCAGAGAATCATTCCATAAAGAATATCTTCCAGCGTGGGAGTTTCTCCGGGAAGAAAACCTGCTCTTGCGGCTTCAAGTTCCACCATGGGAAAAACCATATCGTCAGTTATTAAAACTGTGTCACTTAAATCCTCTATATTTTCAACGGCGACAATAAGCGTCATTATTTTTGCAAGAGAAGCCGGATACATTTTTACATCTGCATTTTTGTATGCAATGATTTCGTTTGTATCAACATTAATAAGTAAAGCATATTTTGCTTTGTAATCTTCACTGAAACGCTTTGAATGTCTGGTTTTTTCAGGATAGACAACAGAATTTTCCGTTGTATCGCTGACGGGTTCAATAATTGGTTCGATATATGCGGTAGTGGTTTCCGTTTCTGTCTGAACAGTCGTAACTGTGCTTACAGAAGTTCCGGAAACAGTATTTTCGCCGGCATGATTTTTTGACAGGACAAGCCATATGCCGTATATCAGAACGATTAAAATGAGAACCGTCATGAACAATACAGGAAAATAAACCTGTTTTCTGCTTTCCTTTTTATTTTTCATTTTACACCTCTGCATATATCGCTACTATTTTATTATAATGCAAAAAGCTTTAAATGTCAAGCACCTTATAAAATTTAAGAATTTGACAGTAAAAAAATATATGATATAATAATATGGGACTTGAATTTACAAAAAGAGGTATATATGGATTACTATATTGAAATAGAAATAGCAGAAAAAGACCTGTTTCGGGCAGGAATAAAAGAAATTAAATATTACTGGGGCGCTGAGGGATTAGCACACACTCAAAGAAGATTTGAAACAGAAGATTCTCTTATAATGAAAGAACTTCCAAAATCAGGTAGCAGTATTAAATTTGTTAATATAAAAGAAATATATAATTTAAGAGATATTGCAAATTGTTGTCCGGATAAATTAAGTTCAAATAATCTGATGAAATTGCTGAAAAAAATTTCAACGTTAGAAAATTTCACTATTATACTCTGCGGAGATGACGAAACCATAGATTACAGTATAAAATATAACGGAAATCCCGATATATCAGAAATAATATATAATACTTTCCGTTCGGGAAAAAGCATAGTCATATATAAATAAAAAACTGACATAGAAAGGAATGCGCTCATAAAGAAGTTTAAGACATAGCATTTTTGATTTGCATTCAAAAGTGCTATGGAGTTTTTATTGACAAGACGACTGTTTTGATGTATAATAGTTACTAAGATAAATCAGAATTTGTAAATGAAAGGAGTTGAAAATTGTGTTTTTTCCACCAATAGTTTTAATACGCAAGAACTTGATTATAAAAAAATTATCTCAATGTGGTGCTTTTACTGATGAAACTGCTAAAACATTTTCGGAAGCCGGAATTATTAACCCTAATGGGTTCAAAAAAGTAAATGACGCTTTAGAAAAACAAAGGGTATTAGTAAGAACTAAAGAAAACAAATATTACTTGAATAAATAATTGTAAATTATAATATTGAATAATAAGAACAAGCCCCGAAGCAATTATTGATAACTGCTTCGGGGGTTGTTCTTATTATTCGATTATTCGCATAAATCAGAATTGTCAAGTCTTTTTGATTGGATGTCTAATAACTGTTTTCCACTTCTCTGGGACAACTTTTCTTGCATCAGACAAATATATTTCATGATGTAATCTTTTGTTGGTTATATCATTGATGTAACCGTTTTCTTTGATATAATTGTCCATAATTGCTACCGTTGCTGGTTCATCATCAAAAGCACCCAAGTGCATAATTTGAACACATAAGCCTTCATCAATAGTCAGAAATTCTGCTGATGAACAATCTATCTTTTTCTTTTTTGTTGCTGTTTCAATTGCCCATGCTAAATCCTTTTCTGATACAAAGTCGGGCAAACGAATAACTGAAATCCAATGAAACGAGGCTTTATCGGCATAATTTATCCCATCAACATTTTCTTGCCACCAAAAGCCCTCTAATGGTGGTACAACATATTCAAAAAAGCCCTTTATTTTGTAATCTGTTTTACAACTCATTTTCAGGGTATAGGCAACTGCATACAATACACTGATTGCTTGTTGATACGCTCCATTTTCTTCATTAGGGTCACCAGTACCTCTTACAGCTACATAATTTGCCTTTGGAACATTTACTATCATTGGTTTATTCTTAGGCATATAAAATTCTTTATACTCTTTCTTAAAGTCGAACGCCATAGCTACCTCCGTTAAATTCCGATTTATCTTAGTAATAATTATACATCAAAGCCGTTACATTGTCAATAGAAACGCCACAGCACTTTTGACTGAAAATCATAAGTGCTGTGGCGAAAACTTCTTTATGAGCCTCGCCTTTCTCCGACAGTTTTTTAATTTTATTATTTGAATACTNCAAGCAGGAATCCGGCAGCAATTGCAGANCCGATTACACCGGCAACATTCGGACCCATAGCGTGCATGAGCAGGAAGTTTTTCGGGTTAGCTTTCTGACCCTCAATCTGTGAAACTCTTGCAGCCATTGGTACAGCGGAGACACCAGCCGAGCCGATAAACGGATTGATTTTTCCGCCGGAAAGTTTGTACATGATTTTTCCGACGAGCAGACCGCCAATTGTTGAGAAACAGAAAGCAGTAAGACCGAGAATTATTATACCCACAGTCTGCAAGTTTAAGAAACGTGAGCCGACAGTTGTCGCACCGACTGAAATTCCGAGAAATACAGTTACTATATTCATAAGTGCATTCTGAACCGTGTCAGAAAGTCTTTCAGTAACTCCGCACTCTTTCCAGAGGTTTCCAAGCATCAGACAACCAATAAGCGGAGCAGTTGACGGCAGAAGCAGGATAACAAATACTGCTACTACAATCGGGAAAATAATTTTTTCAGTTTTAGAAACAGTTCNGTTTTGTGTCATTACAACCTTACGTTCNTNTTCANTTGTAAGCAGATTCANAAGAGGCGGTTGAATCATAGGNATAAGTNCNATATATNANTANGCACNGCTATTGCAATAGGTCCGAGAAGATGAGGGGCGAGACGAGTTGTTAAAAAGATAGCAGTAGGACCGTCAGCACCTCCTATAATACCGATTGATGCGGCTTCATTGCCGTCAAATCCCAGTAATACAGCACCGAAAAATGCAAGGAATACGCCCATCTGTGCGGCTGCACCAAGCAACAGACTTTTTGGATTTGCAAGGAGCGGACCGAAGTCGGTCATTGCTCCGACACCTAAGAATATAAGTGACGGATAAAGTCCGGACTTTACACCTATATACAGGATATCAAGCAGTCCACCGTTAGCCATTATATGACCGTAACTGTGATAAAATTCGCTGTCATGGTCAAGGAATGCGTCCCATAGTTCAGGGTGATAGAGAGCCTCCGCAGAACTCTCACCGCCGGTAAAGAAGTTTGAAACATTTACAAGCAGACAGCCGAAAGCAATTCCGACAAGTAACAGCGGTTCAAATTTCTTTTTGATTCCGAAGTAAAGCAGTAAGAATGAAATAAGTATCATTGCGAGATTTTTAAGACCGTCAATTGAAAAAAATCTTGCAAATCCCGAATCAAGTGCGAGGGTTTTAAGGGTTTCAAGAATATCCATTTAAATACCCCCTTATGCTATTACTACGAGCGGTGAACCTGTTTCGACAACTGCTCCCTTGCTTGTGACTACCTGTGCAATTGTTCCGTCCTTTGACGCTACAATTTCATTTTCCATTTTCATGGCTTCAAGAATTACAAGCACCTGACCTGCTGTAACCTTGTCCCCCTCTTTTACGTCAACCCTTATTATGTTGCCGGGCATGGGAGCGGAAATTGTTTCGCCTGATGCAAGACTGACAGGAGCGGACGGAGCAGGTGTATTATTTACAGGTGCAGGAACTGGGACGGGAGCAGATGATACAGCCGGAGCAGGTGCAAGAGCTTCATACTCGTCAAGGAGAACAGCTTTTCCGTGTTCCACTTCAACCTCGTATGTTTTTCCGTTAAGTGTAACTTTATACTTCATAATTATTTGACCTCCTTAATGGAAATAAAGTGCAGTTCGTTGATAGGTTTTTTCATTGTATCTGCAACAATAGCCATAATCATTGCAGCCTCCTTGTCGGGAACGTCATAGAGCTTTATACGTCCTGCCGAACCCTTTGCAACAGGCTTTTCCGCAACCGGTTCGGGTTTTACTTCCGTCAGTGTCGGAGCAGCAGATGTCTTGTCAACTGCCCTTGACTTGAAAAATGCTCCCATACAGTAAATAACAACCATAAGCATAAGAAGTCCGGCGAATACTACGGCATAACCAAAAACAGCCGTAATTGCAGCATCTCCGATATTCATAAAAAATCGCCCTCCTTACATTTCTTCTATGGTGTAGACAGCTTCATTTTCTTCCTTTGCACGACGAGCCTGTAAGAATTTCATTGTCTGGTCGGGATAACATATATAACTCATGATATCTTCTTCTGAACGTGCAAGGTCTCCGAGAGCTTCACGTGCGTTTACAAATTCTTCACCTGTTCTTTTCTTGTCCTCGTCACGACAGTCAACAGGCTGACCGCCTTTTCCTATAACTTTTTCAATAAGTTCCTCGCTTACCGGAGCAGGTGCGATACCATATTCACCCTTGATATAATTTTTGACTTCTTTCGAAATATTCTTGTAGCGTTCACCCACGAGAACGTTTGTAACAGCCTGATTTCCCACCATCTGAGAAAGCGGAGTTACAAGCGGAGGATAGCCGAGGTCTTTTCTTACTTCCGGAATTTCTTTCAGAGCGTCATCAAACTTATCCATAGCGTGCATATCTGTAAGATTTGCAATCATATTTGAAAGCATACCACCAGGGACTTTATAAACAAGTGCCTGTGCATCGGTTGCGAGACTTTTAGGATTAATCTGACCGTTGTCAATGTACTTTTGTTTTATCGGCTTGAAATAGTCGTTTACCTTGTTTATTATATTTTCATCAAGACCGGTTTCAATACCATACTGTTGTAAAGCGTAAAACATAGTTTCAGTGGACGGCTGTGAAGTTCCACCGGAAAAACATGATGCCGCACAGTCTATGACATCTATTCCTGATTCAATAGCTTTTGTCAGTGTCATGTAAGCCATGCCTGTGGTACAGTGAGTATGTAGAATAAGAGGAATGTCGCCTACTGCATCCTTGATACCTTTAATAAGGTGTTCTGCTTCATACGGTGTCATTGTACCAGCCATATCCTTAAGACAGATTGTCTGAAATCCCATTGTTTTGAGTTCCCTGCACATTTCAACGTACTTGTCTACTGTGTGTACGGGACTTTGTGTATATGAAATACAACCGGACGCTATAGTTTTCGGAGTTGCGTATTTCATTGTTGCATCAAGGGCAGTTCTGAGATTTCTGAAATCATTGAGAGCGTCGAAAATACGTATGATATCAATACCGTTTTTGATTGAAAGTTCAATGAATTTTTCCACTACATCGTCATGATAATGCTTGTAACCGAGCAAGTTCTGACCTCTGAGAAGCATTTGCAGTCTGTTGTCAGGCAGACGTTTCCTGAGATTTCTGAGACGTTCCCATGGGTCCTCGTTAAGATATCTGAGACACGAATCAAATGTAGCTCCGCCCCAGCACTCAATTGAGTAATACCCTGCTTTGTTCATATTCGAAAGAATATCTTCATAATCCGAATATGGCAGACGTGTAGCCATGAGAGACTGATTCGCATCACGCAGAACAGTTTCCGTAATCTGTACTTTTTTCATATGTACATTCCTCCTTTAAATTATCTTGTAACCTGTTTTATTATAACATATATCGGAAAAAATTTCTATACTTTTTTCATATTTATTTGGAATTTTAATTTTCAATAAAAAATATGTCATTATAAAACAGATGTGATAATTTTATGATAATTGTTGCATAAATGCACCTTGTACTTGCTTTTATGAAAAAAAAGTGTTATAATAAGGTTGCACCGGATATTTCTGTATACCGGTAGTATTATTAAAGTAAAGAAGTGTTTCATATGACAAAGATTACTATTTTTTCAGGTTTTCTTGGTGCAGGAAAAACAACTCTCATCAAGAAACTCATTTCAGAGGGTTACAAGGATGAAAAACTTGTACTGATTGAAAACGAGTTCGGACAGATTGGCATTGACGGAGGTTTTCTTCAGGACGCAGGAATTGAAATCACAGAAATGAACTCCGGCTGTATCTGCTGTAGCCTTGTCGGTGATTTCGGAAAATCTCTTGAGCAGGTTATTGAACAGTATCACCCCGACCGTATTCTTATTGAACCGTCAGGCGTAGGAAAACTCAGCGATGTTATAAAGGCAGTTCAGAATATTGATGCACATGACGTTGAACTTGACGGTTTCACTACTGTTGTAGATGCAAAGAAGTGTAAGATGTATCAGAAGAATTTCGGAGAGTTTTTCAATAATCAGATAACATATGCAAGCTGTATCATTCTCAGCCATACAGCAGGGCTTTCACAGGACAAGCTTGATGAATGTGTTAAACGTCTGCGTGAATGTAATCCGTCTGCACCTGTTGTAACNACAGAATGGGAACAGCNTACANNCAAACAGATTGTTGAAGCAATGACACAGAAAAATACTCTTGATGACGAACTTGAACATCTTCTNCATGAGGAACANAAGCATCACCACCATTACCATGATGATGAACATGAAGAATGTCACCATGAATATCATCATGGTGAGGAACATAAACATCATCACCACGAACATGAACACGGCGAAAATTGCACTTGCGGTTGTCATGACCATGACCACGAACATCATCACCACCACCATGCAGACGATGTATTCACAAGTTGGGGAATCGAAACAGCAAGACCATATACAGAAGCTGAAATCAGCAATGCTCTTAACGCACTTTCTGACGAAGCAACTTATGGTATAATACTTCGTGCCAAAGGAATCGTACCGGCAAGCGATGGCGAATGGATTCACTTTGATTACGTTCCGGGTGTACCTGATATCCGCAGAGGCAGTGCAGGAACTACCGGCAGACTTTGTGTTATCGGTTCAAAGATAGACGAAAAAGCCATTGCAAAGCTTTTCTTTGCCGAATAACAAGGAGGTAATATAATGCCTTATAATGAGGAAGAAACAATCCCTGTATATTTATTTTTAGGATTTCTGGAATCCGGAAAAACAAAATTCATTCAGGAAACTCTCAATGACAAACGCTTCAACACAGGTGAAAGAACCCTGCTTCTTGTATTTGAAGAAGGTGAAGAAGAATACGACACGACAAATTTTCAGAAAGATAATATTTTCCTGCGTATAGTCGATAACAAATCTGATATGACCCCCGAAAATCTTCAGAGACTCGTTGACGAATGCAATGCGGAACGTATTATTATTGAATATAATGGTATGTGGCAGGTTACGGAACTTTTCGACGCTGCCCCTGACGGCTGGGCATTCTATCAGATTATGTGCTTTGCCGATGCTACAACATTTCCACAGTATAATTCAAATATGAGAAGTCTTGTAGTTGACAAGCTTAATGTATGCGAACTTATAGTTTTCAATCGTTTTGAAAAAAGCTATGACCCGAATAAGTTTCACCAGATAGTAAGAGGTGTAAGCCGCAGAAGTGAAATAGCCTACGAGTATACCGACGGTACAGTGGCTTATGACGACATTNAAGACNCTCTCCCCTTTGATATCGANGCACCACNTATTANTATAAATNATNCGNNNTATNCACTGNGGTANCGTGATATAATNNAAGAACNACNGNAGTACGACGNNAAAACTGTTACTTTCAAAGCTCTTATTGCTAAAAATCAGAAGTTCCCTAAAAATACGCTTGCGGCAGGACGACATATAATGACTTGTTGTGTTGATGATATACAATACTGCTGGTGTGCAGCACAATTTGATGATGTGTCAGATATTAAAGAAAAAAGCTGGGTGATGCTTACTGCAAAAATAAAAGTTCAGCGTCATAAGCTTTATCGTGGCAAAGGTCCTGTATTGTTTGTAACTAATTTTACTCTATCCGCACCTCCGGAAAAAGAAGTGGCAACTTTTTATTAATAATACTGAAATACCGGTGTTTATCATCGGTATTTTTGTTAAAATAAGAAAATATATGTCTTCCCTCTTGATTTTTGCCAAATAATCTGATATACTTAATTAGTAATATTTTGGGGTATAGCCAAGCGGTAAGGCAACAGACTTTGACTCTGTCATTTCGCTGGTTCAAATCCAGCTTATCCAACCGGTATTTTGTAATCCTCTCTGATTTTCAGTGGGAATTTTTTATTGTTTCGTACACTGTTAAGTATTTGCTGTTTTTGTTTCCTATTTTTTGATTATCTTTTTCTTTTTGATATTTTTACAATAGTTCGTATGATTATTATTATATGATTATAATTTCTATACAGTTAGAAAAAATAAGACAATTATTCAGCAAATAAAAAAGTACTCTGCCGTAATGACAGAATACTAATTT
>WFLZ01000157.1 GCA_009177225.1 Clostridia bacterium
CTTTGAAAAGATACTGAACAGGCTCTAAGACTTGTCCTCCTTGTTCAATTTTTTGATAAATTCTGATTTATATTAACATTATACATCAAAGAAATTGTTTTGTCAATAAAAACGCCATAGCACTTGAATTAAAATCAAAAGTACTATGGCTTAAACTTCTTTATGAGTATCTCTCTAAACCGCGGTATTTTTTCTCAGCCCTGTCTGTAGTCATTGATTATTCGTATTATTATATCCTGAAGCAGTTCAACCTGATAATCGCCGATTATTGGTTCAAGATGACTTTCTCCNACTCCCNAATCATNAGTAAGAAATACATACGTTCCATTTGTTGCTATACTAAGCGTGCGCGCGAATATTTCAGTATCACGTTCGGAATTTGNCGACACGACCGGAACTATTCTTATNCCCTGCTCACTTGCGGCAGATACTGCCCGTTCAAGCTCTTCCTTTTTATCATCATGCGGAGGANCATCAAANATCAGAAANGCCACCTTNACTGCATCGTCATTCCACTGCGTATCCNTCATTGTTTCAGTGNGTATTTCCGCCACANCTTCCGGAGTATCTCCGCCGCCGGCTGCACTTTCTCCGTTGAGAAGCTTAACTATTTTGTCCGTATCACTGGTAAAACCATTGTGTTTAGTTACATAGTCGTCGCCATAGTCGCGGTAGAAATTAACCGAATACTCAATATTTTCCGAGCCTACCGCTTCTGCAATAGCTCCGAATTCGCTTTGCAGGAAAAGCATTTCATCTCCCATAGAGCCGGTTGTATCAAGAATAAACATTACCTGCATATTCTCTTTAAGATATGCCTCTGTATCAAGAACTGCGCTGACAGTTTCCTCATTTCCCGAGCTGTTTCCCTGTCCGTTTTCGTTTTCAGATATTTCAACCGGTACAGTTTCCGAAGCATCGCCGAGGGAAACTCTCACCTCCGCAAGATTTTTAGCCGAAGTACCAGGATAAAAAAGATATGCCGCGCCATTCTCTCCGCTTACTGCCGTCCACACAATATTCCCCTCACTGTCGCACAGCTCAGCCTTTGCATTTGCAAGAGGTTCGCCGGATTTGTCAATAATATCAACTTTTATCCGGTCAGCAACATTCAGACAGTATTCCGGAATGCTTATAGCACCGGTTGACAGCAGATTTCTGAAAAATCCCCAGTTGTCGTTATCATTCCACTCTCCGGCTGTAAGAATGCCTGCCAGATTTTCTGGAATATCCTCATGCTGTTTTTCAACCGGTTCATTAAGCAGAATTTCGCCGGCAGTTTTTTCATCATAAGCAGAATCAGCCGCCGGAGCATCTTCCTCAGCCATTTCCGCGCCCTCTCCGCCATCAGCATCAGCGGCACTGCTCTCATCACCGTCTGCCGCTTCTTCATATTCTGCCGGAGCATATTTATTAACCACTGCGCCGGCGCTGCTTGAATACATACTATCGTCTGAACCGCACCCTGTAAAAGATGCCGCCATACCAATACACATAAGCATCATCATTGTTCTTTTTATTTTCATAAAATCAACTCCTTAAAAAAATGAATCTGTTATCATGGTTTCATATTACCATATAATTCCGGATAAGTCAACAGAATACGTAATATATTAAACAATGGGAAAGCATATTGTAATATTATAAACAGTATTGTAAATTCTTTGTAATCTCAGGTAACAAAAAAATCTCCGGACTGCTCCGGAGAAATTATGGATTATAGAATTATAAATACAAACACGTTAAGATACTGAACAGGCTCTTAGAGTACATAGATTATAATGGTCAATCACATATGGAGAATATTATTGGTGCTGCTCTTACATATATGTATTTTTATATTCATCATGGTCAATTAGGTTTAAATTGTAATACTTGTTTTTCTGGATATGGAAAAACTATTTCTCCAGAAAAAATAGTTGATATTATTATTTTATGAAACTCTATCAGAAACTTATAAAATTATGACTGACATTTGCATAGAAAAAAGCTGAGTTTAAAGTAAAAAAATTCAGCTTTTTTATTATAAGGAGTATGCAGAAAATCTGTCCGTTTTGTCCGTTGTTTGTCCGTTAAAGTTACAAAAACATATTAAAAGATAGGGGAGTAAAGTTATTGTAACTTGTTGTTATTTGCCTGTATTGCGTTGTTTTTGCAATATTAGTGTAAGTTGCAGAACGGTTGGTTCATTATTCAAATCCAGCCGCCGCAACCAGAAATCCTCGTAAACTCGTTGTTTACGAGGATATTTTTTTATCTGCATATCAAAAAATAATGTTTCATACCCTTACCGTACCCTTACGGAGTTTTGAGCTTATGGGTATGGAGCTATTTTTATAATTTTTGTGTTAACTTAGGTTAACAAATAGATTAAAAAGTCTTATTTCTGTTTGAATATATGAAAAAATAGTTGAATTCAGTAATCGCTAGTGTGCTGTATCGTTGAAAATTAATCTAATACAGGATAAAGTGAAGCAAGCTTGATTCGAGAATTTTTATTAGTAAACTGCCAGTTGACAATAGAGGCTGATTTATTACGCTCTAA
>WFLZ01000024.1 GCA_009177225.1 Clostridia bacterium
CCTTCTATAAAAAAGGTTCCATCTTCTTTCTCTTTTACACCAAGTACAATGACGCCTCCGTCACTATTAGCGAATGCAGAGTATGATTCCCAGAGAGAATTTGGTAGACCACCACGAGCTGATTTTACCTCAAGGAGAGAATCCTCTTTGTATGTCGTCAGGAGATTTATGTTGAATTGAGAAGTGGATTTCATGTTATTGGTTAATTTTACAGCGCAAAAATACAAAAAAATAATCAACATATCGAAATATGCTCCAATATTTTTATTATCTTAGACATCTTTTTTTTCTCTCCAAACCTCCACTGACCTTGATTAATACCCTACTGAAACACCTCACATGTTTCTTTACTCTTGGTTCTTGATCTTTCTCTCGCGGTCTCTGCTTCCCACTGGACTCTGCGTGAGTGCGTGAAAGGGAGACAATCAAAAAATATCATCCAAGGAGGGTAGTCGGTGTGGAGAACACCGCTACCCTCCTCNTGACNNNACNATCGCCAGAAGAAAATCCTGGTAAATCCGACCGTAACCCTCAACGACCTCAATTGGGTAACACCGGAAACAATCCGAGACACCTACGCCTTTTTCAGCGCCGATTTTGAAAAAGACTACGAGATGTATTCCAGAGTTTATAAGAACGCCGCCTTCTATCCAGCCCAAAAGACCCTCTACACATGCGAATTAAGCCCGCTCATAGAGGGCATCGTAAGCCACTAATACCATTCCTTTAGTTACTGTTAGTCACGCGAACTAAGGCATTAGGCTCAGATCTTTATCTCAGCGCAGAACTTGCATATTTTCACAGAATTATAATATTTGAAGCTGGTAATGCCGCTTTAGTNGCTGACTGCGGAGGCGCTGATCTTACAGCCCAGAACGACCANATGTTCACAGAAGAAAAGTCGGCTCTCATAAAGTTACCATTTGCCGCGCGCTGACGCACCGGGACGGTGCTTACTACNCTANGGCCGATGGATGATACCCTTATTGTTGGTGCTGGCTTTCTGGGATGCTTCTGTCGGCTCCGTGCTGAAAGATCAGCGCCTTCTCAGACATTGCGTAGCCCTTCCGACGGCTTGATGGCTAAGATTTTTTTCTGTGCTCATCTGCTCGTTCCGCGCTGGCTTGAAGATCCGCGCCTAATTCCTACTTCGAGCTGATCACCCCTAACTTTATGAGTGCCAACCAACAATATCTTCTTTAATTACCATAAATCGCGCGAACTAAGGCATTAGGCTCAGATCTTTATCTCAGCGCAGAACTTGCATATTTTCACAGAATTATAATATTTGAAGCTGGTAATGCCGCTTTAGTCGCTGACTGCGGAGGCGCTGATCTTACAGCCCAGAACGACCAGATGTTCACAGAAGAAAAGTCGGCTCTCATAAAGTTACCATTTGCCGCGCGCTGACGCACCGGGACGGTGCTTACTACTCTAAAAGCATTGGATTTTTTGTTAAATTTTCTTGACGTATGCACCAAAATGGTATCCATTTTTGTTCCAATAAAAAACGAATTTGTTATGCAAGTATCAAACGTCGCAATTTCGAATGATGACACCATCGCTGAAAAGGATTTGAGAGCATCAATGCAAGAAGTCAAAGCACATCTGGAAGGTAAAATCAATCTTCCAAATGCAAGAGATATCGAATTCTGATGGAANCCATTCTTTAGTTTGATTTGCATTAATCAAAATTATTAGAAGTGACGATAAACGTGGAGATTCGAAAATTTGTTAAACAAGAAAAATATATAAAAATACATCTCAGAAATTTGCAAATTTAAAAGAAAATCAGTAATTTTGTAGGTGGCTAAAAAAGATAGAAATGGAAACGACAAACACAATCCGCATCCCTAATCCTTCTAAGGAGTTGGTCGCTTTCATGGAGAAAGCTCAACAGCAAAAGAAGGAGCGCATGAGAATAATTTGTGATAAATACCGTAAATTAATCAACGGTTGATGGAATCGATAGAAAC
>WFLZ01000147.1 GCA_009177225.1 Clostridia bacterium
ACTGTCCTCGTTCTTCTCCTTTTGTTGTCAGCATTTCCTTCACCTTCCCTTTCTTTCTATTATATCACAGATAGGCGAAAAAGCCAAGCTCTTGCTTGACTTTTTCGACAGACTGAACGGTTCTGAAAAGAACCGTTATTTTTTTATTATACGATTTCCGATAACAAAAGTCACTTTGATTTCAATAAATTCTNTATCACTTTNNTAAGTGTATCAAAGTACNGAACAAGTGANTTTGCTGTTTCACTTACTGACTTTACAATAATTTTTTCTGCCTTTTTGTCTGATGATTTTGCAATTTTTTAAACTTTTTATTCAGTTTCTTTGTTTGCTTATATACTAAGTCTATTTTATTTTCCAATACTTCCAGTCTCTTATATATACTCTCAATGTTGATGTTTCCATAACTTCCTGTACGTCTGATTTCAGGAAGCACATTATCAAATACCCACACTTCAAAGTGTTCTGCATTCGGAAGCTTACTGTGCGTGATAAGCCTGTACACATTGCCCTCCGTGATGAATTTCATTTCAACTACCTGTTCAGTAGTTTTTCCATACTGATTTGTGGTTCTGGAGACCCCCTCGTGTTTCACGACCCCGTCTAACTTGCAATGTCTTGTTAAGGCATCATAAGGGTTGCTGTATCCCAAAGCCTTGGCAACATCTGCACCGCAGAAAAGCACCTTTCCGTCTGATGTTTCCAACGTTCTTACAGTGCCAAACTCGGCACTGCTGAAAACTTCAATTTTGTTTTCGTTCAAAAAAACCATTCCTTTCATAAAAAAATTACTTTGATTTCAACAAGTTCTGTATCACTTTCATAAGCGTATCAAAGTACGGAACAAGTGACTTTGCCGTTTCACTTACTGAATTTACAATAATATTTTCTGTCTTTTTATTCAGTTTCTTTGTTTCCTTATATACTGAATCTATTTTGTTTTCCAATACCTCCAGTCTCTTATATATAGTCAATCCACTTTACAAACGAACACAAAAGTGATATAATAAAAATATGAGTAAAAGTAAAGATTTAAGAGAAACAGCAGTAGCATATCAAAAAGAAGGACATACATATGA
>WFLZ01000202.1 GCA_009177225.1 Clostridia bacterium
CGGCACATGTACGCTCCTTGAGGTTTCTTGATACGCTTGTGTTGAAAGCAGGTGTGCTGTCGAGAATATCAGAAACAGTGATTCCGCCTTCAAGTGCAATTTCAAATGAGAAGCTTGAAACTTTCTTATCCTGAGCTGCTGTTACGTGCATATCAACGTCAACAGACTCGCCAGCATTTGCATGCCAATAACCGTCATCAGAATCCGGATTGTCAAAATCAAATACAAAGTCGCCTGTTACAGGAGTATCAGGTTTAGCTGTAGATGTTGTAGTAGTTGTTGAATTCTGTCCGCTTGTTGTAGTTGACTGAGTTGTAGTTGTTGAGGACTGAGGCGGACCAGCAGATTCGCCTACCTTGATAGTAAGAGTATTGAGGTCGAGATTTTTATTTTCAAGATTATCATACTTATCAACAGTTTCAATAAGGCATAACGGACTACCCTGAGATGAAGGAACATCAGTAAAATCAACAAGATAATCGCCTTCTGCAATACCCTTAGGAAGAGTTACATCAAATACTACTACCGGATAAGTATCTGACTTTTCTCCTGTAAAGGTATACTTAGAACCACTGCTAATCCAAGAGAAACCAAGGTACGCATTATCTGCTCCATATGTCTTATTATTTTCCTTAGCAGCCGGAGAATACTTACCATTAGGTGAGAAACCCTGTCTCTTGTTATATGCACCAGCGAAAGAAAGAATCTTGTTTGTGCTGAATTCTGTACCGTCAGCAAGTGTGTATGACTTATCTTCACTGAAGTATTCAGAACCAGGAGCATAAGCTTCAAACTTGATATTTGCTGCATCTGCATTATCAGACCTTACAGTAGCACCAAAAGACATTGTCTTGATGTCAGAAGATTCTGACTGAACATAGACAGCGAGCGGAACTTTAACGTCGCCAGCCTTGATAGCGTCAGCAGAAACCTTAACAGTAGCACCTTCAGCAGTTACGCCTGACGGTAATTCAGCCTCTTTGTATGTAAGGATTGAAAAGCCCTTCTTTGCATCAGCAGCACCTGCTACTACAGGAGCAACTGCACTTACCATTGTTGCAGCCATTACAAGTGAAGTAGCCGCAGAAACTAATTTTCTCATTTGTAATAATTCCTTTCTTTAGGTTGTTGAACCTATTAATAACTTAAAAAATTTTTGGGGGATTATATTCCTTTGTATGGGGACAAATCAGATAATCTTCAACAGAACAGCATATCAGATTATTATACGCTGCCAGTATGTTTGCCCTGATTATGAGCTTTGGTCACTTATGAAGCCAGAGCGTCAAGGTCTGCTGATGTCATCGGGAAAGCTTCCTCAGTAATTGTCTTGATTTCAACATACTGAATAGCAAGAGCGTCAATATTTGTAAGACCGCCGCCATTGTCAACAACGTCGCCGTTAAGTTTTCCCTGTTCGGTAATCGTGAATTCTTCAGGGTTTGCAATTGACTGCATTATAAGCACCGCATCAGAAATGTTTACCTTGCCATCTTCATTGGTATCACCAAACTTGGTTTTGCTTGACGTTTGTCCGCCTGCACCGATAGTAACTGAACCGTTTGAAGTATTAACTGCATATCNTANAACTTCNTTTTTGTTGAAGTATCCNACACNTATNACATCANTCTCTACATTTGAACCTGTAAATGTATCACGTGATGTAGGAACGATTTCAAGCGGTACTGTTCCGTCTGGTGCGTCCTTTGAAACTGTACCATTAATAGTACAGAATACGCCGTCTCCGTTCATCCAGTATGAAGAATCCTCAAGAGATGTTGACCATACAAGAGTAACAGTTCCCTTATCCTTGTCAATACTGCTGTCGAAAATTGACAGCATAGCTGCTGATGGATCATCCTTTACTGCTGCTGTATTTGCAAGAGCACCTGCTTTTACAGAATCAATTGATATCAGACTGCTGTCATATTTAACANCAAAGNNACAGCACNGAATANCTGAAGACGGTATGTTNTTCANCGATACGTCTACNGAAAAAGTTTCGCCTGCTNTTACTTCNGCCTTANCAACNGATATCTGCACTGTTTCGCCGGCAGCTACTNCANGAGCAAGTGAGNAAACGGAAAGCGAGNGCATCGCAGCTNATACTGCTCNGATGACTACCTTTTTTGCCTTCATTAATTTTTCCTCCTTCTTTTATTAAATGTTATATAACAAAGGAACGACTGCCCCTTTAATTATATCATGCCTTAATCCAAATCCTCGGATTTGTTACAGACCGCAGAACCATACTGCCGAACAGAACGGTCTGCTTTCACAAAAAACGTGCTCTGCCGGCAGCGGTCATCAATTAAGACAAATCACACTGCCATGATTAGATATGAATCCAAACTCACATTTATTCATGATTTCATTATATATCAGGACTAAAAAAAAGTAAATAGATTTGTATTTATTTTGGTATTTTATCTAAACACAGAACGTTTTTTTTGCACGCTTTGCACAATAAATCAAATCATCGAAAAAGCATTCCTGTCTAATTATCGATTTTTTTGTGAATAAATAAATTTATTTATCCATTTTTCTAAATTCTTCAGGAATATTGTTTTCGATTATGCTGTTGACTATATCCCAGCTGAACTGCGGATAACTGCCTGCCGGATACGCATATGGCAGACCGTGACTTCCTGCAAGTTCGGGAGTATACTTGCTGTAGGGATATACTCTTAAATTGGAAAAACTTCCGTCATCATAGTGTACTATTGTAGGGATTGCACCGACATCTTCAAGCCTTGTTTCGCCTGTCACGCCGTCCACGACTATATCAAAATCGGGCATTTCCCCGACGAGATTGAAATTATCAGTCTGAGCACATACAAAGTTGCCCATAGAGTAATAAACAAATCCTCTTGTACCGTCGTCTCTCGGAATCCATTCCATAGTTTCGGCGGTATGGGTATGACAGCCAAGAATAACGTCTGCACCCCAGTTTACCATTTTATTGGCAAGTTCAATTCTGTCGTCAGAAACTTCATGGGTATCTTCAACACCCCAGTGAGCCGAAACAATTACGGCATCTGCCATTTCGTTGGCTTTTTTTATCTGACGTTCAATAACGTCCTCCTCATAGTTCATTATAACTCTGAGTGACGAATCAGCAGGAATTGAAAATCCGTTGATATGTTCCGCATAGGCAAGAAAAGCGATTTTAACACCATTGACCTCACGAATACGTATATTTTCAGAATCTTCCTCATTCAGATAAGCACCAAGGACAGTAAGATTATTTTCATCTGCCTTTTTATTCCAGAAATTTATTGACTCCTCAAGACCGTAAGCACCCATATCAAGCAGATGGTTGTTTGCCATTGTAAAAACGTCAAAACCGAGGTCAATAACAGCGTCGGCAACTTCGGGAGGAGAGTTAAAAATAAGCTGACCGCCGTCCGCACCACGTACCTGATTACTTTCAGAAATAATTGTTTCCTGATTGAGAACTGCAACGTCCGCACTTTCCACAAGATACTTTACATTTTCATAAATCGGCTTGAAATCATAGTTTACACCGTCCTGCCCGTAAGCGTTAGCCTCGGCATTCTTATAGACCGAATAATGAATAAGATTATCTCCGGCAGCAATGACATGAACCCTTTTATCTTCGGGAACAGGTTCTGTAGTCGGTTCTTCGGTTGTAGCCTGAGTAGTTTCCTGAACCGGAATTTCATCACCTGCCTGACCTACTGTCTGATTGTTTCCACAGCCTGTGAAAATTACTGACAGCAAAGCAACAGTAACAGCAAATGAATAAATCTTTTTTAAATTCATTGACATTCTCCTTACAGAAAGTTAACATATGAATAAACTTTCTGCTCCTTTCCATTATATCACATAATTTCAATTTTTGCAATTGATTTTTTTGCTGAATTTTTAATTGTTTACAGAAAATTCCATATTTTTTTAATGGACAGATTCCGAAAACAACGTATTTACGGCAAAATCATGCGACTATAAATTATTATTGCTCGTTTTTGGGCATTCATACAAAGTTTTATACCAAAAATTGTGCAACTTGACACTTAAACAAATTAACATTCCCTTGACCGCTGAAGTTCGGCAAATTCTTCGGCGAGTGCTTCAACTTCGGCATAAGATGAGAGCTGATAACAGCGTCCACGGAACTTTGCAGAACCATAATAGCCGTTCATATACCATGCGGCGTGCTTGCGTGCTTCGTGCATGGCGAGTTCCTCGTTTTTTTCACTCATACTTATTATAAGCCTTATATGTTCAAGCATGACACTCATTTTTTCCTCAACAGTCGGTGGAGTATATTTTTCACCGCTGAAATACGAATCAATCTCACGGAAAANAANCGGATTTCCGTAACTTCCNCGACNANTCNTNACAAGNNCACAGCCGGNTTTTTCGTACATATCAATACATGACTTAACGTCGGTTACATCGCCGTTGCTTATCACGGGAATTTTCACGGTGTTTTTTACTTCACGGATAATATTCCAGTCTGCCTTACCGCTGTACATCTGGTTACGTGTACGACCATGAACAGCAACGGCAGACGCTCCGGAATCCTCAAGAGCCTTTGCCATTTCAACGGCGTTTACGTGTTCTGAATCCCAACCGGAACGGATTTTAACGGTTACAGGAACACTTCCGGCAGATTTAACTGCCGATTCAGTAATTTCAGACGCAAGTTTTATATCTTTCATAAGTGCCGAACCTGCTCCAGTGTTCACCACTTTCGGAACAGGACAGCCCATATTTATATCAATAATATCGGGGTTGTATTGCAGTACAATTTTAACGGCTTCCGCCATGAAATCGGATTCACTTCCGAAAAGCTGAACAGCCATAGGACGCTCCCCGTCGGTGACTGTACATAATTCAGCGGTTTTGCGGTCACTGTAGCATATTCCCTTAGCGGAAACCATTTCACTCACAACATAAGACGCACCATATTTCCTGCACATAAGTCTGTAGGCACGGTCTGCCACGCTTGCCATAGGAGCAAGAACAGCCGTTCTTTTAATAGATACGTTTCCTATATTTACATTCATTCTGTCTGCTCGTCTTTCTTATTGAATACAAACAGTTTGNTTATNNCATAGTTTGCCACAANAATCAGTACCTNACTTAAAAGTGTAATTAATTTCTGATTCANGTGTAACCAGTCGCAGNAAACTGCAAATATAGCCCATTCCATAAGAAGCGTTGAAACCCTTCCACCGTAGAATGAAAAGAAAGTTTTCCAAAATTCTTCTTTTGTTTTGGTTTCACTCTTGAAAACATACTTTTTATTTGTAAAAAAAGCAAACGTAACCGCAAGTATCCACGATATTACAACGCCTGTCGTGTTTTCCCACTTGGGATTACCCGGAATAACCGCAAATATTATAAACTTTGATACAATCGAAATAACAGTTGTCAGTCCTCCGAAAAGCAGATACATCCATTTTTCTTCATACTTATAATATATATCCTGCAAAGGTTTCGGCAAAATCGAAACAACAGCATTTATTAATTTTTCCATTTTCAAATCCTTTCTGTGAGATACCTATATTATAATAACAGCAAATTATGAATTTTTCAAGTCTTTTGCGATTTTTTTCATTAAATTAATTTTTATAGTATTTCAATGTCGGATATTAACAGAAATTATGCGTATAATAAAAGCATAATTTTTATAATGAGGTGAAAAATTGAAACAGCAGGATTATAAAGAAATGACAATTATTCCCGACTTAAAACTTAATATAAAGAAAATCAAGGAAATTTCCGGCGGTTCTTCTGACGTTCTTATAAATGAATTTTTAACAGGAAGTATACACTGTGCATTGATATGCTGTGAAGGTATGCTGTCCACTTCAACCATAACGGAACTTATTCTTGAACCGATTACAAATATTGACGCAAAAAAGGATTCACACGAACTTTTTCACTATATTCAGAATTATCTTCTTCTTTCTGTTGACCGTCCCGAAGCAAAAAACTATGATTCACTTTTCAGACTCATAAATTCGGGATTTGCCGTACTGATAGCCGACGGTATAAACAAGGCACTTGCTTTTGGTGTACAGGGCTATGCGGTGCGGAGTATTTCAGAACCGTCCAGCGAGGGCAATATAATGGGTTCACATGAGGGATTTGTTGAAACCGTCCGCACAAATATGTCCCTTATCCGACGCAGAATAAAAAGTCCGGAACTCGTTCTTGAACTGTTTGTCAAGGGCGACAAAAGCCGGACGGACTTGTGTCTTTGCTATATGAAAGACAGAGTACCGCCCGAACTTCTCAAAAGAATACACAAATCCCTTGACAACATTCAGCTTGAAACCATTCTTACAACCGGATATATACGACCGTTCGTCGAAAGCGACAACTTTGAACTTTTCAGTTCCACCGGAACTACTGAACGCCCTGACGTTCTTTGTTCAAAACTCATTGAGGGGCGTGTTGCACTTCTTATTGACGGAGTACCTTTTTCAATCGTCATACCCAAACTTTTCTGCGAAAGCTTTCAGACAATCGACGATTACTCTTTTCAGCCATATTATTCAACTTTCATACGCTGGATAAAATATGCTGCCTTTCTGATAGCCGTACTTCTTCCGGCAGTATACGCAGCAATAGTAATATATCACCCCGAACTTCTCAACAGTACGCTTCTTATGCTTCTGGTTGAGGCAGAACAGAAAGCACCTCTCTCAATAGTTACAGAATCACTTTTTGTACTGCTTATGTATGAAATCATACGTGAGGCAGGAATACGCCTGCCCAAAGCCGTCGGCGGAGCGGTAAGCATTGTAAGCGGTTTAATTATAGGCGATGCGGCTGTTGATTCAGGACTTATCAGCACTCCCCTGCTCACTATGTCCGCACTTGCTGTAATAAGTGGTTTTGTTGTTCCTGAACTAAACAGCACAATTACAACACTTCGTTTGTCGTTTCTTATTTCCGGGGGAATGTTCGGACTTTTCGGAATCAGTATTCTTGCGTGTGCCGTACTTGTGAACATCTGTTCAACAGAAGATTACGGTTTTCCGTATACTGCCCCACTTTCACCGTTCAAGTCAGCAGGAATGAGCGACACCGCTGTTCGTGCAGGTTTTAAAAAAATGCAGTCACGCAATTTTACAGTCGAAGAATACCACGAATAATCTTACGGAGGACAAATGGATAAAATAACAAAAAATCAGCTTGCCGCCATGCTTCTTATAACCGACGCTTTCACGCTTTTCTGTTGCAAAGGGCATATATCCATAATTACTACAATCGGATTTCTGTGCGGAACTGTAATTCAGTTCATAATGTCTGTACCGCTTATAAAGCTTTGCAAAAACGGCGNTTCTATCGAAAACAGCGGAAAAACAGTACAGTCAATATATTTAATATACCTGNTTTTGTGGGGNNGTATGCTGTTTTCAATGCTCTGGAAAGCGTCGGACGTGATTTATATTCCATACGAAAATTCAAACGGAATATGGGGAAAACTTCTTATAGCCGGACTGATTGCACTTGTATGTCTTTATTCGTCGTCAACAGGAATAAAAGCCGTTTCACGTTCTGCGGTAATAGCCGCCGCTGCCGGAATAATATCTCTTTTAATTGTAACTGTAAGTGCGGTTTTCAGTTCAGACTGGGGAAATCTTCTCCGCACGAAAGATGCAGGTGGATTCCTTGACGAAATTTCAAGAGGGTTTGTCCTTAGCGGAGGTCTCGGAAGTTTTGCGGTACTTCTCGGCTTTACAAAAGGAAATGCACTTAAAAATTCGCTTTACTACTTTACCGGAAAAATTATATTAACTGCCGTTGTAACAGTTTCTTCAATACTTGTCGCAGGTGGAATAATGAAAATAACAGAATTTCCCGTTGTGACTGCCGCACAGCTTTCCCAGCCTTTTTCCGTACAGAGAATTGATTCACTCTTTCTGATAATTTTTGCGGTATTTGCAGTTTTTTCAATAGCAGTACAAAGTCTTGCCGCCGCAGATATTCTGATGAAAATATTTCCGAAATTCCGTCATCTCCGTACAACTGCGGTACTTGTCTTAATGATTGGTTCAGCTTTTCTGTTTTCTGGAGAAAACAGCTATAATATTTTATATGCGGTTGCAGTTGCATTTGTACTGCTTGTAATACCGTCGGCTGTACTGCTTAAAAGGAGCGTGGCAAAATGATTAAAAAATTTGTTTTTCTATCTCTTATGATTATGACGGCTTTTTCTTTTTGTAGCTGTGCGTCAAACGGACGTGTTCACGATAAAAACTATCTCCGTGCGGTTTCGATAAGCGGTGATGAAGAAAAAACCGTGACGTTTACTTTTTTCACAAAGGACGGCAAATATATAACAACGTCGGGCAGTGATATCAATTCAGCCAAAGAACTCGCTGAACTGAAAACAGGACGTAAAATTTTCACCGGCTACACTGAAATGATACTGCTTGACGACTACAACAGTATTGATACCCTTGAATTTATGCTCCATAAATGGAAAGTTTCACCGTCATGTATTGTCGCATATGCAGGAGAGGACGCAGAAAATATTTTCGGGAATAGTACTGTGGAAAGACTTTCCGGCTCTGTGCATACTGCCATAAAACAGGGGAAGTCACCCGAATGTGATATAATAACCGTTTTGAGCGAACTCCTCAACGACGATAAATCAGCGGAAATTGCCGAAATAACGTCCGACGGTGCAACTGCTGTGCAGACTATAAATTAGTTTGCCATTTATTCCCGAATGTGATATAATATAAGTATCATATTTAAAGGAGAAATAAAAATGAAAATTCTCGCTATCGACGGAAACAGTATTCTGCACCGTGCTTTTTACGGAATAAAACTGCTTTCCAATAAAAACGGAGTCTTTACTAACGCCGTTTTCGGTTTTATGAATATCTATCTTAAACACTTTTCAGAAGTAAAACCCGACGCTGTGGCAGTGGCTTTTGATATGGGTGTTCCCACTTTCAGACACGAGGCGGTAAGTTCGTACAAGGCAAACAGACACGGTATGCCTGATGAACTCGCCCCACAGCTTGATATTGTAAAAAAACTGCTTACACTTATGGGTGTAAAAGTCGTCGAGTGTGCAGGGTATGAAGCAGACGACATTTTAGGTACTTTCGCCAAATCTTGCTCCGACAGCGGAAACAAGTGTTTCATACTTACGGGCGACAGGGACAGTCTGCAACTTATCAACGACAATGTAACCGTACTTCTTATTACCAATAAGGAAACCATTCACTATACCCCCGAACGCTTTACCACGGATTACGGCTTTGAACCCGTAAATCTTATCGACTTCAAGGCACTTATGGGCGACCATTCAGACAATATATCGGGAGTTGCCGGAATAGGTGAAAAAACTGCCTCCACCCTCATAAAAGAATATGCGACAATTGAAAATCTGTACGAAAAATACGCTGATTCAGGTCTTACAAAAGGCGTAAAAACCAAACTTGAAAAAGGTGCGGATTCAGCTAAGGAAAGTAAATGGCTTGCAACTATATGCTGTGAAGTTCCGATAGATACAAAAGCAGAACATTATATACCCTCTGCTCCCAAAAACGACGAAATATATTATCTGCTTACTGACCTTGAAATGTTCAAGATTCTTGACAGGCTCAATATAGGTACTCCCAAAAAAACAGTCGATTTTGAACCGATAGAAACAACCGAAAAAATTCTTGATTCCGAAATAATAAATAATCTTACGGAATGTGGGTATATCTTTGATGGCAAAAAACTTTCAGTCATATATAAAAACGACGTTTTCACGTCTGAGGACGAAAATATTATTACAGAATTTCTTGAATCTTCCTGTGCAAAGTCCACCGACGATGCCAAACCTCACTACAGATATGCAATGTCAAAAGGTCATAACCTTAATAACCTTAAAAATGACGTTTCAATCTGCGGTTATCTGCTTAACGCTTCCGGTTCGGACTACACTATAAAACATCTCTGCGGAGAGTATGGAATACATTACTATGAGGAAANCGGCGAATTTGCGGNTATAGTTTCATTAAATCCCCNTGTTAAAANGCTTGCCGGAGAACTCAAAAACGAAAATATGCTTTCGCTTTACGAAAATATCGAACTCCCACTCACAGAAGTCCTTGCTTCTATGGAAGATACCGGAATAAAAATCGACAAAAAGGGTGTTGAGGATTTCGGCGTATATCTCTCCGGAATGATTGAGGAAACCCAAAAACTTATTTACGCCGAAGCAGGTCACGAATTTAATATATCGTCTCCGAAACAGCTTGCAACGGTTCTTTTTGAAGAAATGCATCTGCCCGTTATCAAAAAGACAAAAACAGGTTATTCCACAAATGCGGAAGTTCTCGAAGAACTAAAAGGACAAGCNCCNATNATANAAAATATCCTGAAATACAGGCAATATACAAAGCTTAATTCAACGTATGTCGTCGGACTTCTTGACAAAATTTCAGATGACGGACGTATTCACACATGGTTCAGACAGACTGAAACACGTACCGGAAGAATTTCGTCCACTGAACCTAATTTACAGAATATTCCCGTCCGTACCGAACTCGGCTCACATATGCGTAAATTCTTTATCTCAGACACCGGAAAAACTCTTGTTGACGCTGATTACAGTCAGATTGAACTTCGTGTTATGGCTCACCTTTGTGACGACAAGAATATGACTTATGCTTTTGATTCGGGTGAAGATATACACACGTCAACCGCCTCGCAGGTCTTTGACGTACCGCCGATTATGGTCACGCCTGAAATGAGAAGTGCCGCCAAAGCTGTGAATTTCGGCATAATCTACGGCATAGGTGCATTTTCTCTTGCAAAGGACATAAACATCACAAAAAAACAGGCTGAACAGTATATAGCAGACTATTTTAAAAATTTTCCGAAAGTAAAGGAATTTATGGATTCAACCGTAAATAACGCAATGAAAACAGGCACAGTCACAACGATTTTCGGCAGAAAAAGACGTATTCCGGAAATTCTGTCCTCAAATAAGATTCAGCAGGCGGCAGGCAAAAGAATTGCCATGAATACACCTGTGCAGAGTGCAGCCGCAGACCTTATAAAAATTGCCATGATTAACGTTTATCGCCGTCTGAAATCCGAAAATATAGACGCAAAGCTTATTTTGCAGGTTCACGACGAACTTATTATTGAATCTGACGTTTCATGTGCCGACCGTTCCGCTGAAATTCTCCGTGAAGAAATGCAGAACGTCTATGAAATGAAAGTACAGCTTGCCGTTGATGTAAACAAGGGTGACAGCTGGTACGACGCTAAGGGGTGATTTTATGGAACTGCTGAAAGTTACACCGGAAACAGACTTATTTGAACAACTTTCCGCACTTGACAAAAAATGTGTAGGTTGTGACGGCTGGTCTACCGAATCATTCATGTCAGAAGTCAGAAAGGAAAACGGCATTGTGCTTTGCTTTATCGAAAAAAATAATGTTATTGCCCTTTTGTCGGGGTATTTTGCGGAGGGTGAGGGCGATATAACAAGCGTTGCCGTTGAACCTGATTTCCGCAGAAAAGGTCTTGCACAACGTCTTATTGAAGAATTTGAAAAGATTATCCCCGACAATACGGAAAATATTTTCCTCGAAGTCCGTGAAAATAATTTTTCTGCTATAAAACTTTATGAAAAATGCGGTTTTGAAAAACTGTCCGTCCGGAAAAACTTCTACACAAATCCCCGTGAAAACGCCGTTGTTATGGTGAAAAAGGTGAAATAATGGACTATATTTTTTATTACATACTGCTATTCGGATGGATAGCAATGATTATCTATCATCTTATCAATAAATCAAACCGAAAAACTGCTTTAAAAATTTTAATAGTCGGTATCCTATGGATAGCAATTATGACTTTAATATGTGCAATTATATATTTATTCGGAGACATAGGAGCCGCAATGGTTATGTTTATTGGTATTGATATTGAGATTTTATTGAAGCTTATGTCCGCTGTTAAACGACAGATTTATATAACAAAACTCCACAAAAAAGGCTGTCGGACTATTGGAACATTAACAAATAATAATCATATAAGTTATCAGGCAGACGGAAAAGACTATGAATATATCGGCTCACGACTAAAAAGTAAATGGAAAATTGGTGATGAAATTCCTGTCCTGTATGACCCCGAACGTCCGGAAAACTCCTGCATTGAAAAATATGACAGTGTTTCAGCAATCAGCTCTACTGTAGCATTTTCTATTTTAGAAGCTGTATATATCGGCTCAATAATATATGTAATAATAATATGTTCAATTTGAAAGAGGGTGACGATGTTTGGATTTTGACGAGATTTTTGCTCATATATTACATATCGGAGTTATAGCAATAATTATTTATTTTTTTATCAACAAATCAACCCGAAAAACTGCTTTCAGGATTTTAAAAATTTCTATTGCAGTTATAGCTGTTATAGTAGGAGTATGTGCTTTATGTATATATTTATTCGGAACTATAGGAATTTTAATTGGTGCTTTGATTTGTTTAGATATTTATATTTCATGGATATTTATGTTAGTCGTTAAAGAACAGGTTTANANAACAAAACNNCACAAAAAAGGTTNCCNGACNAACGGAACNCTNNCAAAGGTGNCTTATTATGGACGCTCTGGACATAATCACATAAGTTATCAGGTAGCTGGAAAAGACTATGAATGTATCACCGGACTAAACGTAGGTAAATGGAAAGTTGGTTATGATAAAGTACCTGTTCTGTATGACCCTGAAAGTCCCGAAAACTCTTGCCTTGAAAAATATGACCTTGTTTCAGCAATCAGCTCTACCGTCGCAATTTCCCTTTTAGAAGTTGTACTTACTGGCTCGATAATATATTCAATNATCTGNTTAATNTTATTATAATGATAAACGGAATNTAACTCTGAATGTCAANTTATAAAAAGAANGGTGATATTATGTTAATACTCGGAATTGAAAGCTCATGCGACGAAACCGCCGCAAGCGTTGTGAAAGACTGCCGTGAAATATGCTCGTCGGTAATTTCCACGCAGATTGAGGAACATAAAAAATACGGCGGAGTTGTTCCGGAAATAGCTTCACGCCGTCACTGTGAAAATATACTCGGCGTTGTCCGTCAGGCTCTCGACGATGCACAAATTACTCTTTCAGACCTCGACGCAGTAGCCGTTACATATGCCCCCGGACTTATAGGTGCGTTACTGGTTGGTGTAAATTTTGCAAAGGGTCTTGCTATGGCTTCCGGAAAACCGCTTGTTCCGGTTCACCACATTGCCGGACATATCGCTACAAATTATCTCACTTATCCCGAACTTGAACCGCCCTATTTATGCCTTGTTGCAAGCGGTGGTCACAGCCATATTATCGAAGTTTTAAGCTATACAAAATTTCGTGTAGTCGGTCGCACCCGTGACGACGCAGCAGGTGAATGTTTTGACAAATGTGCAAGGGCAATGGGATTTTCATACCCTGGTGGCGTACATATCGACCGTGCAGCACAGTCCGGTGACCCGTCGGAGTTTAAACTTCCGCACCCGAATGTTGCCGGAAATGAGTTTGATTTCAGCTTTTCAGGGCTCAAAACCAATGTTATAAATTTAATCCACAATTCACAGCAAAAAGGTATTGAACTTAATTACAACAACCTTTCCGCAAGTATTCAGAAAACTATTGCTGAAATCCTTACCGAAAAAACTATAAAAGCCGCTGAAAGTATCGGTTACAGGAAAATCGCACTTGCCGGAGGTGTCTCCGCAAACTCGGGAGTACGTGCTACACTGTCCGAAGCTTGCAAAAAATGTGGATTTGACTTCTATATGCCCGAAAAATCCCTTTGTGGTGACAACGGTGCAATGATTGCGTGTCAGGGAAGTTATAATTTCCTTGCAGGAATTACTGCCGACGAAAGTCTCAACGCTGTAGCCACTCTCTCAATGGAGNATATATGAAAAATAAATCTACCAACTGCGAAACCTGCACAAATTACGTATATGACGAAGATTATGAATGTTATGTCTGCTTAGTCAATCTCGATGAGGACGAAATGTACAGATTCTTGCAGGGAACAAATTACTCCTGTCCGTATTACCGACTTGACGACGAATACGGCGTTGTGAAACATCAAAATTAATAAAAAGCCCGAAAGCATTTAAAAACTTTCGGGCTGATTTTTNATTATCTAAATCAGANTTTAAANGNCCCATTCTTCNACAGCAANCGGGTGCATATCTTTNCGAAATTNAACCNTAAACTCACANGGATAANAATTTTTTGTAATGAAAGAGATTGTAAAGCCGTCAGTAAAAGGTTTCTGTTGGTGTCCATATCCATATTGACCAAAGTAAACCCCACTTATTTCAAATCCGTCATCAAGTGCGTCCGGATACCATCTGTCATTTTTCAGATTAAAATGCTCTAACCATTTATATGCCGTGCTGACGCATTTATCAAGTTCCTTAAAAACTTTAATTGCAAGTTCTATCACTTCATCGGATATTTGATTGTTCGGTGCTTCAATTATAATCTCATCTGTTTTTGGAGAATAAATATAAGCACAATCATTTTTAAAATAGAATTTTTCAAAATTCCTGTTTTCCAAAAATCTGATTATTTCAGTCAGACTAAAAACTTTATTAGTATTAAACATAAAAATAACACCTCTACTCATTTAAATTCTGACAAACAAGAGATTTTTTCAGAATATCATAATTCCAATCTCTTTTAATTCGTCAATCATTCGGCATTTCGGCAAAATAATAAATGAAGTTCTTTCGTGCGAAATATTTTCAAACCACATTCCCATTTCATTGTAAAAACACAAATCATCAGGATATTTTCCTTTTCCGAACATATCCCCAAAATTATCAATTCCATTTACAGATAATAGAATTTTCTTCGTAAAGTAGTTACACAGATAGAACTTTTTTTCATATTCGCCCCACACAGCTTCACTTTTATCAATAATCCACAACTCCAACTCGTTTATCATGTATTCATATTCCGGTTTATTGCTTGACAAACAGTCGGGAAATAACGTAATACTGAAATATTCGCTGTTATCAAATGCTATATCAATAAAGTTTCGCCACTTATCAGGCGGAATAACTATATATCTTTCTTTCATTTTATTTTCCTAAGTATATAAAAATTTAAGCCTGAAAGCTTTTAACTTTCAGGCTTTTGGCTCCCCCTGCCCGGCTCGAACGGGCGACAACTCGGTTAACAGCCGAGTGCTCTACCGACTGAGCTAAGGAGGAATATTGTGCCGGCACTGTTCTACTTTCCCAGGTCGTCTCCAACCAAGTATCATCAACGTTAATGAGCTTAACTTCCGTGTTCGGAATGGGAACGGGTGTGACCTCATCACTATAAATACCGACTATTTTAAGTGACCCGTACCAGAATCGAACTGGTGTTACCGGCGTGAGAGGCCGGTGTCTTAACCGCTTGACCAACGGGCCATGTATTAGTGCACCATCGGGGACTCGAACCCAGGACCCACTGATTAAGAGTCAGTTGCTCTACCGACTGAGCTAATGGTGCATTCACATCACTTTTATATTATATCATAATCAAAATGATTTGTCAAGCGATTTTTAATATTTTTCAAACTTTAAACAAACAAAGCAAAGTAAGCAGAGGGAAAACTCTATTGCCATGAATCAAAAGGAAAAGCCCTCGACCTATAGTACCCACAAGCTGAACACGTCACCGTGCTTACACTCTGAGCCTATCAACCTCTTAGTCTTTGAGGGGTCTTACTCTTTCGAAGGGATATCTTATCTTAAGGTCGGCTTCACGCTTAG
>WFLZ01000064.1 GCA_009177225.1 Clostridia bacterium
AACTATAACATCATTTTCGTCAATACCTGTTTCAGCAGAAACAAGACTGCACATTTTTTCAGCCTTTTCAACGCCGTCCGCATTGCACGTATTTGCATTTACCGAATTTACAATAACTGCCTTTGCAGTACCGTTTTTAATGTGTTCTTTAGTTACGAGGATAGGTGCACCCTTTACCTTGTTTGTGGTGTAAACCGCTGCCGCTGTACATTCCTTGTCGGCAACGATAAGTGCAAGGTCATTTTTCTTTTTTGCAGACGGAAGTGCATTATTTGCAACGGCTGAATTTTCATCTGTGCTGGTGAGAGGATTGTGAGCAAGTCCGCAATGTATACCATTTGCCTTAAAACCCTTTGCGGCACATACTCCGCCGTCAACAAAAGTTACTCCCTTAACTTCTTTCAAATTCATTCTTTACATCTCCTTATTATCAAATCTTACATTAATCTGAGGGTCATAAAGCGGACAATCAAATTCAAGCATAATATCAATTATCTTATTGAGACTGCTATAATCCAGGTTTTCCGAACATTCAAAAATTACAGCATTTTCATAAACTTCAACCGTAAACGAACCTTTTTCCGATTCAAAATTATATTCGTCAAGCCACCAGTCCAAAAAAATTCTGCTTAAACGTTTCAAAATTCCGTCCGTGTCAAGATTTTCCAGTCCTGAAATTTTCTCACCATTGCATAACTTCATATAAATTTCCCGACTGTCCATATGAAATCCGTCTGTATTTTTCCAGAATACTAATTGTCTGCCCATATCAGACTACTCCTTTAACTTTTTTCAATTCCATAATCCTCTATTTTGTCAAGTATCTATACGCACCAATTCACAAAGAGCTTTATTCCGATAGGCAATATCGTTTCTTAAAGTAAAGCCCTGATTTTCCCAGAAAGCGTTTCCAACTTCATTGTATTTGAAAACAAGCAGTGCAACTTTGCTTATTCCCTCGTTTTTCAAAGCAGAAAGACAGGTATTCACAAGTTTTGTTCCGATTCCGCATCGTCTGTATTTTTCAGCAACGGACATATGGTATATATAACCTCTGCGACCGTCATTTCCGCTGATAATTACGCCTGCAATTTCACCGTTTTGTTCTGCGACAAAACAAGTTGACGGATTGCGTTCAAGAAAACGTTTTATTCCATCATGAGAGTCATCAACATTATTGAAACCCATGTTTCTGCAAGACATCCAAAGAGCATAAACGTTGTCATAATCTGAAATATTCATTGTGCGTATATTCATTGTTAATCCCTCCGTCTGAAACTTATACAAGACCTGTGGTTTCGTCAATTCCCATCATAATATTAAGACACTGTACTGCCGCACCGCTTGCACCTTTACCAAGATTATCAAGACGTGAACACAGTAAAATCTGTTCGTCGTTTCCGAAAACAAACAACTGCATTTTGTTAAATCCGCTGAGTGTGTTGGAAGCAAGGAAAAACGCTTTTTGTTCCTCTGCTGACATAAGCGGCATGACTTCAACAAGCTTTGCATTTTCGTAATGCTTTGAGTACATTTCATGAATCTTTTCGGCAGTGACATTTTTATCAAGCTGTCTTGTCTGAATCGGAACACTTACAACCATACCGCTATAATAATCGCATATTATGGGGTTGAACATTGGTTTATACTTAAGTCCTGAAATCGCCTGCATTTCGGGTAAATGCTTATGTTCCTGAGAAAGTGCATACTGACGGGGACTATTATATTCATATGGTTTTTCGTCACTCTCATAAACGGCAATTGCTTTTTTTCCCGCACCGCTGTAACCTGATGTTGCATATGCAAACACCGGAAAATCGTCCGGAATAATTCCGTTGTTCACAAGCGGATATACTATTGATGCAAAACCGCTTGCATAGCAACCCGGAACCGCTACTCTGTTAGAACTTTTAATTTTATCTCTGTGAGACTGTGAAAGTTCCGGAAAACCGTAAGCCCACGCCGGATTAGTACGGTGAGCAGTTGAAGCGTCAATTATTCTTACATGGTCGTTGTCCACAAAAGAAACTGCTTCCCTTGACGCAGCGTCCGGCAGACAGAGAAAAGTATAATCCGACATATTTATGAATTTTGCCCTTTCTGCTGAATCCTTACGCTTTTCCTCGCTTATACGGAGAATTTCGACATCATTCCTGTTCTCGAAACGCTCCAGTATTTTAAGTCCGGTAGTACCCTCCTGACCGTCTATATATATTTTTACAGACATATTTGTTTCCTCCGAATTATTTATTTTTACGTTTGTTTTTTTTGCGTTCATACTTTGCACGCTTAGGGTCTTCAAGGTCTGATTCGTCCTCAATAAGAGAATGCCATACACTTATTCCGAGTGTAACAACCACAACAAAGACAAACCAGAAAATATGTGCTTTCGGAACGACCGCAATCCACAGACCCATTATAAGCTCACCGACAATCCATATAACGCCCATGAGTATTGAAAGACCCATTATAAAAATTACATCTTTTTTCTTCATAAAATTCAAATATCAAGCGATTTTTTTGCAATAGCAATCTGTTCACTTACTGCGTTGGGAGACGGTCCACCCTCTGATTTTCTTTCACGGACACACGTTTCAAGATTTATAGCTTCGTAAACGTCATTATCAAAGAGTTCAGTCATAGCCCTGTAGTCGTCGAGCGGAAGTGTTTCAAGAGTTAGACCCTTTTCAATACACTGTGCAACAAGAGTACCTGTAATCTTGTATGCGTCACGGAACGGCATACCCTTTTTAACAAGATAGTCCGCACAGTCTGTAGCGTTTATGAAACCTCTTGCAGCGGCGTTACGCATATTTTCCTTTAATACTTTCATAGTCGAAATCATGGGAATGAAAGTTTTCACACAAAGTTTTACATTGTCAACTGCATCAAAAATAGCTTCTTTGTCCTCCTGCATATCCTTATTATATGCAAGCGGAAGACCTTTCAGCATGGAAAGAAGTGTTATAAGGTCGCCGTTGACACGTCCTGTCTTGCCTCTGATAAGTTCAGTAATATCAGGGTTTTTCTTCTGAGGCATGATTGACGAACCTGTAGCAAAAGCGTCGTCAAGTTCAATGAACTTGAACTCCCACGAACACCACATTATTATTTCCTCGGAAAAACGTGAAAGATGTGTCATAATAAGAGACAACGCACAGTTAAGCTCAACACAGAAGTCACGGTCTGAAACGCCGTCAAGACTGTTTGCCATAGGTGCGGTAAATCCAAGAAGTTCAGCAGTCTGTTTTCTGTTGGTACGGTAAGTAGTACCGGCTAAAGCACCACTTCCGAGCGGACAGTAATTCATTCTCTTTGAAACGTCCTGAAGTCTTTCGAGGTCACGCAGGAACATGAAAACATACGCCATTAAATGATGTGAGAAAGTTATCGGCTGTGCTCTCTGTAAGTGGGTATATCCGGACATTATTGTTTCTGTATGCTGTTCAGCCATATTTACGAGAGTTACAGCAAGTTTTTTTACAAGGTCATATATCTCTTGAATTTCGTCACGTAAATAAAGTCTTATGTCAACGGCTACCTGGTCATTTCTTGAACGTGAGGTATGAAGTCTTTTTCCGACATCACCGAGACGCTTTGTAAGTTCTGCCTCAATAAACATATGAATATCTTCGGCGTTCGGGTCAAGCTCCAGTTTACCAGAGTCAATATCCGACAAAATACCCTTTAATCCGTCGATAATCTGCAAACTGTCCTCTTTTGTGATAATACCGCAGTCGCCGAGCATTGTGGCGTGTGCAATACTTCCCTGTATATCATGACGGTACATACGACCGTCAAAGGCTATCGACGAATTGAAAGCGTTTACAGTGTCATCAATTTTTTTGGAAAATCTTCCTGCCCACATCATATCAGCCATAATTTTAAATCTCCTTTATAATTTCATTAAATATCAGTCAGACATACATTCTTTATGATTGTCAGTATAACCGGCATTGTTTGCTTCTTCAATTGACGAAAAATAAACCCTGTTTCGCTCATAAGGCAGACTGTCGCAGTAAATACTGTGAAGTTTCTTACTTTTTTTATTGGCAATATAATTTTTTTCAGGTTTAGCAGTTTCGGAAACATATTCAGTTTCAGTTGTAGTAGTTTCAATTGTAGTAGTTTCGGTTGTAGTAGTTTCGGTTGTAGTAGTTTCAGGTATGTATTCTGTTTCAGTTGCATCAGCTTCAGATGTGTATAAAATTTCAGCTGAATTACTTTCGGTAACAGATTTTTTTGAAGAATCACCACCATTACAGCCCGTAAGTATCATCATACCGGCTATTACAAAAAAAGTTATAGTTTTCTTTATATTAATTTTCATATTCAATACCCTCCTTTACCAGACTTTGATTCATCATGCTTTTAAATTACAACAGGCAGGAGTTACCCTGCCCGTGCAAATTTATTATATCAACTTGAAAAATTACTTGTTGTTACGTTTCTGGTCGAGCTTAGCCTTAACGTGAATCGGGAGACCAAAGAGATTGATAAAGCCTGTAGCATCAGCCTGATTGTAAACTTCGTCAGCGTCGAAAGTAGCAACTTCCTCATCATAGAGGGTATACGGAGAAGTAACACCTGCATTGATGATATTGCCCTTGTAAAGCTTGAGTTTAACATCACCTGTAACTGTTTTCTGAGTTTCAGTAACGAAAGCACTCATAGCTTCACGGAGAGGTGTGAACCACTGACCGTTGTAAACGATATCAGCGAACTTGATTCCGAGATACTGCTTAACTCTTGCTGTTTCCTTGTCGAGACAGATTGTTTCAAGAACTTCGTGAGCGTGGTAAAGGATAGCACCGCCGGGAGTTTCATAAACGCCTCTTGACTTCATACCAACAAGACGGTTTTCAACGAGGTCAGCGAGACCGATACCATTCTCACCGCCGAGTTTGTTAAGAGTTGTAACGATTTCAGTACCGTTCATTTCCTTGCCGTCGATAGCAGTCGGGATACCTTTTTCAAAGTGGATAGTAACATAAGTGGGCTTGTCGGGAGCGTCAATGGGAGATACACCGAGTTCAAGGAAACCTTCCTTTTCGTACTGCGGTTCATTTGCAGGGTCTTCGAGGTCAAGACCTTCGTGAGAAAGATGCCAGATATTCTTATCTTTAGAGTAGTTTGTTTCTCTGTTAATCTTAAGCGGAATGTCATGAGCTTCAGCATAGTCAATTTCTTCATCTCTTGACTTGATGTCCCATTCTCTCCACGGAGCAATAATAGCCATATCAGGAGCAAACGCCTTTATAGCGAGTTCAAAACGAACCTGGTCGTTGCCCTTACCTGTACAGCCGTGACAAATAGCGTCTGCACCCTCTGCAATAGCGATTTCAGCAATTCTCTTTGCAATAATCGGACGTGCGAAAGAAGTACCAAGTAAATATCTGTTTTCATAAACTGCACCAGCCTGAACAGTCGGGAAAACATAATTCTGAATGAATTCTTCCTTTAAATCCTCGATATAGAGCTTTGAAGCACCTGTCTTTTTAGCCTTTTCTTCAAGACCATCAAGCTCTGTACCCTGACCAACGTCAGCAGAAACAGCAATAACTTCACAGTTATTGTAATTTTCCTTGAGCCACGGGATAATAATAGATGTATCAAGTCCGCCCGAATAAGCAAGAACTACTTTTTTAATTTCCTTAGCCATAATAAATTTTACCTCCTGAACTTAATCATGTAATAAGTATATTATACACTTATTACCGCCAATGTCAAGAGGGTTTGAATAAATATTCATTATTTTCCAAAATATTCATGTTTATCCGCATATTATTCACAATTTGATATAGATAATTTTTAGTGATATTTCTTTTAACAATAAGATATGGAAAATCTCACATTAAAACTGCTTCTGTTTTGTGCGTTTTTACGATTTTTAATAAATTATTATTATTTCTCTTGATATTTTCTGTTTTTATGTTATAATGATACTATGTATAAGTTCGCATTACAATCCCATAACTAATCTTTATTCATATGAGGATAAGTTTCTTATATGCGAAAAATCTAACTATACGGAGGTTCTTAAATGGAAGCTAATAAAGGAAGCAAAATCTCTATTCTTGGTGCAGGTAACGTAGGTGCTACCATTGCTTATACATTCGCAGTAAACGGCACTTGCTCAGACGTTGTTCTTGTTGATATCAACGAAGCTAAGGCAAAGGGTGAAGCTATGGATATCCGTCACGGTATCTCTCTCGCTCACAATATTGATATCAAAGACGGCAATTATGATGATATCGCCGGTTCTGATATCGTTGTTGTTACTCTCGGTATGGCAAGAAAACCCGGTCAGTCAAGAATTGACCTTACACAGAACAATGTAAACATTATCAAGCAGGTTATGCCTAAAGTTGCAGAAATCGCTCCGGACGCTGTTTATGTAGTAGTAAGCAACCCTATTGATATTCTTACATACACAATTCTTAAATGTACAAATCTTAAACCAAGTCAGGTTGTCGGTTCGGGTACTGTTCTTGACAGTTCAAGACTTCGTTGTGCTATTGCTGAAAAAGCTGAAATCAGCCCGAAAAGCATTCACGCTTACGTATTCGGCGAACACGGCGACACTTCATTTGTTCCGTGGTCAACAACAAATATCGGTGGTATGAATATTTCTGATTACTGGACTTCTCTCGGACATTCACAAGAAGAACTTGATACAGATGCTATTGAAGAAAGTGTACGTGTTGCAGGTGCTGAAGTTATCAAGAGAAAGGGTGCAACTTTCTACGCAATTGCACTTTCCGTAAATAAAATCTGTGATACAATTCTGCGTGATTCAAACAGTATTCTTACTGTTTCCACACTTGCAAACGGCAGATATGGAATTGATGATGTATGTCTCAGTCTGCCGTGTATCGTAAACGGTCACGGTATTGCAGGCGAAATAAATCCTCCGCTTCTTGATGAAGAACTTGAAAAGCTCCACAAGAGTGCAGACTCTTTGAAAAACGTTATTTCGCAGCTTACATTCTGAGAATATTTAAACAGCGAAGAATGAGAATTTTTCGCTGTTATTTTTAGAAAGGAAGTCTATACAATGAATTATGCTGAAGAATCACTTAAAAAACACTATGAATGGAAAGGCAAGGTTGAAGTAGTATGCCGTACTTCTCTTGAAACTACTGAAGATTTGTCACTTGCATACACTCCCGGTGTTGCACAGCCTTGTCTTGAAATTCAGAAAGACGTACTGAAAAGTTACGACCTTACACGTCGCTCAAATCTTGTTGCCGTAGTTACTGACGGAACTGCTGTTCTCGGTCTCGGCGATATCGGTCCAGAAGCAGGTATGCCCGTTATGGAAGGTAAATGTGCCTTGTTCAAGGCTTTCGGCGACGTTGACGCTATTCCGCTTTGTGTACGCTCAAAGGAAGTTGACGACATAGTAAATACTGTAAAACTGCTTGCCGGTTCTTTCGGCGGTGTAAACCTCGAAGATATTTCCGCACCAAGATGTTTTGAAATTGAAAAGAAACTCAAGGAATGCTGTGATATCCCGATTTTCCACGACGACCAACACGGAACAGCAGTTGTTACACTTGCTGCTATGCTCAATGCTCTTAAACTTACCGGAAAGCATATTGACGAAATCCGTGTAGTCACAAGTGGAGCAGGTGCGGCAGGTATTGCTATTATCAGACTTCTTATTTCCATGGGACTTAAAGACGTTGTACTTTGCGACCGTAAAGGTGCTATTTACAAGGGACGTACCGAGGACATGAATCCCGTCAAGGAAGCAATGGCTGAAATCACTAACCAGCAGATGAGAAAAGGCAGTCTTGCAGACGTTATCAAGGGTGCAGACGTATTTATAGGCGTATCCGCTCCTAACTGCGTTACTCCCGAAATGGTAAAGAGTATGGCTAAAGACCCGATAATTTTCCCGATGGCTAATCCTACTCCTGAAATCATGCCGGAAGTTGCCATTGAAGCAGGTGCTGCCGTTGTCGGAACGGGAAGAAGCGATTATCCGAACCAGATTAATAACGTACTTGCATTCCCCGGAATTTTCAGAGGTGCTTTAGATGTCCGTGCAAGCGACATCAATGACGCTATGAAAATCGCCGCTTCAAAGGCTATTGCATCATTTGTAACAGACGACAAGCTTGCTCCGGATTATATTATTCCGAGTGTTCTTGACAAGTCTGTTGCAAAGGCAGTTGCAGAAGCTGTTGCACAGGCTGCAAAAGACACAGGCGTTGCACGTATATAAATCACAGGACAGCCTTTTAAGGCTGTCCGTATTTTATAGGAGGAATTTTTTATGAGCCTTAATGACACACCGTCCGGTGAAAGAATACACATAGGATTTTTCGGCAGGAGAAATGCCGGAAAATCCAGTCTTGTAAACGCCGTAACAGGTCAGGATTTGTCAGTGGTTTCGGACGTAAAAGGCACAACAACAGACCCCGTTTCAAAAGCTATGGAACTTCTTCCGCTTGGAGCAGTTGTAATTACCGATACGGCAGGTTACGACGATGAGGGACAACTCGGTGAAATGCGTATAAAAAAGACAAAGCAGATTCTGAATAAAACTGATATTGCCGTACTTGTAGTAGACTCTGCAACAGGCTTGTCCGATACAGACAGCGAACTTATTGGACTTTTCCGAGAGAAAAATATTCCGTATATTGTTGCCTATAATAAATCGGATATAAAAGAGACTGAATGTGGTGAAAATGAGATTGCTGTAAGTTCTTTAAACGGTACAAACATTTACGAACTAAAGGAAAAAATTGCTTCCCTTGCTGTAAATTCAAAATCAGAAAAGCATATTATCGGCGACCTGATTCAGCCGAATGACTTTATTGTACTTGTAACGCCCATAGATGAAGCCGCACCGAAAGGACGTTTAATACTTCCACAGCAGCAGACAATAAGAGATATACTTGATTCAGACGCTATGGCATTGGTAACGAAAGAATTTCAGCTTGAAGAAACGCTCCAAAAACTCGGAAACCTTACAAAAATGGTAATAACAGACAGTCAGGTTTTCGGAATGGTAAATAAAATAGTTCCCGAAAATATTCCCCTGACTTCATTTTCAATACTAATGGCAAGATACAAAGGCTTTCTTGAAACAGCAGTAAAAGGTGCATCAGCTATCCGTAAACTTAAAGACGGCGATACTGTTCTTATTTCGGAGGGCTGTACACATCACAGACAGTGCGGTGACATAGGCAGTGTGAAACTTCCTGCACTTCTGAAAAAATTTACCGGAAAAAATATTGATATAAAACTTACATCAGGACGTGAATTTCCGGAGGACTTGTCCTCCTATACCATTGTAATACACTGCGGTGGCTGTATGCTGAACGAACGTGAAGTAATTAACCGTATGAAGTCCGCACAGAAACAGAATATTCCGTTTACAAATTACGGCATAGCAATAGCACACATGAATGGCATTTTAAAACGCAGTATAGAAATTTTTCCCGAACTGCTGAAAGAGGTCGAATAACAATGAAAAAGCGTATTCCGTATATTGCAGGATTTATGTTTCTTCTGTTTGTTGAAGTACTTATAGCACTGTTTTTACATGGCGGTTTTATAAGATTCTATCTTGGTGACGTTATTGTTGTATGGGTCGTATACTGCTTTGTGCAGATTTTTATTTGTGAAAAAGCAAACGCATATGTCACAGCTCTGGGAGTTATGATATTTTCATTTATAGTTGAATTTCTGCAATATATCCACATAGTTGATATACTCGGACTTGGTGATATAAAATTTTTCCGTACACTCATAGGTACAAGTTTTTCAGTTGTTGACTTGGTGTGCTATGCCTGCGGTACGACTGTAATATGTATATTAATATTCATAAAAAACAAAATATCCGACAAAATTCAGGGAAGCTAATCCCTGAATTTTTTTGTCAAAAAACCATTTTCCCCTTACTTACATATAATAAATTATAACCGTATAATCAAAACAAATCAGTCAATAATAATATCAGCAAATACATTTTTATTTTGAAATTGCTGTAATAAATATATATCAGGAGTGAAATCATATGTCAGTGAAAAGGGGAGAAATTTATTATGCAGACCTCAGTCCCGTTGTCGGCTCGGAACAGGGGGGCATAAGACCGGTACTTATTGTTCAGAACGATGTCGGCAACAAACACAGTCCGACCGTTATCGCAGCCGCAATCACAAGCCAACGTGACAAGACACATCTGCCGACACATATCGAAGTACAGGCGGACAAATGCGGTCTTGCAAAGGACAGTATAGTTTTACTGGAACAGATTCGCACTATCGACAAAAAACGTCTTAAGGACAAAATGGGAGAGCTTGACCTGCGTTCAATGAATAAAGTAAACACAGCTCTTTCAATAAGTTTCGGACTGGGAATAACATGACAGAAAAAAGTCCCTTATAAGCAAGGGACTTTTTATATTTACTGTACAGTGGATTCGTAATTGCAGTCAGCAATTTTCTTTGTTACACATTCATTGAACATACTGTCCAAATCGCTGTAGCCATAGAAGTAATAACTGGAGAACCAAAAACCGCCTGAACCATATTTGCTATTAGTAGTATTGCTTGTTGTGCGACCTTGGCTTAAATCAACGGAACAAGTGCCGTCTTCAAGCAACATAATATCTGAATAGCGGTAATATGTATAGTAGACTTCCTGACCGGTCTGCTCTTCTTCCATATTATCTTCTGTAACACCTTTGACATTAGCTGTCATTTTGTAGACACAGTAAAGCTCATTATTTGAAGAGGCATAGAAACCCTCTTTGGGAGTAAGGAAATAATATCCGATAAACTCCGCACTTTCAAGGGTATTTCCCTCTTTCCAGTTTGCTACATTTGCTGTAAAGCTGTCCATAGCCTGATTTTTCATTTTTTCCTGCATATCGTCCGGAATTTCGTCAATTGCAGAAACATATGCTGAAAGTCCCTCAACAGTAAATTCCTTTTCAAGCACTGTAGGAATCTTTCCGTACTGTATACAGTAGTCTTCAACATCATCGCCATAACATTCCAGTGTAACTTTCACAACATCGCCGTTTTTCAGTCCCGAAGTCTTATCAGTTTCAAAGTACAAAGACGGTACTGCATCAATACTGCCCTTTATACTTGCTGAACCGTTCGGGGAAATTCCGCTGAATGTCACGTTAAGATTCTCAAACGGGTCAAATGTTTCAGCCTCGTCAAGTGATTCAACTTTAAAATCCGCATCTTCATAAACAAACTCAACTTTATATTTTTCGCTGAGTTTATCTGTCATTGAAACGTCCCATTTATATGAAATACTGTCGCCGTTTGAAAGTTCTGTATCCTTGCTAAGACTGCCATCAATAACTCCCTCAAATTCATTCTGGATTTTCGTTATTTTTTTATCCGTAGGAGTAGCATCGATACCAAAAGCTTCCGGATTATCCTTAACCATCTTTTCAAAATCAAAGTGACTTGAAGCAACACCGACAGTATCATAACCTTCATAATTTACCTCAAGATAGTCATTGAGGTTTACTTTTTTTGTGCCACAAGCTGTAAACATAACCGTGCATGACATCAAACCAACCGAAAATGCCACTGCTTTTATCATTCCGAATTTTTTCATATTATTCTCCTTTTCACCTAACTATTACTTTTTTCGTGATTCTTGTAGTATACACGACAAACAAGTTTATAAAGTGACAGAAATGTGATAATTATGTGATATACAACACAATTCAGTATCAAAGTAAATAAGTATATTGACATATTTGTCCCGAAACGCTCATATTCTGTAATGACAAAATAAACATCTGAAAGGGTGGTAATATGGGTCTTACGGAAAAGGAAGCGTCGGCAAGACTGAAAGACGAGGGAGAGAATATTCTCAGAGAAAGTAAAAAATCAAATCCTGCCGGAATATTTTTCAGACAGTTCAAGGACGTAATGGTAATGATTCTTCTTGGTGCAACAGTTGTTTCGGTTCTGCTCGGTGAAATTTCGGACGCTGTAACAATAATACTTATAGTTCTTTTAAATGCCATACTGGGTTTTATTCAGGAGTACAGAACAGAGCATACACTTGAAGCTCTGAAATCCATGACTTCACCGACAGCCAAATGCTATCGTGACGGAGTTCTTAAAGAAATAGATGCTTCAAAGCTTGTTACAGATGATGTTATAGAACTTGAAGCCGGCGACCGTATTCCTGCTGACTGTGTTGTGCTGAAATCGTTTGGATTCTTTGCGGACGAAGCAATGTTAACAGGCGAATCGGAAGCAGTCGCAAAAATTGCCGGACTTACAAACGATACAGATAACTCACTCAACAAGGAAAATATTATCTACTGCGGAACTTCCGCCACAAAAGGCGTTTGCCGTGCAAAAGTAATTGCTACCGGAAAACGTACACAGATGGGCAGAATCTCGGAAATGCTCACGGATATTGACAAGGAAATGACACCTTTGCAGAAACGTCTTGCAGAACTCGGAAAAGTAGTAGCGATTATATGCCTTGTGGTATGTGTGGCGGTTTTCGTAGCCGGAGTACTCAGAGGCGAGGACGTTTTTGAAATGCTTATGACTGGTATAACCATAGCAATCGCCGCAATTCCGGAGGGACTTCCTGCAACAGTAACAATTGCACTTGCACTTGCTGTCAACCGTATGCTGAAACAGAAAGCACTTGTAAACAAACTCCACAGTGTTGAGACTTTAGGGTGTGCGTCTGTAATATGTTCCGACAAAACAGGTACTATCACTGAAAACAAAATGACTGTAACTGAATTGAGTACAGTCGGGGAAAGTTATTATTTCAGCGGAATGGGCTACCGTATAAACGGCGGACTTACAAAAGGAAAAGAAAATATTTCTGTAAATCCTAACAATGAAAAATCACTTACTGAAGCGTTAAGATGCGGAGTTATATGTTCTACTGCGTCAATTACCGCCTCAAAACAGCCTAAAAATCGCAACAGGGGAAATCTTACCGGTAAAGGCGAATGGCAGGTAACAGGCGACCCGACGGAAATCGCTTTACTGATTGCGGCGGCAAAGGCAGGTATTACAAAACAGTCCCTTGAAATGAGTTTCCGCAAACTTGACGAATATCCCTTTGACAGTGAAACAAGATTCATGGCGGTACACTGTGCAGGTTCTTCCGAAAAAAGAATATATTTCAAGGGTGCGGAAGAAGTGATTTCGCCGAGATGTACACAGTATATGGACGAAAACGGTGAATTTAAACCCATAACACCAAAAATTAGAAATGAAATCTCACGGAAAGTAATTGAAATGTCAGACAAGGCTCTGAGAGTTCTCGCACTTGCTTTCTGTGTTTCCGATACCCTTGACCCGAATCACAGCAATCTCATATTTCTCGGACTTGCGGGAATGATTGACCCTCCCCGTGAAGAAGCCAAGACAGCTATAAGAAAGTGTTCAAACGCCTCAGTCAAAACAGTGATGATAACGGGCGACCATATAAATACAGCCGTTGCAGTTGCAAAGAAAGCAGGTTTGTTAAAAGGCGGTAAGGCTATGACCGGAGCAGAACTCGACAGGATAAGTGACGAGGAACTTGACCGTATAATACATAAATATACAGTATTTGCAAGAGTTGAACCCATACACAAACTCCGTATAGTCCGCAGTTTTAAGCGTCGTGGGGAAATAGTCACCATGACGGGCGACGGTGTAAACGACGCTCCTGCTATAAAAGAGGCAGATGTGGGTGTTGCAATGGGCGTTACAGGTACAGACGTTACAAAACAGGCGGCTGATGTTATACTTCTTGACGATAATCTTGCAACGCTTGTAAACGCAGTTGAACAGGGACGTTGTGTATATTCAAATATCAGAAAATTCGTGCGTTACCTGCTTTCGTGTAATATAGGGGAAGTTCTAACTATGTTCGTGGGAATATTAATGGGTATGCCGATAGTACTCCTGCCGGTGCAGATACTTCTTGTAAACCTCGTAACCGACGGACTGCCTGCTATAGCTCTCGGACTTGAACCGCCTGAAAGCGATATCATGACAAAACCACCCCGAAAGTCAACAGAGGGATTTTTCTCGGACGGTCTTATGACAAAAATAATTTTCAGAGGTGTATTTATAGGACTTTCAACACTTGCGTCATTTGCGGTTACAATGCGTACAGGTGGAAGTCTTGAAGCAGGACGCACAGCAGCTCTTATTACACTTGTAATGTCACAACTTATACACGTCTTTGAATGTAAATCAGAAACAAAGTCAATTTTCAGAATCAATATTTTCAGCAATATCAAACTTGTGCTTGCCGTACTTGTATCATTCGGTGCATTGGCGGCAGCGGTAGCAGTTCCGCAGTTACAGACGGTCTTTGAAACGGTGACACTTACTTCTCGTCAATTATTGATAGCACTCGGATTCAGTGCGGCAATACCGGTAATAAGCGGAATATTCCAGTAGTTGCAAAAAAATCATATGTATATTATAAAGCCATTGTGAAATAATATCCGTATATTATTACGGAGGTTTTACAATGGCTGAATATATTTCACAAGGTGTTTTCCGGCTGACAAATCCGGTGAAAATTGAAAGTTTTGCTGCTGTTGCCGGTTCAAAGGAGGGTAAAGGTCCTCTTGGTACGTATTTTGACAAGGTAGTTGAGGACAGTCACTTCGGTAAAGATTCGTGGGAAAAGGCAGAAAGCAGATTCCAGCTTGAAGCGGTAAGCCTTGCGGTTCAGAAAGCCGGAATAACAAAGGAAGATATCGACATTATATGTTCCGGAGACCTGATTAACCAGTGTATCGGTTCAACTTACGGACTTCGTGAACTTGAGATACCATTTATTGGCATTTACGGAGCTTGTTCCACTATGGCAGAAGGTCTGCTTATATCCTCGATTCTCACGGACAACAACGTTGCCAACCGTGCAATAGCAGTTACATCTTCGCACTTTTCTACGGCAGAAAGACAGTTCCGTTTTCCGCTTTCCTACGGTGGACAGCGTACACCGACTGCACAATGGACTTGTACCGCTTCCGGTGCGGTAATACTTTCAAAAGATACCGGACTTATCAGAATTATCGGGGGCTGTATCGGAAAAATAACTGACATGGGCATAAGTGATATAAATAATATGGGCAGTGCAATGGCTCCGGCTGCTGCTGAAACTATAAGACGTTATCTTACTGAGACAAATACAGTCCCTGCGGATTATGATTTTATAGTTACGGGAGATTTGGGCGTTGTAGGCAGTAAATTAATTATAGAATTTTTGCAGAAACAGGAAATTGATATTTCGGTACAGCACCGTGACTGTGGCTATATGATTTTTGATAATGACAGTCAGGACACACATTGCGGAGGTTCGGGCTGTGGTTGCAGTGCAAGCGTGCTGTGCAGTTATTTTCTTCCCATGCTTGAAAGAGGAGAAGCAAAAAATATTCTCTTTATTGCAACAGGTGCATTGATGTCACCTATGTCATTACAGCAAGGCGAATCAATTCCGTCAATCGCTCACCTTGTACATCTCAGAAAGGACTGAAAAAATATGCTGTGGGATTTTATAAAGGCTTTTTTGGTAGGCGGTGCAATATGTGCCGTCGGACAGCTTCTCATTGATTACACAAAATTAACTCCTGCAAGAATACTGACGAGTTTCGTAGTTGCAGGAGTAGTATTATCTGCCGTCGGAATATACAAACCGCTTGTTGACTTTGCGGGAGCAGGTGCATCTGTTCCGCNGACGGGATTCGGTNATCTTNTTGCCGAGGGAGTNNGCAAGGCTATTTCACNGGACGGATTTTTAGGTATATTCACAGGCNGTATGACTTCTGCCGCTGCCGGTATAACTGTGGCANTGCNTGCCGNACTNTCAGCATCGNCGGTATTCAGTCAGAAAGACAAAAGCTGAAAGCAAAAGGCATTTCTATCAGGAAATGCCTTTTATTTATGTATATTATATTTATAGCCATAGTCTGCAATTCTGGCAAAAAGTGTATCTGAAAAATGTTCCCTCATTGAGAAGCACTCATACTGTCCGACAATAATATGGTCAATAAGGGTAATATTTATATTTTTAAGTGCATGAATAACGCGTCTTGTTATGGATATGTCATTTTCAGACGGTTCAGCACTGCCGAACGGGTGATTATGTGATATAATAATTATATTCGCATCATGACTAAGTGTAAATTTTGAAATATCGTGACATGATAAACTTACACTCATATTTGTACCTGAAGAAAGAAAACTGTATGCCTTTATTGAAAAATCATCATTCATGGCAATCACGGCTATTTTTTCTTCCGATACACCAATATAATAATTTTTCAGAAAATACGAAGCTGATTCCGTACTCCCGATATTCTGTATATTTTCCCTGTCCATATGATAAAGACGGCTGATAACAGTAATCAGCCTTAACAAAACAGCACTTTGTCTGTTGATATCATTATCTTTCAATATGATTTTCACATCAGTCTTGAAAATATTACCTATACTTCCGTAATGGTTCAGAAGTCTGACTGCAAGGTCACTGACTTTTTTATTTCCGCAAAAAGAAAGAATCAGTTTTAAGGTTTCAAGTTCAGAAAGTGACTCCAGACCATAATCAATATATTTCTGCATGAGTTCTTTTCTTAATGACCGGGATTAATTTTCATTCTTCATATAATACCTTTCAGAAACTATATGCACCTTTCTGCCTCATAGAGAAAGTTTCTGTTTTGCTGCATATTATCAGGTCTAAAAAAGGAATTTCAAGTGCTGCAAGAACAGTTGATAATTTTTTACACAAAGAATAATCCCTCGGCAAAGGAACAGCAAAAGTTGAAGGACGATATATACCAATTATAATATTATTTGGATTTATCTTTAGTATATCAGAAGCTATTTCCTTTGAGGTTTTCATATTAATTTCCTGCATGGAAAAACAAATTGTATTTATAAGTTCAAGACACTGGGATATATTCATAACAAGGCACATATCTGAATCATATGAAGCGAAAAAATTCAAAAAATAGCCATTTATATCCTCAATAGAATCAAACGACGCTGTATAATCCGGAAAATCAGTATATTTCCTTGCAATGTCAGCAATAAATCTCACGAAAGAAGATGCAGACCGACTTACACCTTTAATACTGCATAATTCTTCAATACTCAACTCAAATACATCACTGAAACTGCCAGCTTTGTCAAAAATAAGATGTGCAGTTTCATTTGTATTTACTATTGGAAGTGCATAAAACAAAAGTAATTCAAGAATTTCATGCTGACAGAATCCGTTGCCGTCTGTATCTATGAATCTTTGTCTGAAACGTTCCCTGTGACCTTTATGTAAATCCGGATTCATAGACTACCTCATCTGTATCAGCAACTTTTTAATAATAGTATGATGATATTAAAAATTTAATTTCATGAATTATTATAATACAAAATATCAGTTATGTCAAAAGATAATTAATTTATTTCTATAATATTTTTATATTTTCTAAAATTAAACTTAGTCCCATTCAATTTCGTCACCGTGTTCACGTAAAATTTCATATATATCGTCCGGATTTTCTATCAGATATTCAATAATTTCTTCAAGCTTGCCTGCCTTTTCAGAATTTTCCGTACTCATTTCATAATATACGGCATACATTCCGGCTTCGGGGTCGGAGTCCATGCCCTCAAGAACTTCCGGAGCATTTTTTTCAAGATAATAATTCAGAAAAGCTTCCCAGTTATAGCCGTTCATATAAGCTTCCGGATTGATTTTTTCCATTTCTGCACCGATTTCCATTATCTTTTTATTTTATTTTTTATAATCATATCATATTTTATAATTCAAGTCAATAAAAAGCACAAATTCTGCAATCACAGTGCAGAAATTTGTGATATCATATAAATTAATCTGTAAAATTCAAAATTTAATTGTGGTTTATTACAATTTTGATTTTTTTTCAATTTTCTTATTGACTTTTCAGAAAATATGTAGTATAATAATAAATGTGGTAAGGCAGTAATGGCAATGACGACAAATATGGCGGCATAGCTCAGTTTTCTAGAGTACTTGGTTCATACCCGATTGGTCGTTGGTTCAAATCCTACTGCCGCTACCACTTA
>WFLZ01000242.1 GCA_009177225.1 Clostridia bacterium
TGGTACGTTTTAAAACGTAGAATAAAAGCATTTCTGCGTTATCACTTATCTTTAAACGATTCCATTCACTATGCTTTTCTATGTCCTTGTAGTTTCGTTTATAAGTAGAATAACTATAAAAGCTGAAATTTGGTCGGAAATATGGCTTGGCAAAAGCGATGACGGAACTGAATTTCCCGAATCTTCATACAAGCATCACCTTCTTGACAAATGGGTTGACGAAAATTACGGCTATGACGATTACGACTGGACAGCTATAGGCGAACTTAAATATTCCTACAAAAACTATTACAAAAATCTGACGGAAAACTGGGATTTCAACGACGACAACGGCATCTGGACTATCGAAACTGAGGATAATTTTTACAGCTTTCGGCTTGTCAATAATCAGTGGAATATGCTTGACGAAAACGGCAGTACCATTGACATTTTCCCGATTTTCAGCACTATTGAAGAAGAAAAAATTGAACATCCGATTGATGATAATGGCAACAGTTCACCGAGAGTTATCAGCAACGTAACACGCACAGAAACGCCCTTTGACAGCTCTATTGATTCGGGTAATGAATTTACCAGTGATACCATTGAAAATGCCGTAGAAATTGATATAAAGCGTTCTGAAAGCAGTTCTTTGCCGTTTGTTATCGGCGGACTTGCAATTGTTGGAGTTGGCACAAGAATTGTGCTGTATAAAAAGAAAAAATGAGGTGTTTTTATGATTTTTAAAAGCGAAAAATGGGAACTCGATACCGAAAAAATCACTGTCAGAAATATTTCGGACGGCAAAATTTATGAGTTTTATACAGACCATATCCGCTATCATCTGCATCACTCGGAGGAATATTTCCCCGAATGTTTGCAGAAACTCGTTGACAACGGCGAAATTCTCGCATACCTTGAGGAACTCGAAATCAAAGTCACGGACGCAATCAATGCACAGACCGAAATTTACATGAACGACAGCAAGGAGTATCAGACCGCACTTGATTCCGGCAACCTCGTTGAAGTTGGAAAAATAGGCAATATGCTCCGTGAAAAAGCAAAAGAAAGCATCTATAATTCTATGATTTATATTTAAAGTCTAAAAAAATCCCTCTGCTTATTTTAACAGAGGGATTAAATTTATTTTTCTTTGAGTTTTCCAATTACAATTTGTCTTTGTATTTCGTTATCACCAAAATCTTTCAATTTATCAAAGATTATACTTTTTCGTCATCTTTTTTACGAAGTATACCGGATTTCAACATTGTATAAGCACCGACTGTAAAAAGTATCGTTGGTCTGATTCTGTATACCTTTACGTAAGAAATTTAATATTTCTCTGCTCACTTAGCATTTCTGCTGAATGTTTTTCTTTATTTTTTATACTGATTGTTCATTATGCGGTGTTGTCTTAAGACAATACTGTTACAGCAATTCCATTATAGACANATCAATAAANATACAATATAATAGGTAGTAGAGGTGATAAAAATGATACCAGTAGAGGTAAGAAAAATAATAGTAGAAAGCAGAATAAAAGGAATATCAGCAGAAGAAATCAGAAAAGTGACAGGAGTAA
>WFLZ01000226.1 GCA_009177225.1 Clostridia bacterium
ACGCCTGTGGACTGTACAAGAAATTGTAAGTAGATTATGACTTGTCATAATCCAAAGCATACAGGTTGAAGCAGGAATTTTTTCTCAATATGGATATATTTGTCCATATTTTGAGTAGCAGTTTTTAATGAAAGCAAGAACATATAAAAAGAAAGTTTCATATATCATAAGTGTATCTCTTGGAAAGGGCTGTTATCGTCATATNCGTATATNCGGNAAGAACACTNTNGACAANCTGGNTGGCTGTATTCTGGACGCTTTTGACTNTTATTTTGNCCACTTATATTCATTTTTCATGGATAACAAATGGTGGTCGGAAAAAGACGAATACTGCTCCCCTTACGCNGAAAATCCGCCATATGNTGNTAAGGTAAAGCTCGCACAGCNCAGNNTTGANAAAGGNNAGCAANTCAAATTTTTATTTGATTACGGTGATGAATGGCGTTTCCAATGTAAAGTGCTACAGGTGCTTGATGAGGAGACAACAGAACCGATAGTTGTTTGTAAAAAAGGAACTGCTCCGGAGCAGTATCCCGATTACGATGACGAATACGATGAAGATGATTCCGATTTTGAGCTTATTGACATTTTTAATGGAAAAGTAATAAAACCATATGATAAGCCACAAATTACTCAGACGATAAATCCTCTGATTGAACCTGAATGTCCGGCGAAGAATCATGAAATAGATTTTAAATTTCCTGAACCGGAAATACCTGACTCTCTGATGGAAGCCGCTTTTCAGTTCCGCAGCGACAAACTCTGGAAAAAAATTTATGACTCCGAAAATTTTGCTGTAAAGCTGTCAGACGGTCAAATCGGTTATTGCTGTATTATGGGAAATCTTGGTGAGTGTATTGCACTTGCACTGTATATCGGTGATGAGGGAATGCGTTCATTGGAGATTGTGAAAAATTCTAATGTTATGGACAATCCGTTTACAATGCTAATTTCACAGAACTGTCTGCAAATAGGACTGGATAACAAGTCTGATATTCCGGAAGAAGCTGTAAGTCCCGTTCAGAAATATGCTAAGGAGCATGGAATACAGCTCAAAGGGAAAAAAACATATCCGAATTTCTTGAAATTTCAGTCGTATTATATGCCGTATCTTATTACCGAAGAAAATGACTTCCAGTATCTTCTGGAAGCTTTGAACGCTGCTCACGCCGTTTCTGAGAAGCTGAAAAACAGTAATAAGACTGAACTTTCTATAGATAATTCCATACCAACAATCCCATTGCTTACACCTGACAATAGCGGGTATAAATGGTCGTTTATGAAACTGCCGGAAATAAAACCTGCTGTATTTCCGATGCCTGTGTTAAAAGACGATTCACTTTTAAATCAGATAAAAAAATTGAAAAAGCATGGAACATGGGAGTGCCGACACTATATCACCAATCAGCCTGATATTGACAAAGAAAAACAGAAGCCTGTTTTTCCGTCGTTGATTGTGTTTGCCGACATTGAAACAAAACAGTGCAGACATATAAAAAGCAGCAGCTATTATCCCGATTCGGCTGAAGCACTCATTAAAGAATTTGCCGAAATACTGCTTGATTATGGCTCTTGTCCGGAAACGATACTGACAAGCGGAGAACGTTCACTTGCATTCTTCAGGGATTTTTGTGATAATTGTGGTATTCAGTTGAAAGAAACAGATAAATTCACTATGCTTGAAGATGCACTTGCAGAAATAATGAATGATAGCGTTGATTATCTTGAAGAAATGCAGATGACCAGTATGTTAGAGATGCTTGGTNCATTAAGTAAAANTGAACTTAATGANATNCCNTCTGANCNTTTTAANATGCTGTATGAAATAATNGNGAAAGGTATTCTNNCGGATTCTCTCGAGAAAAAATTAAAAGAAATCAAAAAATAGTATTCTGTACAAATAATTATAGTAAATGGCATTAAAATCCGGGCATAAAAGTATTCCTGAAAGAGAACAAGCAAATCATAATAAGCAGTTGCACCAGACTTGACCGCAGTCGAATTAAAATCTCACCTGATTTTCATATAAAAAATAAAAACATATTGGCTAAAATAATTTATAAAAAATTGCATGATTTTCACATTTATCAGTTGACAAAACCTGTCTGTAACGATATAATATAAATATCTATGCTGAATTGGAGGTTTGCNGATGAATACATTTCTGTTNATTANTGCACTGATTATTTCTACAATTATNATTACGGTTTTCCTTAAGGAAATCAACAGCGACGAAAAAANAAAGCCTTCCGAATTTGTATNTTCACTGAGAGGTATTGNAAGAGGAATGACGGTTTTTATGTTCAGCGTTGCCATTTCGGACAAATTTCAGTTTATTGATTTCGGAATGTATTCAGGTACGTATACATTTATAGGCGTTGTCTGTATGGCGGTATACCTGCTGTGCATTGTTCACAGCAAACACAGACTTCCCGTCATTTCGTTTGCAGTGAAAACCATTCTGATAGCGTTTGTTCTTGAAATGACTGTATTCAATGTACCGTCATACCGCCTGTGGTTCGGCGATTACAATACAGTCACCTATGAGGCAAGCCGTTCAATACTGGACAAGGGCGGTATATACAGGCGTAATCAAAAAGATATAGCTGTAAGAAACGGCGATGAGCTTGTTTTAACGTTTCCTGATATAAACCGTCAGATAAGTACCATATATGCTGATATTGTACTTGAAAACAATACACGGGCAGTTGACTTCTCAATTGACGCTACCGATGAAACACAGTCATTTGTTCCGAGAAGCAATATTGCAAAAACTATAATATCAAGAAATCAGATACAGACACAGTATTTGCAGTGCGAACTTTCCGGAAACGTCGGAGATTTGAAAGTAAGGCTTAAACCGCAAAATTTCGGAACCGCCTATATTAAATCAATAACAATAAATATGCCTGTAATGTTTGAAATTTCATGGATAAGATTTTTACTTATAGTAATGTTAAGTGTGTTTATCCATGTGGTTATAAAAGGCAGATTTATGCAGAACAGTGTAAACAAAAATCTTAAATTCTGTCGGATTACTGCTGTATATATTACGGCTGCGGCTTGTTTCTGGGCAATATGGGTGACAANTTACAGNANTGATGGNAAACNGTGGAAAGANGAACTTGCACAAACCGNNGNCAGNCAGGTCACACAACAGTTAGTAGATGCTTTTGAGGACGGAAGAACTTATCTGATAAAAGAACCCAACAAAGCTCTTAATTCTTTCGACAATCCCTATGACACACAACATCGTGAAGCTGAATTAGTGCCTTCATTTGAGGGAGACTACTATTACACATACGCATGGGACCACGTTTACTTTGACGGAAAATTCTACTCATATTACGGTATTGCTCCGGTAATACTGCTGTTTCTGCCTTATCATCTTCTCACAGGATATTATTTTCCTGAATCAGCAGCAGTCCTTATCTTTGCACTTATCGGAATAATCGGACTTTCTTTCCTTTTCATGAAATTTATACGGAAATTCTTCCCGACGCTCCCGACCGGAATATTTATAATAAGCCTTATTATAATACAGATGGTAAGCGGTATATGGTACAGTATCGGCAGACCGCTTTTCTATGAAGTAGCCATGTCGTCGGGATTTGCATTCATGACGTGGGCGGTTTATTTTATGATTTCCGCCAATATAATCAGCAAGGGAAAAATATCACTTTCCAAAACGGCGGTTTCCTCACTTTTATTTGCCGTAGCTGTCCTGAGCCGTCCGACAACTGTGCTTTACTGTATATGTGCGGCTGTGTTCATGGTATGTGCATTGCCGAGATTTTCACACGGGAACAAAAAGCTTTTCAATAAAAAAAGCGTCAGATACCTTGTATGTGCAATTATTCCTATGGCGTGNATNGGAATAGTTCAGATGTGCNACAACTATGCAAGATNCGGGTCACCGTTCGAGNTCGGNATACAGTATNNACTAACAATAAACGACTTCAGAANCNCTCNATTTCACTGGAGACTGTCACTCATACCGTTCTGGAACTACCTGTTCAACACACCTGTATTCTCGACAAAATACCCGTTTGTATCAGCAAATTTTCAGGATATGAGTGCCGGAGGATTCTTCTACAATGACTATCCGTCAACACATAACGTCTGCGGACTGTTTTTCCTTGCACTTCCAATGTTCGCATATCTTCTTTCCGGAAAGGCTATTAAAACACTTCCGGACAAGCGTACAAAAATCACAAAATCGCTTTATCTTGCGATACCATGTGTTTTAATTCCTGTAATAATAATCTGTTCCGTATGGGAAAGCGGTTACTCGATAAGATATATGACCGATTTTGCATGGCAGATGTTACTGGGAGCTTATACAATAATTTTCTGGCTGTCCGTCAGAACAAAAAATCCCACTATCAAGAAATTTATTAATATTTTCTTCTGTTTCTCTCTTGTATGGACGATTTATGTAAGCGGTATACAATCGATAAATCAGGCTTTCCGTTACTGTGATTCACATCTCGACTATCCGGAAATAGCCTATGAAGTTGAAAAAATAATTCTTTTCTGGAAATAACAAAAATCCCCTGTTCTTTTTACGGACGGGGGAATTTCATATAAAAAGGAGTAAATTATGTATAATATTGAATTTATTAAGCTTGACAGAAATTCCGCTGACATTCCCCTGCTTGAAAAACTGAACAATCAGGCATTTCCGGAAAATGAAAGAATCTCCGTTGAAGATATATTCTGTTTTTCGGAAAAAGATGGAACAGAAATTCTCGGAATATATACAGATAACGAATTTTCTGGATTTTTTATAATTATGAAATTCATGAAGTGTGCATATATATGTTATTTTGCGATATGTTCCGAAAAACGTTCAAAGGGAATAGGCGGAAACGCACTGCGTCTGCTGAAAGAATACTATACCGGTTATCAGATTGTCGTTGACTTCGAGGCAACAGATGAAAGTTATTCCAACAATGCTCAGAGAATCCGCCGGAAAAACTTCTATTACAGAAACGGTTTCTTTGAAACAGGGTATTTTCAGTTCTATATGGAAACGGAATTTGAAATTGCGTGCAATGAACCTGATTTCAATAAGACTGCATTTGAAAATCTTATTGCGGAAATTCACTCAAAAGCGGAGGACTTCAACCCTGTATTATACCGTAAAGACTAAAAAACGGACGCACATCTAATGCGTCCGTAAATTATTTTAATTTTCTTTTTTACCGTTGAAAAGCAGAAATTTTCTTGCAAAGAAGTTCCAAAGGAACGAAACAGCCGTTGAAACCACCTTAGCTATAATCTGAAACAGACTTGTTTTATCGGCAAGCCATATTTTGAAAAGCCTTGTAATACCGATAGTCATGAAAAGTCCGACAAGACCTATTGCAGCAAATCCGATAAATTCCATAAAACGATTTTCGACTTTTGAATTGCGAAAAATCCAGAATGTACTTATTATATAGTTCAANATAAGTNCGGCGACGAATNAAAGGGAATTTGNNAGTTCTGCAAACTNTNNATGAAAGACGAATCTGAAAAGAATATAGGAAATTCCCCAGTCAACAACAGTCGCAAGTCCGCCGACAAATACATATCGGAAAAACTGTATAAGCGTATTTTCCGTATCGCCGACGAAAAGCTTTCCGAATTTCTTTTCACGGAAAATATCCTTGATTTCCTGAAAACCGGTATTCGCCATTATTTTTTCTCCTCGTGATACTCTTTTTCAGTATTTACGCTCCAGATATTAGACTTGTCCT
>WFLZ01000104.1 GCA_009177225.1 Clostridia bacterium
AGACAACTACATCAACAACAACTTCTACAACCACCACAACGACAGAATCAACTACATCGACAACAACTTCCACAACCACCACAACGACAGAGACAACTACATCAACAACAACTTCCACAACAACCACGACAGAGCCAACTACATCAACAACAACTTCTACAACNACCACTACAACAGAAACAACTACATCAACGACGACTTCCACAACAACCACAACGACAGAATCAACTACATCAACGACAACTTCCGCAACAACCACCACGACAAAATCAACTACATCAACAACAACTTCCACAACCACCACAACGACAGAATCAACTACATCAACGACAACTTCCACAACAACCACCACGACAAAATCAACTACATCAACAACAACTTCCACAACCACCACAACGACAGAGTCAACTACATCAACAACAACTTCTACCACTACCACTACGACGGAATCAACTACTCAAACGACAACTATAACAACAGAAAAAATTACAAGTCATATTGCTTCTGATGAAGAACTTTGTAATTGGGCAATCAATGACTATCAGATTAAAACAGGTATCACTGCTGCAAATGTTAAGATTAATGAAAATTCAGAAAAACAGTACGAAATGGTATTGACTGATGATTCTGGAAATATTCTCGATATTTATGTTATTAATCCTAATACGGGTATTGGTACTGATTCAGCGAATGAAGAAGTTAATNTNCCTCAGACAGGAAATANCTNACTNATGAATATTCTGATTTTTCTTAGTGCGGTTATACTTACAGNATTTGGTTTCTATACTGTAAGATTATCNGGTGTNNTTCGTCGTAAAAANAGATAAAANTCAANCTNTTTGTTAATTATGTAATATAAAAGTCGCCTATCATGTGTAAAAATTTGATAGGCGGTTTATTTTACATGACATCATGAAGACTTGTTGTATTCTCTTGCGAAAAAATATTTGGGGATTCGGGCGGTTTTGATTTAGTTACTAAAATAATGAAAAAATAGTATTGCAATTTGGTAAAAAGTGTGATATAATAATAGATGAATTATACAAATTTTGGGGACGCGAAAATATGAACGAAAAACAGTGTAAAGATTCAATAAAAAATGAGGTATTTATGACACCAGAACAGAGAGCAAGAAAGATAATTGATGAAAAACTGATTATGTCTGGCTGGGTTATTCAGGATATGAAAGAGCTTAATCTAAATGCTTCTGTTGGCGTTACTGTACGTGAATTTCCGACCGATACAGATCCAATTGATTATGCTCTTTTTGTTAGTGGAAATCCTATTGATGTAGTTGAAGCTAAGAAAAGTGAAGCCGGAGAACATATAACATCAATTGAGAAGCAATCAGCACGTTATGCTAACAGTTCATTCAAGTGGGTCAAAAGTGGCTATAAAATACGTTTTGCTTATGAGGCTACGGATAAACTGACTCGTTTTACAGATTATATAGTCAATCCACTTTACAAATGAACACAAAAGTGATATAATAAAAATATGAGTAAAAGTAAAGATTTAAGAGAAACAGCAGTAGCATATCAAAAAGAAGGACATACATATGAAGAAACAGCGAGAGTGTTCGGAGTAGTAA
>WFLZ01000337.1 GCA_009177225.1 Clostridia bacterium
CCCTTGTAGGTGCCCTTGTAGATGTCGCCGTTGTCGTACATCTTCTTGAAAATCTTCTGGATGGCGGCCACATGGTAATCGTCGGTGGTGCGGATGAAGCGGTCGTTGGAGATGTTCATCAGCTTCCACAGGTCCAGCACGCCCTTGGGGCCCTCTACGATGTTGTCCACATACGCCTTGGGGGTGACGCCCGCCTCCCTGGCCTTGTCCTCGATCTTCTGGCCGTGCTCGTCGGTACCGGTGAGAAACATGACCTCGCAGCCCTTAAGCCGCTTATACCGGGCCATGGCGTCGGTGGCCACAGTACAGTAGGTGTGGCCGATGTGGAGCTTGTCCGAGGGGTAGTAGATGGGGGTGGTGATATAGAATTTCTCAGGCATTTTCGTCAGCCTCCGTTTCAGCTTCCGCCGGAAGGTCCTNCATNNGAGNNNNTNCCTTTCCTCCAAANATTTCTCCGGAAATACTCACAACAGGATAATCTTCAATTTCAGAAGGAATATCAACAGAAGCATAGTATATTGCAGGATTACATTCTGTAAGTTCCACACAAGGAGTATCGCATATTCCGTCTATCTTATCATAAACAACATAGCTCCAGCCTTTATACACTTTTTCTTCTTCTGCATGAGCGATAACAGAACTTTCAGGATAATTTCCACAAACTGCCGTTACCCCCGAAAAACAGCTTGCAAGAATAAGTATGTATGCAATATTTCTTTTTAATGATTTCAAATTAAACACCTCCATTTTACATTATACAAACTTTTTCACACATTGTCAATATTATGTAGCAAAAAAACACAGCAGAAAAAATTTTCCGCTGTGTTTCTGTTCGTGATTATGAACGGTTTCCGTGACAGTTTTCCGAATTAGGACAACAGCCGCAGTTACAACCGCATGAGGATTTTCCTTTCTTCTTATCGCTGACAAGTCTGATTATAATCATTGCAATTATTGCAACAAGAATCAACCCTGTTATAACAGTACCTGCATTCATAGTTTTATTGCCTCCGTTCACGCTCTTACCGCTCTTGATTTAAGAGTACTGCTTTCCCTGTAAGGTCTGAAAAGCATATAAATAATAAATGCTGTGAATATTATTGCAACTGTAAGACCTATCGGGTGAACGTTTCCGCTGAAAGCTGAACCGAACTGATAAATAATAAGTGAAATTGCATATGCAAAGCCACACTGATAGCCGATTGCAAACCATGTCCACTTTGCACTGTTCATTTCACGCTTGATTGCACCGATTGCTGCAAAACACGGAGCGCAAAGAAGATTGAACACGAGGAACGAATATGCTGAAAGTGCGGAGAAACTTGCTACAAGCTGTCCCCAGATTTCATCACCGTTTTCGGAAAGTTCTCCGCCGAAATGGAAGAGTGTCCCGTATGTAGCAACAACGTTTTCCTTTGCAATAAGACCTGTAACAGCGGCANCGGCTGCTTTCCAGTCTCCCCAGCNGACAGGNACGAATATCCAAGCAAAGAGATTACCGATTTTTGCAAGAATTGAGTTGTCAAGGTCATCAATCATTCCGAATGAACCGTTTTCAACGCCAAATCCCTGTAAGAACCAGAGAAGAACGGTTGAAAGAAGAATAATTGTTCCGGCTTTCTTGATGAACGACCAGCCTCTTTCCCACATTGAACGGAGTACGTTGCTTACTGTCGGGAGATGATAAGCAGGAAGTTCCATTACAAACGGAGCAGGGTCGCCCGAAAAGATTCTTGTCTTTTTAAGCATGATACCGGAAACTATTATTGCAGCAACGCCGATAAAGTAAGCCGAAACTGCAACCCAGCCGGAATTATTGAAAAATGCACCTGCAATAAGTCCGATAATAGGAAGTTTTGCACCGCACGGAATGAAAGTTGTCGTCATGATAGTCATACGTCTGTCACGCTCATTTTCGATTGTACGGCTTGCCATAACTGCCGGAACACCACAGCCCGTACCGATAAGCATAGGAATGAAAGATTTTCCCGAAAGACCAAATTTTCTGAAAATTCTGTCCATTACAAAAGCAATACGTGCCATATATCCGCACGATTCAAGAAACGCAAGGAAAATGAAAAGTACAAGCATCTGAGGTACAAAGCCAAGCACAGCACCTACACCGCCTATTATACCATCAACTATGAGACTTTGCAACCAGTCTGCACAGTTTATTTTTTCAAGAACACCGTTTACAGCGTCGGGAATCCATTCACCGAAAAGAACGTCATTCGTCCAGTCTGTACACCATGCACCTACGGTTGTAATTGAAACATAGTAAACTATAAACATTATAACGGCGAAAATCGGCAGTGCAAGAAAACGGTTGGTTACAACCTTGTCTATCTTGTCGGAAACCGTAAGACCGCCTTTATTTTTCTTTTTATAGCAGTCCTTTATGACTGATGCTATGTAAATATATCTTTCATTGGTTATGATACTTTCGGAATCGTCGTCCATTTCGGTTTCAGCGGTCTGTATGTCCTTTTCAATATGTTCCCTTATGTTTGCCGGAATACTGAGTTTTTCAAGAACCTTTCCGTCACGCTCAAAAATCTTTACTGCATACCACCTCTGCTGTTCTTCAGGCATATCATGCAATACAGCTTCCTCTATATGTGCGATAGCGTGTTCTACGCAACCACAGAAACTATGCTGTGGTACGGACAACTCACCGGATTTTGCCACTGAAACGGCTTTCCGTACTGCTTCGTCAATGCCTGTTCCCTTTAATGCCGAAATTTCCGCAACCTGACAGCCGAGTTCTTTAGCAAGTTGTTCGGTATTGATTTTATCACCGTTTTTCTTTACCACGTCCATCATGTTTATCGCAAGCACAACAGGTATNNNGANTTNANNAAGCTGAGTGGTNAGATAAAGATTCCTTTCAAGATTTGTTCCGTCGATTATATTCAGAATTGCGTCCGGACGTTTGTCGATAAGATAATTTCTCGCCACGACTTCCTCAAGAGTGTATGGAGAAAGTGAATATATACCCGGCAGGTCAGTTATAATAATATCTTTGTCACTTTTAAGCTTTCCCTCTTTTTTCTCGACAGTAACACCTGGCCAGTTTCCTACAAACTGATTTGAGCCTGTAAGAGCATTGAAAAGCGTAGTTTTTCCGCAGTTCGGATTACCTGCCAACGCTATTTTTATTCCCATATGAAAAAATCCTTTCTTTATTAGTTTAATCTAACATAGATTCAAAAAAATTATTCAACTTCAACCATTTCGGCATCTGCTTTTCTAAGTGAAAGTTCATAACCTCTGACGGTCACTTCAATCGGGTCACCGAGCGGTGCAACTTTGCGTATATGTACCTCTGTACCCTTAGTCATTCCCATATCCATTATACGTCTTTTCACAGCACNCNCACCNGAAAGTTTTTTCACTCTGACGGTTTGACCTATTTTTGCATCTTTAAGCGTCATAAAACATACTNCTTTATATAATTATTTTTATTGCCANTTCTCTGCTTACCGCAACTCTTGATTCTTTAACATTTACAATCAAATTTCCACTTATTTCATTTATCACGGTAACAGTTCCGCCCGAGACAAAACCGAGACTTTCAAGAAACTTTTTTGTTTCGGAATTTCCACCGACTTTTTTTATTATATTTTCCACACCTATATCAGCCATAGTCAAAGGCATATCAGAAATCACCTCATATCGTTAGTATTTAATAACATAATTATATTAGCACTCACTAACTAAAATGTCAATAGAAAAATACAAANTTNGGAATTAATAACAAATTTACAAAAGTTTGCAACTGCTAACTTGTTTATTTTTACAGGTATAATTCTATGTATTTCAATTTTTATTGTAAATTTTCTTTGAACGGACACCCGTATGTCCGATACTATCAGTATAATATAATTACAGACATAATCTGTAAATAAAAATACATATGGAGGAAATTAATATGTCAAACAATGAACAGAANAATTTACGTGAANCGTCAGAAAGGGCGTTATCGGAAATCAAATCCAAATGGAAAACAATACTTCCGGCAACTGTTGTTGTGGTTATCATTCTGCTTGTGATTTTCAAGCTGATAGGTGTGATTTTCAGCGGAGGTGGAAATTCCATGAACAAAAAAACAATCGACGCATTGCAGCAGCAGGATTCAAAAAAAGTACTTTCCTGCGTTCCCGATGACTTTGCAGAGGCGGTCATGAATTATTACGACCTTAACAAAGACGAACTCAANGAAGNTATCNAAGAAGCAAATATNCTTACGGTATTCAATGAAATCANAACGGTAAAAGTCAAAAAGAAAAAAATAGTTGACAAGAAAAAATATACATTGAAAAGTCTAGACAAAGATAAAAATACCAATATGCGCAGTTACATTAATGCGTCATTTGATACTATTGAAAGGGTATGGGACACCGATGATTTGAAAAAGTTCTATATGACCCAATTTTCTCTCATATTGAAAGATGAAGATGACGGTGAAAAAACAAAAGAGGGTTATTGTATCTGTAGCGTCAAATACAAGGGAAAATGGTACTCCATAGACTGTATGACTTTTCTTGTAGATGCAGCGGCACAGCACGTACAAAGACAGATATCCAAAGAAAAATATCCCGAACTTTTCAATTAAAAACCAATGTAAAATAAAAAAACCGGAACAACGCTTTATTGTTCCGGTCTTTTTTAGACTTACTTTAAATATTTCCATTACTTCCAAATCTGATAATTCACAGTTTTTCTGATACCAGAAACGAGTAATATTCACTTAGATAATAAATCGCCTTTGCATTTTCAGAAAGCGTTTTATATAATTATTTACTGATAAGCAAACTTCTCATCATACACAAATCAAATACATCAAGTATATTATTTGCATTGAGGTCGGCAGCTTTCCAGTTATCAAGCTTTGTATTAGGTACTGCAAGTAGCCACTTCTGTAATAATACCAAATCTGTTACTGTGTATTCTCCGTCATTATTCACGTCGCCCGGAACTTCTTTTTCAATCGGCTTTGAAGTAGTGGTTGTAGTAGCTGTTGTTGTGGTAGTTGTTGTGGTTGCTTTTGTTGTAGTTGTGGTAGTTGTTGTGGTAACGGGTTTTGTTTCTGTTGAGATGTTCCACTTCTGACAAGCGTTACCGTTGCTTTCCCACTGCTGAACGTTCGCACCGCTGTCCTTTGAAGCACTTGCAACTTCAACAAGACACTTATCTTTTGATGCGTGTGTTATAATGCTGTATGTGCCGTCAAGATTTTTGGAGAATCGGAATAACTGACTGCTGTCCTTAGTAGAATACTCTGTTATGCCGATGTTTGCACCGTTTTCACTGCCGTTGGCTTTAAGAGTATAACTTTCATTCTGTACGGAACGAATCCAGTAGTAATTGCCCGAACCGAATGATTTAAGTATCCATTTCTGGCAGTCGTAACCGTTTGAAGTCCACTGCTGAACATTTGTCTTGTCTGCCATAAGACCGGCTTCTATGTCCATAACCATGCCAGAATTTACATTTTCAAACGTGTATATAAGATTTTCGTCCATTACACAGCCCGAATCTGCGGCAGGTTCAAGAATCCAGTCCTGACAGTTTACACCGTTTACTTCCCATTCCTGCACATTCGCACCCGAAGTCTTTGAAGCGTCAGCAACTTCAATCGCAGAATTTTCACCTGAAACTCTTGTGCGGATTTTATAACTTCCGTCGTCATTCTGAGTAAGCATAAACTGCTGATTTGTACCGCCGTTATACTTGTATATGTTAATATTTGTGCCGTTGTCGGATTTTTTTCCTGCAATGTCAAGAACGTAAGTACCGCCGTCGCCGACACACGAAGCGATGTAATAATAGCCGTCGCCTGCACTGAACAGTTTCCACATATCGTGTACGGAAGTACCGTCACTGCCCCACTGCTGAACGTTTGCATTATTTTCTGCCTTTGCCTCTGCTACCTGCATATAAAGACCAGAATTTACATTCTTTATGCGGTATGTCGAACCTTCGTCAAAACTTGCGGCGACAGGTGCGGGAGGTGTTATCGGTGTATTCGGTACTTCTGTGTAGCTTGCACTCGGAACGCCTTTCTTTGCAAAACGCAGATACATCATATTTCCATTTGATGACTGAGTACCACTGTAAGTATTACAATAACTTTTTGCTTCGTCGGCAGTAAGCTTTGTGTAGCTGTAATTTGAAAACGGTCGCCATGTACTTGCCTTGGAGTAGCTGGGATTGCTCGCTGTTCCCTCGCCCTGCACTGTTCTGTTACAGTTGGAGAACTTTGAACCGCTTTCGGCATACGCACCTGCATAAGTGATTGAATTCCAGTCACAGATAACGTTTCCACCGTTTTCATAGTAGCAGTTTTCTGCATAAATATCACAGCCACTATGTACAGTATATGCCATACTGAATTTGTTGACATAGTTGTTGAATGAGTGGAAATATCCCCATCTCATAAGTCCCGGACCTCTTGTCTCACAGCCGTTGAACTGGTTGGAAGCAAGTGTCATACGAGGAAAACCGTCATAATTGTTTTTAGACTTTTCGTCATCTGAGGGATAACCGAGAATAAGACCATATTTGTGCTTACCGAATGAACAGTCTGAAACGGTGCAGTAATCTGCATCATAACAGCAGGCAAGGAATTTATCTTCATCAACAAGACCTGTTTTCGGAGCATAACCATAGTTTTCATGACCTGTAAACGTTACATGGTCAACCCACAGATTTTTACCTGAACCAAAATAACATACAATTGAATCGTTATTGTTTGATTCCGCATCATGCTGCATATCAAAATTCTTTATGATAATATTGTTACCGACACCGTTTTTTGTTGCTGTACAGAATTGTACATTAAAAAGAGTATGAGCGTTATAACTGCCGACAATTGTCTTATTGTTGCGAACGTAAATTCTTCCGGCAGAACACATATATCTGTCACCGTTCATATTAAGTTCTGTGACCGTAATATTTTTTGTAACAACAATAGTATAAGGCGTATCGGATTCGGCGTATTTTTTAAGGNCGTTAAACGTTGAANCTNCAACAATTTCNCCGAACAGTCCACCGATATCACCAGCTNTGATGTTGCNTGTGTTGTCGTCATTGCAATAACCTGCGAATCCCTGTAAACCGTCGGCATTGAGCAACCAAAGCTGAGAATCTGCACCTGTATAAGTTTCAAGTGTCATTCCTGACTTTCCCTGAGTAAGAGCAAGCGATGTGTCTGAATAGTTTACAATCTTATAATAAAGATGATTGCCGATATGGTCGTCTTTCACCGGAATCACATACCAGTGCTGTGTCTGGTGGGATTCACTGCCATACATAATTACACTTGTTCCGGCTTTGACATTATAATTTTCAGGTGTAAGAAGTCTGCCTGATTCAGCGTTACAGATTTTGAAGAAAGTTCCTTTTGAATCTTCATTAACTCTGTCAAAACGCCACGACGGTGAAAGGTCGCTGCCGAGTGCTTTGACTGAAAGAGCCGACCCGTCGGCAGTTCCATTTTCAGTAAGCACTTTTGAATTGTCCTTGACTGCAATATTCATGAGCTGAGCAGGATAGTCTGTAGAAATTGCAGAAGCGGAAAGCGGTTTTGTACTGTAGCTGAACAGCGGAATCAGCCACGTAACAAGCAGAATGAACGACAGGACAACAGTCTGTCTCATTCTTTTCTGGTGTTTCATAATAAAGTCCTCCTTTATAAAATTTTATAGCCATATTATATCATATTTTGTGAAAGATGTCAATAAAAAGTTTCACTCAATACACATAACTTTCTTATTCAACCGCACTTCTGACTTACGACAACAGCAAAATAATAATTGACTTCAAAATAAAAATGTGCTATAATAAAATTTCGGAGGAGGTGTATAATTATGAATCTTGAACTCACAAACAGAATACTAAGAAATGAAATGTACCTGAAAGAACTAAATACACTGCGTGAACTTGAAAAAAATCGTGTTTTCTGCGGTCACGACATTGAGCATTTTCTTGACGTTGCAAGAATTACCATGATTATATGCCGGGAAAAAGGTATCGACGTAATGCCTGACCTAATTTATTCTGCTGCCCTGCTCCATGATATAGGACGTTCGGCAGAATACACCGAAAACATTCCGCACCACATAGCAGGAAAAGAAACTGCTGAAAAAATTCTTGATGATGTAAACTGCTGTGACGACATGAAAAGCCGGATTATTAGTCTTATCCTTAATCACAGAAACAAGGAAAATCAAAAGGATTCACTGGAAAATATATTTTATACAGCCGACAAAAAATCACGTCTCTGCTTTGCCTGTCCGTCCCGAGATATATGCAACTGGCATAAAGACCGGAAAAATATGAATATCGAGGTATGAATTATGCTGATAGGAAAAAAAGAGTTTGACCTGAATAACAACTGTTATATAATGGGTATTCTGAATTTCACACCCGATTCTTTTTCTGACGGTGGAAAATTCAATAATATTGATTCTGCACTTATGTGTGTCGAACAGATGATTAAGGACGGTATGGATATAGTTGATATCGGAGGAGAATCCACACGTCCGGGTTATACTAAAATTTCCGACGAAGAAGAAATATCAAGAATTGTTCCGGTTATTGAGGCTGTAAAGCAGAGATTTGATATTCCTGTATCACTTGACACATATAAGTACAGGGTCGCAGAAGCCGGAATAAATGCCGGTGCTGACCTTATCAATGATATATGGAGTCTTAAGTATGACGACGGACAAATGGCGAGACTTATCGCTGAAAACGGTCTGCCTTGTTGCCTCATGCACAATCGTGACAATCAGGAATATAAATGCTTTATCGAAGATATTATTTCCGACATGATACAGACCACGGATATCGCACTTAAATCCGGTATTCAGAAAGAAAAAATTATACTTGATGTCGGAGTGGGATTTGCAAAAAGCTATGAGAATAATCTCGAAGCTATTGACCGCATTGACGAATTTCGCACACGTCTGGGTTATCCCGTTCTTCTCGGAACTTCACGCAAGTCCGTTATAGGAATAACCCTTGACCTGCCCTCTGACGAACGAATTGAGGGAACAATTGCTACAACCGTAGCAGGCGTGATGAAAGGCGTATCAATGGTCAGAGTTCATGACGTGAAAGAAAATGCAAGGGCTGTAAAAATGACACAGGCAATTATGAAAGGATACAAAAATGGACGTGATTCGCATTGATAACCTTAAAATATTCGCACATCACGGCGTATTTGAACACGAAAACATAAACGGACAGAATTTCTATGTAAACGCCGTTCTGTATACCAACACTGAAAAAGCGGGTACTCTTGATGAACTTAAATATTCCACCGATTACGGCAGTGTATGCACGCTGATTCACGAAGTCATGACGCAGAATACCTTTAAACTCATTGAAACGGCAGCACAGAAAACAGCTCTTGAAATTCTGAAAAAATTTCCGTTTATTGAAAGCGTGGACATCGAAATCAGAAAACCCGAAGCACCGATTGAAATGCAGTTTGAATCAGTTTCAGTGAGAATACAAAGAGGCTGGCACACCGCTGTTATTGCACTTGGTTCAAATATGGGCGATAGCAGGTCATATATAAAAAACGCCGTTGAACAGCTTGAAAACAGCGAATATATCAAAGATGTAAAAGTTTCAGACCTTATTGTAACAAAACCATATGGTTATACAGAACAGAATGATTTTCTGAACGGTGCTTTAGTCTGCCAGACTGTCCTCTCTCCTCACGCACTTCTTGAACTCATGCACTCAATAGAAAACAGTGCAGACCGTACCCGTGAAATACACTGGGGTCCAAGAACTCTTGACCTTGACCTTATTTTTTTTGATGATGCTGTAATTGACACCCCTGACCTGTCTGTTCCCCACCCCGATATGCAAAACCGTACTTTTGTACTTGAACCGGTTGCCCAGCTTGTCCCGTACTACAGACACCCCGTTTTCAATCGCGCTGTGTCACAGCTTCTTGAAAGGCTAAGAAAAAATGATTAATATAATTGCTGCTATGGCAAAAAACAGGGTGATAGGTTCGGACGGTAAAATTCCGTGGAATATTCCGGAAGATAAATCATACTTCAAAAAAATCACGTCGGGTAATATTGTCATTATGGGGCGCAGAACTTTTGAAGAAATAGGTTTCCCGCTTCCTGACCGTTATAATATAGTAGTATCAGGACAAAAATCTTTTTCCGGTGATTCACTCTGTACTGCTGTAAGTACCAGAAATGCACTTGAAATTGCCCATAACTATGCAGAAAAGCACGGTATTCCGGAAATTTTCCTTTGCGGAGGAGAAAAAATATATACACACGGCTTACAGTACGCACAGCGTATATATCTTACCGAACTTGATGACGAATATAAAGGAGATACCTTTTTTCCGGTATTCAGCATGGAAGAATTTCGTCTTTCGGAATATAAATATGTACATGAAGCAAAACTGTCTTTCTGTGTCTATGAACGACGTTAAAATATATTCAAATCAAAATCGTTTCTTATGAGACAATTTTTTATTTGTTGCCGATATTGTCACAGTAAGTCACAGTAATATGATTTTTATGTCCTGCATATATATAGCAGTAAAATCACAATACGGAGGTTATATATATGTTTACAGTAAATCGCAGACTTCTTCTGCAACGTCCCTGCTCTACGGCAGTTATCTGCGGTTCGGCAGAATATCCGGAGATACATGGAACAGTTTCATTTTTCAAAGCCTGCAACGGTTCTCTTGTCGTTGCTGAAATTTTCAATCTGCCTTCTGAAAACGGTGTTTTTGCAATNCANATACACAACGNAANAGAATGCANCGGAAACGCTGATGACCCATTTGCAAACGCAGGCTCTCACCTCAATTTCACCGGTACAGAACACCCTTTTCACACCGGCGACCTTCCGGCATTATTCAGCAATGACGGCTATTCATGGGTTGCCTTTTATACAAACCGTTTCTGTCCGTCACAAGTAACAGGATATCCGGTAATTATACACGCAAATCCGGACGATTTTCATACACAGCCATCGGGAAATTCCGGAAAAAAAATTGCTTGTGGTCTCATAAAGTAAATTATCCGTTTACGCAAAAAAGTCCCGTTCCCTTTACGAGAACAGGACTTTTTGTTATTAAAGATTACGCTGAAAGGAATCCGGAATTATTTCCGTTGTCAGAGCCTATATTATTGCTTATTACTATAGCGTCCTTTGCGTTTACCGCACAGGAAGCAGTATACTGACCGTCTTTTGTTGTAGCTGTAACACTTACTGTTCCGGCTGAAACAGCAGATACGTTACCGTTTGCGTCAACCGATACAACTGACGGATTGCTTGACTCCCATACAATATCACTTGCTGAATATCCCGACGGAAGTGACTTTATTCCGATAGTTGATGAAGAACCTACGTCAACAGAAACATATGACTTTTCAAGTGCAAATATTCCTACAGGAATACTTTCTTCAGTAACCGCTTCTGTCGTTGCTTCTTCTTCTACCGTACAGGACGGAACTACCTTGAAGTCTTCAAGGTGCATTGCAAACTTGACAGGACTGTTATCCTTGCCGATTTCAACAAGTTTTATAGTAGAATCAATATCAAACAATTTGAGAATCGGTTCAAGGAATGCAACCGTTACTTCTATTGTAAGCCAGCCGTCAACCTGAGCACAAATCACATCTGCATCACTTCTTGCTATGAGTTCAGCTGTGATTGTAGGACCTACTTTGAGGTTTACGCTAAAGAGTTCAACATCACCTACAATATAATCAAGGCTGAGTGCAAGTTTAAGGTTGAGATAAGCTCCTACCTTACCGCTGAGTGAAATTTCTGACGAAGTACTTGTTTCGTTTATGGCACGTACCTTACCGCCTGACATTTCAAAACCCTTTACATTGTCAACAGTGAGAACGACTTTAAGTTCACCGCTTGCGTCAAATGCGAGAGAAGCCTTAAGGTTTACTGAAAGACCGGGGCATATTTTAATTGATAATTTACCTAACGATAATGAAGGTTCTGAGAGTTTTTTACTCATATCAAACAAATCAACATCACCGTCAACAGAAAATCCGGTTGTAGCAGAAATTTCATTTGTGTAATTGAGACCCATATAAATATTATTTATTTTAAGTCCACCTTTAAACGCATGATATTCCCAGTCAACATTTGCATTAAGCTTTATATTTTTGACTTCTGCCTTGACTGTAAAACCTGCAATTTCCTTTTCAAAGGAAACACCGTCAATACTTTTAGAAGCAGAAGTTGTTTTCAGTTGCTGAATATTTGAATTGAGAGGCATTATAGTACCGTCTGACTGAGTATCTGAAAGCGGTTCAACAGTTGCATCTGTGTCAATGCTGTATGATACGCCTTCGGCAGGTTCGATACTGTCGGGGTCAACGGTGAACACATCACTTACATGGACTTTCTGATAAACTTCTTCAAAAGACGCAGGAGAAGCCTTTATTTCAGACGTACCATTAAGATTATCCTTGATTGAAGTAATCTTATAAGCACCGCCCTTACCGCCTCCGGCTTCTTTAGGTACGATAACTATAGCGTCGGCATCAAGGGATTCTGCATATTCTGACGGCATAACTACTGAATTGCCCTGTATATCAACATCTGTAGCATTAAGTGTTGTTGTCAGGTCAGTTACGTTTTCCGCAAGCTGCACATCATAATATGCATCAAATGTTTTGTTGCTCCATTCATGCTGAGCAGTTGATAATGATTGTACTGCCTGTGCAGGATTTGAAACGCTGTCTGTGGGATTACTTATAACACCGTGCTGTATGGCTGCCTGTATAATTTCTTCGTCGGACGAATCCAAATCAGCAAAGCCGGACGCTCTCATAAGAGTAGACGTTACAAATTTATCATCAACAGGAGCATTCATGTCAACAGCGTCATTTTCACCGACAACCCCCCAGTCCTTAGCCGCCTGAAGTTCACCGTCCTCCGCACTTTCGTCAACCTGCATACCAAACGCATCGTTAACCATTGCGAGCCACTCGCCGTTGGTTATAACGCCGTCGTCCATAGCTGAAGCGGTACTGTTTGACTTTTCAGCGTCATTACTGCTTTCACCGGTAAAAAATTCTTTCATACTGCCACAGNCTGAAAGGACAGTAGTCACAGATGCCAACATCGCAACACTGGTTACTGCTGATACTATACGTTTTACTATNATCTTTANCCACCNTTTCATANTTNATTGTCANGTATCTTTTACTATAAAATCTCACCCGCCCTGCAATAAAGCAGAACAAGCGAGATTTTATCATCATTTGAGTTTTATTTACTATAAATTATGCCTTGGGCTTTCTTATGTTGGCAACGTTC
>WFLZ01000175.1 GCA_009177225.1 Clostridia bacterium
GCCCATGTGCATCACTCCTCTCGTTGACTTTTTCTATGGGCTTGTGGTATAATAGATATATTCTTACAAAATCATTCTGCAATCATTTTAATCGAACTATAAATACATAGAGGGGATAGATGATAATGTCTACTAAAGCATACAATCAACATTTATATTGTTGTAAAGCAAGTAGTATTGAAGTGTACTTTGAGTACAATAATTCGGTGGTTTATGACACTGGAAATAAGGTTAATGCTGGCGATGAATCTGGGATTTATGAATGTAAAGAATTATCTGTTATTACTGAATGTGAAATAGAACAATATACTGGTCCATTAGAAACAAATAGGTACAGTAGAAGTAACAATTTAGTAATCCAAGGTATAATTACATTTTTTACAGGGATACCACTTACAATTTACAATAGTCAGTCAAGTTCTGCAGGCATNACACCAATATAATANACANANCAAGATACTCATTTGAGAATCGAAGGAGTAGATTACACTGATGATCTAAAAAAGGTCTTAGTTAAATTGAGNGAAGAGCCTGAATTAATNATTACTTTGCTNGATAGNTGGAGAAAAGNGGCTNATTTGAAAGAGNAAAGGTTTCGANGANGATTTGTATTATGATGAAGCGNCANTAAATTTTNTTTCATATTTTTGAATTATTCGGAGAATATTTTAGTAAAGAACTAAAAGATAAACTTGAATGTAATATCGATAGTATGCTGCATAATCACTTTAAAAATTATTACTTTAGCGAACATCAGGTTAAACAGATGGTAGAGCAGAATAAGAAATCGGTTAGTAGTCTTTTGATTGGCAATTTTCTTAACCTTGCAATTAAACTTAAATATTTCCTGGATAAGTATGACCTTTTAGATGAAAATGTAGCCTTCTTTATCGATAGTACGAACTGCGAACCCTACGAACATATTAAAACGCCTGCTTTACGGCGTTTTCAAANGCCAAAATTCACCTCAATATCCTCGCTGNTGNGTGAAATATANNTGACCTCNATCATATCAGCAGCTATGTCGNGNTTTTCTTGAACCGATAGGGAATCCCAATTTGCAAGAGGTTCAGCTANANGTTNAGTGNCAANCGCNNTACGCTTGCGAACCTTAGTCTGTAATTTACGTTCAAGGTCTGACTTTTTTGCGTGCAGCTCTTTTATTCTTTGCTGAATGTAGGCAAACACCACATCGTCCGCTTTCGCCATTCTATCCATCAAGGAGCGAATTTCACCATCAATACGGAGAATATCCGCTTTTATGCTCTCGGTTTCTATATCGGGAGTTTCTTTTTGCTTACGGGCAATTTCAAGACTTTTAATACGATCACACATTGCCTTGTAAATCTGTTCCTCAATATCATCGAGCCTTATTTTATACCCTCTTGCAACACAGCCCTGATATGTCATCCAGCCGTTGTCAATCAGGTATCGGTATGTCTTTCCGCTTTTCTTTTTAACTTGAATGTCAATCATCACAGCGTAACTACATTCTTTACACTTGATAAGACCTACAAGCCATGAATTATAGGCTTTTCTGTTTGTAGAGAATGATATGTTGTGCGATTTCTTATCCTGCACTTTCAGCCATAGATCAGCGTCAACAAGACCTTCGTGATAACCGACCTTTACATATTTACCACCGTCTGCATTGTCGTGAATAAATACTCCGTGAACACCGTCATAGTTTTCTGCATCATCAATAATTTCATAGCCTTTGCTCTGGAAAAATGCATACACTGATTTATCTGCACGAACATAAATTGGGTTTGCAAGAATATTCGATAAAGAGCCGACATTCAGTTTCCCATTGTGAGAACTGTTTTTACCGCCGTATTCATCTGTTCGTTTGTATCCGACTTCTTCCTCATGAGNATTGAAATNTTNGAGAATGTCACGGAGCGAGGTTGACGGTTCTGCATACATNTCATAGGCAAGTTTTAATGCTCCNGCCTGTTNCGAGGGNACGAGTACCGAGCCTTTCTTGCCACCCACTGTTAAACGCTGTGTGGTATATCCAAAATTCATTGTACCGCCCTGATAAAATCCAGTTTCATGACCTCTTGTGTTGTACGCATCGGCAACTCTGCCTGCAATTGTTTCTCTCTCAAACTCCGCAAAGTTCAGGAGATTGTTCCTCATCATTCGCCCTTCTTTAGTACTTGTATTAAAGGGTTCGGAAAGGGAATAAACGCTTACACCCAACTTGTCAAGTTCTTCACTTACATTCAGATAGTCACGCAGATTACGGCTAAAGCGGTCATACTTCTTTACGACAATACGGCTGACCAAACCGTCACGGGCATCCTGCATCATTTGTTGGAATGCAGGACGGTGTTCAGTATCTTTTCCTGAAAAGCCATTGTCGCAGTATAGGCGATACACACAATCCTCGCCTATATATCTGATACAATCCTCCTTCTGTGATTCAATGGACAGAGAATTATTATCTCTGTCCGCTACGGAACGGCGAACATAAATTGCTGTCACACCGTTGTTATTTACGATTTTCTTTTTCATCATCGACCTCCGATTTCCTGCAATCGACAGTCGATTTTGCTACATACTCATTATAGCGCAAATCGGCTGTCATTGCAAGTGATTCTGCAAAAAAAATTATTCCGATTTGTGCTTTGTAAGAATGTCATAGATGTGATTTATTTTTTCTTGTCTGATCACATCGGAGACATTAACGGGATACTTAATAATAATTTTTGTACCCTTGTCGGTCATGATGACCTTATCTGCCTTTTCTCTATCTACGGCAGTTGTCTTGTTGTCCAGTTTATATTATTCCTTTCCGCAGCTCGATCCATTTCAACTTCCTGCTGCTTATAAATGTTGTCCCCATGATTATGGGGAAAAGTCTTCACGGATAAATAGTCCGTTTAATCCTCGTCATTATCCGAGCTGTCATAAAACGAAATATCATCGTCCTCATTTTTGTTGTCTGACGAATGATCACTGTCAGCATTTTTACCGCCAACTAATTCAAGCAGCTCGGCATCGGTCAGACCGCTTGCTCTCAGCTTCTGCAAAAGCGAATGCTCCGAGGAAATGATTTCATCAAGCTCTCTCGGCTTACAATTGTACTCCTCTGCCATTGCAAGACGAGAAACTTCTTTCAGCTTGTCCTCCGCTACTTTCTTCTTTGCCGTATCATCAGCAATACGTTTTTTGTAAAACTCGATCTTCTCAATGAGCTGTTCTTTCTTTTCTCTGTAAATGCACATTCAAAAATCACAACCTTTCTTGTTTTGTTCTAAGCAAGTCAGCACACCTGACCAATGCTGTCCTGCTATGTTACCATTATAGCGCACCCGTACCATTAAAAACAAGCCGCAATGCGCACAAACTTTTTCGGAACATATCAATTTTCCGTTCCGCAAAATTTTTGAGTCAGAAGTTCTTAAATCACGCTGTTTCGCAGAAAAGCGACTTTCGTCATTTTGACGGAGTGATTTTTGGCGGTTCAAAGAAATTTTAAATTTTGTACTGACTAGAGCAGAATTATCCAGTATAGTGATTATGGGGAGTGCAGAAAAAGAGAAAGTCGCACAGCTCCAATTCTCGTAAAACGAGAAAAATCACCGAGCCGACAGGCTCGGAATAAACGAACGCACCAGAGGGGCGTTCTCATTCCCAGCAAGCACGGCACAATGTGGGCGCGCACAGCGACTTCCACAACGTACATAGCTTGTTAGAGGGCTTCTGCCCCTAAGACCCCAAATTAAAAATAAAGAAAAGAGAGGAAACACGAAAATGAAAAATGAAAACAAGCGTGCTCTCTACCTCAAGGTAAGAATAAGTCAGGAAGAAATGGATGCTATCAAGCGCAAGTTTAAGAGCAGTGGAATGAACACCCTCAGCGGATTTGTCCGTGCTATGATCTTCGAGGGTTACATCGTCCAAATGGACAGAAACGAACTTTGACAGATTCATAAATTAGCAAGTAACATTGCAAGTAGTATCAATCAAATAGCTATCCGTGTAAACAGCACGGGCAAGATTTACGATAATGATATTGCCGAGATCAAAAACGGAGTAAATAAGCTCTGGCAGCCGCTTAACTTTTTGCAAACTAAAATTTTACAAGTAAGGCACTAAACAATAGCGTTAAAAAAATGCTGTCAGGATATTTCCAGGCAGCATTGATGATTGATATGTAATTCGGAATTTTGTTTTTGCTTTGCATTCAGGCGAACGGTAATGGCTCTGTATGGCTTTTCGACTGGTGAGGTGTGAGAAACAAGGTATATTTCCAGTCAGTTAATTTATTTTTTCTTTGCGCCACAAATAGTCATGCCAAAGGATTTCAATTCGCTTTCAGGTGTTTTTCCGATTTTTTCAATATATTTCTCATAGGTCTTACAGCTTTAAGCTAAATCAGAAAAATCCACTACAGTTAAATCCTAAAAATCCGATCTGTAGAGTTTTTATCTAACTACTTTAATTGTCTCTGGTGATCCTCTTAAAATCTGCACAGGAAACTCTATAATACCAGGTGTCCATTGCTGCTTTCATCAATAATATCAGCACCAACAACTTCCGGTGTTTTTTTCCTAATGTAATTTCCATAATAGCCGCTGTGTCGGCAATAATGTCGAGTGCTAAATTCTCATTAATTATCATAACACATTTTTCATTGTTTTAAATATTCTTAGGTCTAATGCCTTTGCCTACTTATTTTTATCAGAACAAAAAAGTCAGTAAAATTGAGCTTTTTGTGTCTAATATCGCAGTATAAATAATTTGGCGGTTACAAAATGATGTAACCGCTAATTAATTATCATTTATCTAATAAATTTAGAATAATTTTTTCCAAATCATCAATTCTCATAAAAGTGTCGCTGTTTGCGTTCATGACTCTAAGCAAATATCCCAGTTCCTGCCGAGATAACAAGTCAAAAATATTCCCTTGCGCTTCAATGCTTTCTTTTGCTCTCTCATCCAGTCTTTTGATGATTGAAATTAATAGTTCATCAGTTAACACTTTATTCCCCTCAGACGTTCTGTCAGAGGTTCTTTGGAAAAGCTGTGCATACAAACTGCTGATATTATCAAAGGAACGATTATCAATACAGCAGCATAAGCCGCTGTAAATAATGTCGGGAATTTGAATGCCATATAAAATGCACCATTATTATAAAGAACNGTGCTAAGTACATATCCGAAGAGCGTTCCCANAGNNAGCGNCNAAGTCAAGGTCACGCCTACCAGCAATATACTCTCGCCGAGGAGCATTTTACGTATCTGTCTCTTGCTCATACCTATTGATTCAAGCATTGCAAGCTCCTGCTTTCTGGTAACAATGTTTGTAATCAGCATATTTATCATACTTAGAATGCTGAACATCATAATAAAAATTGCAAGTCCACTTATCGCACCGAAAATCTGATTAGCATATTCATTGTACCGCTGTTTTCTCTCCTTTAAGGTTTCCATATAAAGCTTAGAACGTTCAGCTGTAAGAGGTTCAAGCTGTTCGCCGACTTCCGTTTCCTTTTCGGAATCTACGGAAATCAACAGCTTGCTGTTCAGGCTGTCATATGAGATCCAGCTGTCTATAGCATTTTCAGGGAGTACAAACCAGCCCTCAAGCTCATTTTCCAAATTGAATTTATCTCCGAGAATACCGAGGACTTCAACCTGTTTTTCAGCCATTTTCTCACCGTCATAATAGTGAAATATCAACTTATCTCCGACCGAAAATTTCCAGCCATAAATCTCATCAGCTGTATCGTTGCCTGCCACAAGTACATAATTTCCGCCTGTAAGCTTGTCGTAATCTGCAGCGCCCTCGTCAAGATATTCACCTATTTCTTTTGTCTGCTCGCAGGAAATCAGCAGAATTGTATCGTCGTTTCCGTATTCCTCATTTTGCGGAAAATCAAACTTAACACCGAAATTCCTGACCTCAGTAACAGTTTCAACGCCGTCAATTGCTTTAATTTGTTCTACAAACTCTTCATTAATCGGATTTTTGCTCTGAATACCACTCATACCGTTTTCGTCAAGTTCTATTGCGCCAGGGGAAATCCCGATAACAAACTCCGCCTCTTTGAAATCGCCTTGACGTGCAAAGCCATTCTTATCAAAAGAGGACATATAGGTTGCCGCCGTAATAAAAAGAATACCGCCCAGCCCCAAAGACATAAGTGTTGATACCGCTTTTTTACGGTTTCTGGAAAAATTCATTATACCCATTCCAAGGGGAGTAAGATCACGGCATTCGCACTTGCCTGACGTCTGTTTCATATCGTCCTGCTGTGTGTAGCGCAGAGCCTCTATAGGAGAAACCGACGCAGCTATCTTTGCAGGTTTATGCACGGAGATCATTGTAATTATATAAATCAAAGCAAACACCAAAGCGAAGATCCACATAGTATTAAGCCATCTCCAGCCATCAGGATTTATTATGTACCCCGCAATTCCACCGACTAAAAGTCCTATGGGTGCGGAACGGATAAACAGATTTCTACCCTCACGAGACACAAATTTTTTCATCTGATTTTCAGTCATTCCTATTGTACGGAGCTGTCCAAACTGGTGAATCCTACCGATAACCGATATGTAGAAGACACCATAAATTACCAGTATGCAGGCAAGCAGAATAACGCATCCCACAATAATCTCAATCATAAGCATTTGAGAATCGGGCGTAAGCGTATCAAGAAACGCCTTGGTCGGATTGATATATTTATGCTCAATCCCTGCTGTCTCTCCAACCTGATAGATCATTTCCTTGCAGTCGTNTTTGNTCATCTGTTCTGCACCATAGAATTNTGCATACAGCTCATATGGACTATTCTTTAACTNACTGCCGTTTTCAGCATATTCCTCTGAANAGAAAACCGCATACTGTTTTNCATTATCGCTNCTCTTTAGTATTCCTGATACAATTAAATGCTCTGTTGTGCCGTCATAAAACGTCATATCAAATTTGCTTCCAACAACAGGATCTATGTTGAGTTTTTTCAACATTCCTTCAGCAACAGCAACCTCGTTCATTTGCTCAGGAAGTCGGCCAAATTCAAGTTTGCCAATTTTTATCTTATCCGAAAGCTCGCTGACATAATAAGGCATTACGTCAAAATCCTCCTGTGGAGATAGTGTCCCCGTTTTAACGGTAACGCTATATGCGATCTCCTCTATAGACTTAAGTTCGACAAGCTGTTCTTTTGTCAGATTATAAAAGCCCGCTTGCTGAATGTGAGAAAGCTGTTCCTTGTTTGCTGCGCTGTCCGCCGCTCCGAAAAGAAGAATTACCGATAGAAGAGCCGTTGCAAGAACAATAGTGATTACTACGAAAATATTGCGTAACTTTCCCGATTTCAGGCTTTGCTTTGCCATAAGAGAAATGGTTTGCTTTTGGATTTTATTCACTTTGCCGCACCTCTTTCCTCACGGATCTTTCCGTCTTCAATACGTATTTGTCTATCTGCTTTTTCTGCTATTTCGGGATTGTGAGTAATCATAACAATAGTCTGTTTAAAAGTCTCGCTTGTCATTTTAAGCAGGTCTATAACCTTGTCTGTTGTTTTGCTGTCCAGATTTCCCGTAGGTTCGTCAGCAAGAATAATTGCAGGCTTGGAGATCAGCGCACGGGCAATAGCAACTCTCTGCTGCTGACCACCCGACATATGGCTTGGATATTTTTTAAGTTTACCGTCCAGATCAAGAAAATGAGCTATTTTATTTAACAGCTCCTTATCTTCCTTTTTTCCGTCAAGACGAACGGGCAGTACAATATTTTCGTATGCGGTCAGATATGGAATAAGGTTATAATTCTGAAAAATGAAACCTATTCTCTTTCTGCGAAATACGGTGAGCTGTTCCTCCGTCATATTTTCAAGGTGATTTTCCTCGATAGTTACATTGCCCGAGGTTGGAACATCAAGCCCTCCCAGCATATTCAAAAGAGTGGATTTTCCGCTTCCCGAAGTACCAATAATGGCGATAAACTCGCCGTTTTCTATTGATACGCTTACATCGTCCAGTGCTTTTACAAGGCTCTCGTCCTTTCCGTAATATTTTTTCAGATTAGCTGCATTCAATATACTCATTGTAATTCCTCCTATGGTTTTCTTTGATGCTTTTATCTTATCATACCATGGAGATTTTTACAACAGATAACGCAAAATCTAATACTAAGATTGCAAAATCTAACAAAAAAACCTGCCGCTTAATTTGCGGCAGGCATTCTTTCATCTGAAATAGGTATTAAAATTTTGAGCGTATACTTTCTGTCTGTACAGCTTGACGTGCATTCTCCATCGTACTTTTCCACAGTCTTTTTCATATTTCCTACTCCAAAGCCATGGAGGAACTTATCCTCTTTTGTAGTTTTGGATTTGCCTTTAGGCGCATCGAGACAAGTATTTTCAATCACTATCATTACAAAACTGTGGACTATTCCGGCTTTTATCATCACCGCTCTATATTCTTTTGGGAGCTTCTCAGCGGCTTCCAAAGCATTGTCAATGCTGTTGCCGAAAATGGTGCTGATATCAAGCGGTTCAATAAACTGCACCTCGGAAAAATCGACTGCTGCCGAAAAATCAATATCCTTTTCTCTCGCTATGTGCGATTTTTCCTTGATAATCACATCCAGAATATCGCTGCCTGTGTGTACATAGTCCTCATAAGCTGAAATCTCCATACGAAGTTTTTGTGCAATTTCTTTTGCACAATCTGTTCCGCTTTGATTTTCAAGGACGAGCAAATGATTTTTCATATCATGATAAATACTTCTGACACGCTCTTCCTCCTGTATCTTTTCTTCGTAATATTTATGCTTCTTCTTCATGGTTTGCAGCTGATATGCAGTCAGTACTGAATTTGCGATATATAATGTCAGATACAGACAGGCAAAAATGGTAATTATACCCGACAGGCAAATCGGATAGCCCATCCATGAATTCTCAGGCATAAAATTAAGTGTAACCAACACCGCTATAAATACAGATAAGCATACTCCGTCAATCATCAGCCACATTTTTGTGTTAAGCAGAGCAATCGACTTAATATTCCTGCGTTTAAATATCTGCCATATTGAGAACCATATTACAGGTGCGACTGCCAATGATATTGTATGTATCAGGGTACTTATGAAAGTTGTAACGGTTTCTACATTGAATTCCCATTTGCCGACTATATAAAAATATATTTGCATTCCTATATCCTGAGCAAGATAATTTATAGATACTATCATAGGATACAGAATGATAACCGCTGACAGCTTACATATCCAGCTATCTTGGTACAATATAAATATAAAAAGCATAAAACCAATCAAGACACCAAGAATATTAGTAATATCATTTGCAAAAATTACAATATTGGCAATCAGTATGCAGAACCCATAAGCCGCAACTTTTACAGGTAGTTTTCCTCTTATATTAAGAAAACATCCAATAACCATAAAAAGAAAAAATGCATTTACCCAATTCAGTAGAAAAGCTATAATATCAAGTACCTGTATCACAGCAAATTCCCCCAATACTCGGTCATTTTGATCATAAAATCCTTTCGCTTGGGCTGACTAACGGGAATTCGTTCCCCTGTGGTAAGGACAGCTTCGAGATTTTCTACACTTTTGACGTAAGCAAGATTTACGAGAAAACTTGCATGGCAGCGTGCGAAGCAAGGCTCCTTTTCAAGCAAAGCTGAAAACTCCTTCATACTTTGATAAATGATCTGCTCCTTATCCTCAAAGTGCACAAGAACATTACGCTTGTTTGTTTCGGCATAGCGGATATCATTATATAACACCTTGAATTTTCCACAGTTATTTGAAAATGTAAGGTACTGCTTGTCCTTACCTCGATAGCGGGCAAAATATCGGTCAAGCTCCATTTTCAACCGAACGTATTTTAGCGGTTTGATTAGATAGTTTACTGCATTTACTTCATAGCCCTGCCAAACATACTGCGTAATCGAGGTAAGGAAAATCAGTCCCACATTGCTGTCTATTTTGCGTATCTGCTGAGCCGTTTCGATACCGTTCATAACACTCATTTTTATATCAAGAAAGATAAGGTCAAAATCAGGATTATAGTTAGCAAGCAATTCTGTGCCATCATAAAAAACATGATATGTAAATTCAATTTTGTGTTCGTCAGCATAACGCTGTAAATAGCTTTTTAATTCTGCGATCAATGTATTCTCGTCATCGCAGAGTACAATATGATACATTGAAGTCACCTCCAGTGGGTAAAGAGTACAAAAAACTGCTTTTGGCTACTCCTCATTTGACTATCAGAATATATTCCTCTACACCGTCATTGTGTTTTTAGGACGAGTGATAACAGCCAGTATCAAACTCAAGCATAAAAGTTTCGACACCACGAATCGGGTCAAACGGAAATAACGGATATTCCCTCATTGTATCATTTTCCTCAATGACAAGCGTTTTATCCTCAATACTTGAAATCCTATATTCCGTCTGTATATCCGCAAGAAACGATGCCAGCGGTACTTTCAGACCGCTGGCAATTTTCCAGAGCGTTGTGGTAGAAACAGACTGCTCACGCTAAATTTGCCCAATCATAGGCTTACTTACACTTGTTAATTCGGCGGTATCGTCTAATGAAAGGTGACGGCTTATGCGAATCTGTTTTAGCCTTTCGCCAATTTTCAAATTAACCTGTTTTTCAGTTTCCATTTTTATAGTACGTCTATTATAGCATACAACCGTGAAAAAGTCAATATATATATATTCGTCTGAAAAAAAGAGCTTTGTTTGCCAATTTTGAGGAACAAGGCTCTTTGCGTTTATAAAAATCACTTCTCAAAAATAAATTTGTTAGTCAATAGCATCTTTACAAAAAGGAAAAAGAGTAATTTTCCTGATGTGAAAAATTACCCTTCTGTTCAGTATAGCAAAATCGTCTGTAAATCGCATATTTTATTGGTTCGTAGTGTGTTATGGTAGAAAGTATGATTAAAATCCGGAATGCTATCGCACATGGAAGAATAACATACAAGAATAATTTCATATGGCCACTGTCTCCATTCTATAATCTCGCGAAAGACTCATATGACAATGTTGAATTTCTGTTTTTCTTATCTGCAATTATGATTTCTAGATTTATGGGCATTAGTTGTTGGGAAGACGAATGGAATGAAGCAAAGACTTTTTTAATGCCGCCAAACAACATAATGACCGATTTTCTTGCAATGAAACTTGATATTAAAAATTTTAACAATAAAACACTGATTNATNGAAATAAATACAATATCACTTGGAGAACATTATTCAATTATTATGTTAAGAATCCCAAGCAAGCAATAAGAGAAAAAATAGAAATTGTGTTGAAAGAACTATTCTTAAATGCGACAATCGACGAAGAAAATGCTTCAGATATTTTTAATATATCCATTATTTTGGCAGATTCCGAAATTTTAGATATTAAGAAAAAAGCCATTGAAAATGTTAAAAAAATAATATCTAATGGATGGTACGGGTGGTCAAACTTTAAAGATGCATACACATATTTAGAATTCTATTCCGTTCCAGTCCCTTGGTATAAAAAATTTTTGTTAGAGAAAGGATATGTTGATTGTTGAGTATACTCTAATTAACAGCATCAGGGGTATTTCGTAAAAATTCANTTCACGAAAAATTATTGNNATAACACCAACAAATCCCTCTCATCATAAATGCTGTCGCCGGCGTCGTTCCCGCAGCGGATCGCCCGGTCAAGCGCCATGATCGTGGCGACCGTACCGTCGATCTTCTCGGTGGACTTTTCCTTGTCCGGCTTGATGTTGCCTGCGGGATCGCGCTTGATGAAAATGTTATCCATATTCCAGCGGAGAACCGGATGCCCGTTGTGGGCGATCTTCTGCTCAAGCGTCAGTTTCATCAACTCTTTGGTTGGCGGCGACATATCACGGTAGCCCTGACCGAACTGCACCAGCGTGAAGCCCAGCCCCTCAAGGTTTTGCGACATCTGCACCGCGCCCCAGCGGTCGAAAGCGATCTCCCGGATATTGAAACGGGTGCCAAGTTCCTCGATGAAGTTTTCGATGAAGCCGTAATGCACGACGTTTCCCTCGGTCGTCATCAGAAAGCCCTGCCGCTGCCAGAGGTCATACGGCACTTGATCGCGCCGGACACGCAGGTCAAGCGTTTCCTCCGGCAGCCAGAAGTACGGCAGAATATAATAATGATCGTCCTCGTCGGTCGGCGGAAACACCAGCACGAATGCAGTAATATCCGTTGTGGACGAGAGATCGAGACCGCCATAACATACACGCCCTTCGAGGAAGGATTCGTCAAAATCGACCTTGCAGGCGTCCCACTTGTGCATCGACATCCAGCGGACGGTCTGCTTTACCCATTGATTCAGACGGAGCTGCCGGAAGGCGTTTTCCTCGCCGGGGTTCTGCTTTGCGGATTCGCAGGCAGCCTCGACCTTGTCCATGCCGATGGTTTCACCCAGCGACGGGTTCGATTTCTTCCAGACCTCCGGAGAAGTCCAGTCGGCATCATCGGGAGCGCCGTAGATGACCGGATAGAAAGTCTTGTCAATCTTGCGCCCTTCGAGAATATCCTGCGCCTTCTGGTGCTGCTCGTAGCAGATGGAATTGGTGTCCGTTCCCGCCGTCGTGATAAGAAAATACAGCGGCTGCATTCGTGCGTCACCGGAGCCTTTCGTCATAACGTCAAAGAGCTTCCGGTTTGGCTGGGTATGCAGCTCATCGAATACGACTCCGTGAATATTGAAGCCATGCTTGCTGTACGCCTCGGCGGAAAGCACCTGATAGAATGAATTGGTCGGCACATACACGATGCGTTTCTGCGACGTCAGGATTTTGACGCGCTTATTCAGGGCGGGACACATCCGCACCATGTCGGCGGCGACGTCAAACACGATCGCTGCCTGCTGCCGGTCAGCAGCACAGCCGTATACTTCGGCACGTTCCTCGCCGTCGCCGCAGATAAGCAGCAGTGCTACTGCCGCCGCAAGCTCTGATTTTCCGTTCTTTTTTGGAATTTCGATATATGCCGTGTTAAATTGACGGTAGCCGTTAGGTTTCAGAATACCGAACAGGTCACGGATAATCTGCTCCTGCCAGTCGAGCAGTTCAAACTTCTTGCCTGCCCATGTTCCTTTGGTGTGAGAAAGGCACTGAATAAAATNNACGGCATAGTCCGCCGNCGGNTTGCTGTATTTTGAANCCTCTGCCATGAATTTTGTCGGCTTGNATTTNCGNNTTCTGCATCACCTCCGATACGAAAAAGACCTGCCAAAAGCAAGTCTGAAACGGTTATTTTTGAGCGCCCTTGGAGCGATTTTTTTATTGAGATTCCTCTTCCATTTTACTTAATGTTACCATAAAAAAGCAAGGAAATCAAGTTATTTCGGAATCATAATTTACACAAAGATAAGCTGAAAAATCGGTGAGAATTGTACTTCTGGAGGAAACAAAAAACGGCTGTACGAGCAACGCCCCTTTTTCAAGGGGTGCTGCTTTTGACGGCGGTTCTCAGGCTCTTACAATATTGAAGTCGGTAATGCTGTAGCCGTTCTTTCTGACGTAGTTGCAAAGCCAATTGTCTGCTTTGGCAGGGCTGTCAAACTCCTTGATTGTTTTCCAGACCAGCTTTCCGGGTTTCTCCGCTGTAAGCGCCTTTACTTTCCATGTTTTTGCCATTTTTGTTTCCTCCTGTAAGTTGTTGTTTTCCCTTTCGGTAATTACATATTACCATAAACCACGGCACTATGCAAGCGGCTAAATGTACAGAAAAATCGGGGAAAATCAGTTCTCATCATTGGGTGATATACACCATTGAGGGAGAATGGAAAAGGGGCATTTTTCAGCCCCTTGTCTTAGTCGTTCAGGTGGTCAAAGCACCATTTCATTGCCTCTCCGCCGTCGTCAAAGGGCTTCGGATTTGCCGTTCTGAGGTTCAGGCGGCACTCGATGTAGCTCAATCCGGTTTCTTCCTCGTCCTCAATGAACTCGTAAACCGCTGCCTCGAAACCTCTGTAGCTCAGCCCTGTCACCAGAACCTTGTCACCGTACTTCAGCGCCGCACCCTGTTCTGTGCATCCGTTGCTCCAAAGATGCTCCATTGTTGTTACCTGTTCCCATTTCATAATCATTTCCTCCGTTTTGGTTTGTATTCCGCAGGCTGTTCGCCTTTCAGTAGTATGTATATTACCGTCTTTCAGGGGATAAGTCAACGGATTTTGGAGAAATAAATGTAACAATGATTTCGGCTATTTTTCGGGCAGTATTGTGTAATTTATGCCTTGCCGTAAGAGCCCCACGGTTGCCCCTGTGTGCCGCCGATTCGTGAATCCCATAACTTTGCGGAGGAATTTGAAACGGCGGACGTGGGCGAACGTGGGCATATGCGTACACTTAAGCGTATTTAGCAAATTGAAAAAGTGAGGGAAGTCTTTTGCGTTTAGAATTGGCACAGAAAGCAGGTAAATCAGCTAAAGTTTTACAGCTAAAGTCATAAGA
>WFLZ01000089.1 GCA_009177225.1 Clostridia bacterium
ACGGAACAGGACGGACAGAAGTCTTAGCACAGCACATAATCCAGTCGTTCAAACCGGGCGAAATTACTCCCGAAAAAGCACTTGAAATCGGCGAAGAATTATGCGACAGATTTCTGAAAGGCGAATATCAGTATGTTCTTGCCGTCCACACCGACCACGAACATATACACTGTCATATTATTTTCAATAATACAAATATCTGTACAAATCGTTCTTTTGAAACCGAAGAAAATCAGGGCAGAAAATCCGAAAGAGCGTGGGCGAAACTACGCAATATCTCTGATGAAATCTGTAGGGAACACGGCTTGTCAGTTATCGAAGAACCACAGAAAAATACGGGAATTTCCCACTTTGAGCGAGATATGCAGAAAGAAAGTAAATCGTGGAAAGAAAAACTCCGTGCAAGAATCGCTNAAATCATATATTNCANCNNANNTNTTNATGACTTTNTCANGANCTGTNCCGACNGCNNAATNGNGNATGNTTACAAGNCNNACNACNAGTACNNGCTGAAATTCCNTNTGCNAGGGCANGAACNTTTTANAAGANCCGAAACTTTAGGTGAAGAATACACGGAAGAACGCATTGCCGAGCAGATTGAACAAATTCAAAAACTGCATCATAATATAGCTGAAATTTCAAAATCTGAAACATCTGAAATTCCCAAAGTTAAGCCAACAGAAAAGAAAGAAGATAAGTGGGCAGATATTCGTGGTATGCAGAATGCTGATATGATTATTGCGGAACTTGAATCGGCAGGTGTGGATTCACTGAATGTTCTTAAATCATTTATGTGGAATGTTCGCCATGATGATGACCATACCGATGAATTAGCATCACTCAAAAAAGAAATCAAGGCGATTGACACCCTGATTTCTAAAATAAAGCATCGTGATGAGATTATACCGATTTATAAGGAATACAAAAGCAAATCTGGTTGGAGTCAGAGTCGTTTCAGAAAGAAAAATGCTGATGTTATTGAAGATTACGAAAAGACAGTTGATTACATCAAAGAACATCGAAAGCCATTCTATGTGGACGGTAAAATGCCAACAATGCTTGATTTGCTTGATAAATTCAATGCTTTGAAATCACAGTATAACACACTTTTAGCAGAGCATGAAGCATTTATTATCAGGCGTGATACGGCACACAAATACACTAAACAAGTGAAAAAATATCTTGATGAGCAGTATATGAAACGTGAGCGTGAACGCAGTCAGCAAAGGACTTTTTCTCAGCAGAAAAAGAAAAATACAATTGAATAGGAGATAATAATTATGGAACAAGAATTACTGAAACAGCGACAGCGTGAGGGTATTGAGATTGCTAAATCCCAGGGCAAGTACAAGGGAAGAAAGCCGATTCCGATTGATTGGACGAAGTTCGGGCAACTTTATGGTGAGTGGAAGTTGAAGAAAATCACGGCAAGAGATTTTATGCAGAAAATGCAGTTATCTGCTAATACTTTCTATCGCCGTGTACGTGAGTATGAAATCCGTAACGGCATTACCGAACCGACCTCCGCTTGACCTCTCAGGCGAACGGAAATACCCATTAGAGACGTCCGAACTTGTGGAACGTAAAACTTCCTTAACCGATAAAAAAGCACCCTCTTAGAAACGCTCTAAGAGAGTGCTGTATGGTTAATGTATGCCGTTATGGTATGTGCCTGCTCCATAATGCTAATTTGGACTTGTGCGGAACGGAATGAGAGTGTGCCAATAAACTATGGTTTGTGGATTAAGTATTTACAATACTGAAATCGGTTTTTGGCTGACTAAAACGTCCTCGTTTTTGAATTCGTGATCTTTTTTCAATTTCTTCAGCAGACATTTGTTTTGATATATTAATCAATACTTCTTCAAGTCGAGGGTTGATTTTTAAGTTACGTTCCTGTTTTCTTCTTACTATTCCATAGCATCCGACAGGTGATATGTATATATCTTCTGGAGCATCGGGAGAAACAACACTACTCATATCAACAAAAGTAGAATGTTCAGGTGTATTAGTGCAATTGATTATGATATCATCGGATATATGAATGATATCTTTTCCACAGTCAATGAAAAACTCATCTTCATTATCAAATACATTAATTCGTGTAGCAAGAGGAAAACAGTGAATGTCTATATCAAATTTCAGGTTATCGAAATTAATAATTCTGTTTCCAATCCATCTTACAACAGGAACTGCCCATGAATTGCCAATAGCTTGATATCTGTTTGTTTTCTTTGCTTTTGCTAAATCTGTATAATTATCTGGAAATCCCATCAATCGTTCGCACTCTAAAGGTGATATTCTGCGGATGCGTCCGTCTTGAACTACATAAAGGGAGCCGTTATATGCTGCTGCATTTCCATTCCACTTCGTTCCATAGGCTGAATAAAGGCAATCAGTATACTCTCTGAACACCTCGAACTTGTGTCCATCCTTTTCAAAAGTTAATGGTGTTGATGGATATTCAGCTAACTCATTTTGATGTTTCTCAAAAAGAACGCATTCTGGATAAAAGTCCTTTCCACCAGCAAGCAGATACAACCTTTTACGCTGCTGTGGTAGTCCAAAATATTTAGCATCCAACACTCTCCATGCTACATTCCTTTTAGGACCGTGAATTATTCCTGCACTTGACCACTTCTTCATCGAAATAACATCTTTGAATCCTGCGAGAGATGAAACCAAGCATCCAAATGCATTTGTTTTATCTGTAAGAACACCTTCCACGTTCTCCCAAAAGACGATGCTATGCTTTTTATTAGCATCAAGTCGTCTTTTGTCGTTTGCTTCAACTATATCGACAAATCTTAACGTCAAGTTTCCTCTGTCATCATCAAGACCGTTTTGCCTGCCTGCTAAAGAAAAAGCCTGGCATGGAGTGCCACTGCATAGCAGATCAGGTGCATCTATCTCATTATTCAATAGCATATCAGGGATATTAGTCATATCTCCCAAATTGTTTATATCTGGATATTTTTCATCGAGTACTCGTGACGGAAAATCTGCAATCTCAGAAAACCACTTAAATTCAAGATTATACGGTTTCCACGCAACAGATGCGGCTTCAATCCCAGAGCAAATACTTCCTACTGTTTCAATCATAAAATAACTCCTCTTTATCAATGGTACATACAAGCTTGATTATACCACAGATAGCCTAAAAAGTCAAGTTACAGATAAACATGATAAAGATTCATAACTTGAAATCTATCTGTTATTTCTTTCTCGTTTCATACCAGTTGGCACCTTGATGAATATCCACTATAAGCGGCACTTTCATGTTATAAACATTCTGCATTTCCTCACAGAGTATTTTCTGGCATCTTTCTACACAGGATATGTCAGATTCGATGATAAGTTCATCGTTGACTTGCAAAACCAGTTGTGCAGGGAGTTTTTCAGCTTTAAGTCGATGATAAACTTTTATCATCGCTATCTTTATAATATCTGCTACTGTTCCTTGAATGGGATAATTCATTGCGATTCGTTTGCCAGTTGCCTGAATTATTTTGTTAGAGGAGGAAAGTTCAGGTATATGGCATTTTCTGCCGAACAGAGTTACTGCCTTACCAGTCTTTTTAGCATCACTTACAATTTTTTCTATGAATTTGTTTACTTTAGGATATTTTTCATGATACTTCTGTATATATTTCTGTGCTTGTTCGAATGATGTTCCGATGTCCTTAGAGAGCGAAAATGCACCGATACCATAGATTATGCTGAAGTTTACAGCTTTTGCTATTTCTCTCATCTCAGAAGTTACCATATAAATTGGAATATCAAATAACAAGGCTGCCGTTGAGGAGTGAATATCCTCGCNTGAAGTGAAAGCCTCTATCATGTTCTTATCTCCGCAAAGATGAGCCATTACACGCAGTTCTATCTGTTTATATTCTGCATTAATAAGCACTCTTCCTTTTTCANCTATAAAGAACTTTCGTAACTGTGAGCCAAGTTCTGTATGAACTGGAATNTTTTNTATATTTGGTTCACAAGTTGATATTCTTCCTGTTCGTGTATCNGTTTGGTTGTAGCATATATGAAGTCTATCATNAGANGCTATATTGTTATACAATCCCGTTACATAGGNGTATATCTTCATATACATACGATATTTCCGCACATTATCAACTATTGGAAACGTTTCTATGAGCCTTTCGGAGTATCTCCATCTTGTTGGTAGACCAAGTTCTTCAAACAGCACTGTTCCAAGTTGTTTTGGCGAGGAGATATTAAACTCATGTCCAGTTTCATCATATATTGCTTGCTTTGTTCGTTCTATTATTTTTGTCAAATACTCATCGAATCTATGTACTTCATCCAACGAAATTCTTACTCCAGTATTTTTCATTGATGCAAAGACTTCTGTAAGTGACATTTCGATACTTTCAAGGGGATACTGCATATTATTTTCATGTTCATGACAAATTGAAAGTTCATCATTGCCAGGAAGATAACAATATCTATTAGTTTTAAGGGTTTCACCACCAGTTGTATTAAAATTGTTTTTCATTTTTGGCAGTTGCTCGATAATCATTTCCTTCCATCTTTGTATATCATACCATGGGCATCCGATGCAACCTTTTTCAGCTGCTTTACCTTTGACAGGAATCGATTTGTCCCAGTCTTTTCCACCTTCATAAAAAAGCGGCGGAAAACCGTATATTGTTCCACGCTTTCCGGTTTGATAGCAAATTCGACATACTTCTCGCTTTTGTTGGTTTCTTTGATTTGATAAAAGCTGAAACTTTTCTTTAATCTCAGTGTCAGTCATTGTATCAGGGTTTTCAGACTTAGTATCTTCATCCCATCTAATTTCTGAAAATTTATGATCTGGCAACAGGTGCTGAGATTCTTTTCCTTCGTAAACATCATAATTGTCAAGTACATTAAGTATACGCTTTCTTAAAGCAGGCGACCATGTTTCATAGCCGTTTCCTGCGATTTCAACACGTTCAATTGGTAAGAGTAATAGTCTTGTACTTCTGTTATTATGACAAACAGGACAGTTATAGTTTATATGTGTTGCTATGGTGTATCCCATTTCTTTCAAATCTTGTATTCTTCGTGCAAAATTAGCATTATCTATATCGCAATTTCTGCAATGCCATTTACCATCTTTAAGAATATTAAAGATAGGCTTTGTTACATCTGAACGTGAATTAGCCCAATATGCATCTTGTATTTTTAACCATGATGAATAATTGGCAGGATTCATCTGAATATAAACTTTATTTAAGTGTTCATATAAGCCATTGGTATCATCAGCTTTAATTGAAACTCCGGTTCTTCTGTATTCTACAGGAATCCATATATCTCTTTTCTCATCTAAGTAGGTGAATTCAACATGGACATATTCCTCAGATGCTTTGGTGTTAAGTTTTCTTGTTTTTTCAACAATCTTGATATTACTGTTTAGTGATACAGTCATGATTTTCTCCTCAATTATAACATTATTTTTATGGAAAAAGAATGTGCATAGATATATTCTTATTCTATACCATTAAATAATTCTGATAAAGAAACTCCANNTCCATCAGNAATTTTCNTTAGATTTACAANAGAAACATTCCTCTTGCCATTNTCAACCNATGAAAAATAGGTGCGATCCATCCCTANTTTCAATGCGAATTTTTCTTGACTGAGTCCAATAGTTGTCCTAAGTTCTTTTATTCTGTTTCCTAATTCTTCCGTAATCATAATTCACCCCTTAAATGGAAAAATAAACATGGTTTCTATATCACCAGTATACCAGTCTTATGGATTGAAGTCAACGGACTATAAGTAACAGTAGCTTTCGGTTCGTAAAAAAATAATTGATCGTTTAGAACCTTTCAGCTAGTATTTGTATATGCAAAAAAGGCAGCCACTCTCTAAAGAGTAGCTGCCAATGATAGCTTGCTGTATCAGTCTTAAANTGTTTTCTTTAAAACTTCTCTATGCCTACANTCCTAAATCCCACGCCTTNCATTTGTGATAGAAATCAACATATATTATTGAAAAAACAAGTACCATTNCAAGCACTGTACCTCCGATTATTGTTATTAATCTTTTTTTAGATTTCATATTATTCACCCCTTCTTTACTAAGCTGAACTTAAACTTTTACGTTATTCATATTATATCATACTATCCACAAAAAAGCAATAAAAAACAATGAAAGCCGGATTGCTCCGGCTCTCACTGTTTATAGGGTGGTTTATATGAAATTAGAAGATAGCTTATTGATGATGTCTGAAATCTTTTCCGTTTCTGTCGGGCATTTCAGGCATACCGTTTTCGTCCTGTGGAGGTTCGTGCATACCGCCTCTGTTTCCACCGCCGAAACCACCGCCGCCAATCATGGACTGTGTTCCGACAAATGAAACAACATTTTCTGCTGTAAAGCTTCCGGACTCCGTACCGTCGTTATTATAACCGCCGATTTCGTAAAGTCCATTATTTTCACTCGCTGAGGAAGTACCTCCTGTATAGAAAGTATAAGTGACACCGGTTTTTATGCCGGAGGAACTTATAACAATATTGTCAAATTTTTTGGTTGGTGAAAAACTTATTATTTCGTTTCCGGAATCGTCGGAAAGAGTAACAAGAGTTCTACCGTCAAACGTACTGTCAAACGTTGCGGAAACACAGTTCTGTGAAGAAGTACCGGACGGATATTCTGCCATTTCGGACATACCTGCCGCCACAAGAGTACCACCTGTCACGATAATCTCGCCGTTGCTGTCCAAAGCACCGTTTCCGCCGTTTTCAGGACCGTTTATTATAACAGTACCTCCGCTGATGTATATATTACCGTTTGAGTCAAGACCATCACCGTCTGCATTTACACAGACCGTTCCACCATTGATATTAACTGCCAGATTGTCCGAATATGTTCCCATACCAGCCTGAGAAGTAACACCATCACTTGCATTGAAACCGTCGTCAGTGGCATTGACTTCAATCGTGCCGTTGTTTATGTTTATAACGGACGCTTCCAGTCCCTCATAAGAGTTAATGACTGAAACTATACCGCCGTTTATATCAATTTTTGAATCGGCATGAATACCCTTGTTTCCCGAATCAATAATTAAACTGCCCTCTGACACAATAACATCTGTATTTGAATGAACTGCGTCGTCTGCTGAATTTATATTGAACGTTCCTCCAACGATATTTATTTCACCGTCTGCCTTTATACCTTTTGTGCTTGTTTCACTGTCAGTATTTTCGGCATTTGCTGTATATGCAAGATTATGATGTTCAAATCCGTCATGACTTTCAAAGTCATCTGGATTGAAGTGGTGAAAATCAGGCATTTCAAAATTATCAGGGTCAAAATTTTCAAATCCGTCAGGCATTTCAGGTCTTCCGGAATCATCGGGCATTTCGGGTCTTTCTCCGTCGAAATCATCACGGCGACCAAATCCGCCCCTGCCGAAGTCTCCNCCNTTGTNAAATCCACCGAAATCATCGGCATGAANTTTGGTGGATTCGGAACNTCCTCCACCGGACGTTATATTNAAAGTTCCTCCCTCAATATACACAAATCCCATTTCAGAATCGGTTTTATTGTTGGAATTAATACCGTTTTCGNCTGCTGTAAGGGTCANATCNCCGTTTGCAACTGCTACATAGTCCTTACCTTTTATAGCGTCGCCGACTGCATCAACAGTAATTTTACCGCCTGTAATAACAATATCGTCCTTTGAGCGAATACCGTCATTATAGTTTCCGGTAACTTCAAGTTCACCGTCTCCGTTTATTGTTAGACTGTCACGGCTGAAAATTGCCGCATCGGGTTCATTTTCGTCACTGCTGGAAAAATCATACACCGAACCGTCAGAAACATAATTTTTACTGTCATTGGCAAGCGTAATAAACGTTTTGTCTGCGTTCTCAATGTAAATTGCTGATGAATTACTGCAATTAACTGACGCATTGTCAAGAACAAGCTGGACTTTTGTGTTGTCGGCATTCACAATAATCTGACCGTCGTCAAGAGTACCGTTTATAATATAGATACCCTCATCATTAATCGTCACTGTTGAACCATTGACTGTAACGCCGTCACCATTCACTTCCGCACTGTTTCCTGTGAGAGAAATTTCAGCGGTCGGATTGGAATAATCGGGGTTAAGGTCTCTTTTTGAAAAAAGTTCACTTTCAGAAGTTTTTACAGATGAAGATGAAAGAACTGATTCAATTGTCTTTTTAGTTTCAGCCGATTCAGTTAATTCTTCTGATTCAGCTGAAACCGTCGTCATTTTCTCGGAAGTTGTCTTTCCGGAATCAGAACTATTTCTGTTGTTATCACTGCAAGCCGTCGCCATAAGTGCAAAAGTCATGGCAGCCGTAACAATACAGTTCATAAAATCACTCATAGAATCACCATTTTTTAAAGTTCCCAATTCCGTATTTTCTTTTGTTATTTATTTCTATACCTGTATTATATCTGTATGATATGTAAATTGTGTGAAATTTTGCTGAACAACTGAAAAAAATATTTTTTTCAAAATCAACACAAAAATGCAGTATATTCAGCTACTTTTGCAGAATTTCACAAAATCCCTCACGGAGTCACTGCAATTTGCAAGCAGATTTATTTCAGCAGTTTGATTGTTGTAGTCGAGACCGTGAATGAGAACAGGAATATCCTTGCCGAATGTTTTCTCAATAAATCCGGAAGAATGAAGGTTCTGAACAATATCGGCAAGGAGTTCTGTAAAAGCTGTTGTAATAGACGCATACTGTTCACTTTCAGAACTGTCAGCGTCCTCGTCATAGGGATAACCACAGCTTATAATCCATTGCCGTACAATTTTCCCTGTATCGTCCGTACCGAAACTGAGTTCATTATTCTGAAGCCAAAATATATAATTCCAGCGTGCTTCCTGTTCACTGTCGGCAATCCTGATATTCCGGCGGTATTCTGATTCAGTGTTATAACCAAGAATAACGGTCGGCTTGCACGGATTATCCTCGTCGTCATAGACAAACAGCGAGATAGCATAGATATCCGGTTCCTCCCACGAGGAAACAGTATCTTCAATCAGTATTGAAATAAGACCTTTTATGTCCTCAGTACTTACATGAACATCATACATATCGTCAAAACTGTCCTCCTCAGAAGATTTTTTCAGTTCCTCAACGCATTTTTGCAGAACGCCGATATTGACAATGCCGGCACATGAAATATCGTCACCGCTTCCGTAAGTAGTAATTTCGGGAAGAAATTTTCCTATATATCTGCTTGCTTCATCAAAACCTGATTCTGCGAATTTTATAGCAAGTTCTCTGTAAAGGTCGTATAACTGTTCTTCGTTCCAGCATGAGTTGTCAATACCGTCCGTACCGAGAAAAACAGCCGGCGGAACTGTTCCTTTCTCAAAATAGCAGAATCTTGCTGCACTGTTTGCATTGTCCTGACACATGGACGTTGTAACATTTCCTATGCAATGGGGGTCGTCCGGAATAGGTCCGTAGGCAGAACCGTCCTCCGCAACAATAACGCATTTTCCGTCACCTATCTGTACGCCAAATGCAAATTCTTCTGAAACGACAAAAAATTCAAGTGTTGTTCCATAAGCTATAAGAAAGTTTCCGTCCTTGTAGTATTGACGGTAATCCGCACATTCGTCGGGTATACGGTTAAGTTCCGCATCAGTAAAAGGGTCGTTTATATAATCATTCGCAATTCTGTCATACCATAGTGAAACCACATTCCGCCAGAGCCATGCAAAAAGTTTTCTGCGTTTTCTTTCACTGTTGAGAAGTATTTCAGCACCGTCCATAATATCCATGAATTCTTCGACACATTCAAAGGCACACTCAACCGCAAACCTTGAACCTCTGTCTGTACGGATATACTGCGAACTGCCGTGACCGTCGGCAACAGCGGCAAAGGAATATTTTCCATTGTTCACAGACATTGAACAGTCCTGACATACAATTCCGTTATTTACATGAAATGAACCTATATAGGTATGAGAAAAGGAAGAATAATTATTCATAGTATCATTCTCCGTTCATTAAAAAATACAAAATATCAATTTAATTTTATCACAAATTTATATACTTGTCAACAAATTAATCACTATTTATAAAAAAATCCGGATAGTATTCAGAATATTATCCGGAAAATATATTAATAATATGAACCATATCCGTCATAAGGATATATATTTTCTGTAGGTTGATTAATTATATTATCTGTAGTGTTGTCGGGTTCAAAAATAGCATCAGGCTCGCTTAAAGGGTTGTATTCGGTTGTAGTTTCGTCAGTAGTGATTTCATTTTCGTCACTGCTTTCTACAGGAACAGTATTGAGACAAAGCCATTCACACCATGTCTGATAATATTTTGCAAGTACGTGTACACCGTCGTTGCTACATTCTGCCATCAGGTTACCTTCAGAATCGTCAAAAATTTCATTTACATCAATATAAAAGATTGTCTTATCGTCAGCAAATTCGGACTGTGCCGTATTAAGATTGTTTATGTTTTCGTTGGTTATAGTATCTCCCTGTAATTGTCTTGTTGCGGTAANGTGNAGACTTGACATAATATAAATTATTGCGTCAGGCTGGTATTCTCTTATGGTGTCCATCANANTNGAAAACGAATTTACCGTATAACTGAAATCGTTTCCGCACTCGTTTATGCCGAGCATAACATAAATCTTGCCGTNCTGTTTGTAAGAAAGCATATCATAAATTGAACACCCGTTTATATATTCGTCGTAAATCTTATATGAAGCAAGTCCGACATTACAGAAATAATCCGCATTTTTAAGAGTGCCGTACTCATATAATCCGACTGTACGTGAATCGCCTATAAAAAGTGCGTCATCAAAATATGACGGGTCACTCTCAACAAAAACAGGCTTAGGAGGTTCGGTAGTAATTTCCTCTGTAGCAGGAATTGTCGTAACAGTATCATCTGTCAGCGAATCTTCTGCCGGCTGAGAGCTTTTGTCATTGTCGGAATTTTTATTGCGTACATCAATAACAGGTGGTTTCTTTGCGGAAGCTGGTTCTGCTTCTTTGCTGCTGTTCCATATCTGCCTGAAAATTAACGGCGACGCAACAAAACAGGTCAGAACCAATAAAACAGTATAAATACATTGTCTGAATTTTTTCATTTTGTTATCTCCCTTGCATCAGAATCTGAAATACATAAACGGGTCATTCATGCCCTTGTACATACAGTATACAGCTCCCCAGAATACTGCGAGCAGAATTACGGCACATACTAACGTCTTTTTGAATCTTTCATAGAGTTTATGTGGGATTCTCGTCGAAAACAGAATACCGGCAACAAAGAATTTCCAGTATATTTTCAGATATTTAATATAGTCCCCGTCAAGTACAACAGATTTTTCCTGCGGAATAAACGGTAACAATCTCTTAAAGTATATGCCAAGTTCGTGGAAATCAGTAACGGCAAATATAAGCCATGTAACTGGAATTATAAGGAACATATAACAATGACCGAGTGCCTTGTATTTATTCAGGAACTTTCCTGTCCAGAATTTTTCGGTTATAATAAGAGCGAAAAGTACAAGTCCCCATAATACGAAATTCCAGCTTGCACCGTGCCAAAGTCCGGTAAACAGCCATACGGCAAGGGTATTTATTATCTGCCTTGTTTTGCCTTTGCGGTTTCCACCGAGAGGAATGTATATATATTCTCTGAACCATGTACCGAGAGTAATGTGCCATCTTCTCCAGAACTCTGTCATTGTAAGTGAAAGATAAGGATAATCGAAGTTTACAGGAAGTTCAAAGCCCATGATTTTTCCGAGACCTATCGCCATGAGGGAATATCCCCAGAAATCAAAATAGAGCTGGAACGAATAGGCAAACACACCCAGCCATGCAAGCGGTGTGGAAATACTTTCATAGCCTATCATTGAAATATCATTCCATAGTCCTGAAAGCTGATTTGCAATAAGAACCTTATAGCCGAGACCAATTGTAAAAGTCTTAAGACCTTCCTCGACTTTGAATATTGTGTGTTTGCGTTCCTTAAGCTGTTCGGCAACTGTCTGATATGTAACAATAGGTCCTGCTATAAGCTGTGGAAACATACTTATATACGCACCGTAATTGACTATGTTGTTTTCCGCAGCGGCAGTGCCACGGTATACGTCGATAATATATGAAANGTTCTGAAANGTATANNAGCTNATTCCTATAGGAAGGATAATATCCTTGACAGGAAGTTCCGAACGAAAAAGAGCATTTATATTTTCAAATGCAAAACCGGTGTACTTGAAAAACAGAAGCCACCAGAAATTAAATACAATTCCTGTTATAAGCCATATTTTTTTATATTTCGGAAAATCTTTAATAAACTGTCCGATAATGAAATTAAGCAGAAGCGTCAGCAGGAAAAGTACTATATAAACAGGACTTTTCACGCCCATACCGTAAAAAATAACACTGCACGCAAAAATAACTGCATTTTTGTATGCCGGAGGTGTAAACCCGTAAAGCAACATGAATGCAGGAAGGAATATAAATAAAAATTCCAGACTGCTGAAAACCATTTTACCACCCTTTGTTTTTTCTTTTGTTCTAAAATATTTATATAATCGACTGTAAATACAACCGCATATTATTATTCTACACGACAATCAGAAAAAAGTCAATAACTTTCATATTTTGTACCAATTTGTAATAATTGGAATTTTACATAAAAAATAACCTGCCGTAAATAAAACGACAGATTATTTTTTATTGATTTATTATTCAATTCCTGCCTGCTGTTTTGCAGCGGTAAGAGTATTTTTCATAAGCATTGAAATCGTCATAGGACCTACACCGCCCGGAACGGGAGTTATGTAAGAAGCTTTCTTTTCAGCCGATTCAAATTCAACGTCTCCGCAGAGCTTTCCGTTTTCGTCACGGTTCATACCTACATCAATTACAACTGCACCCTCTTTAATCATATCACCCGTAACAAACTTTGCCCGTCCGATTGCAACAACAAGAATATCAGCACTGAGGCATATTTCTTTGAGATTCTTTGTCTTTGAATGACAGATTGTAACAGTACCGTTTTTCTGGAGAAGAAGCATAGCCTGTGGCTTTCCGACAATATTACTTCTGCCGATTACAACACACTGTTTACCTGTAATATCAGTTCCCGTACTTTCGATAAGTCTCATAACTCCGGCAGGTGTGCAGGGCAGGAAAGAATAATTTCCTATCATTATGTGACCTACGTTTACAGGGTGGAAAGCATCAACGTCCTTAGCCGGTGAAATAGCGTTTATAACAGCGGTTTCGTCAATGTGCGACGGAAGCGGAAGCTGTACAAGTATACCGTTTACTCTGTCGTCACGGTTGAGAACGTTTACAAGGTCGAGAAGCTGTTCCTGAGTTGTATTTTCGTCAAGAGCGTACTCGAATGACTGGAAACCGACTTCCTCACAAGCCTTTTTCTTGTTGTTCACGTAAACCCTTGAAGCTTGATTGTTACCCACAATTACAACCGCAAGACCTACTTTAAGACCTTTTTCCTCTCTGAGTTTTGCTGTTTCAGCAGCCACTTCTGCCTTTACAGCAGCGGACACTTCTTTTCCGTTAATAATCTGTGCCATTTTCATTTTCCTCCTGAATGTTTTCTTGTGGTGTACTTTCGTCACCGTTATTATCAATTATTGCGTCATAATTCTCATTGTCGTCACCATGCCTGAGTCGTCTTGATTCTTCAAGCATATTTTTTGATTCTTCCGTATTGCAGTAAAGGACATATTTTTCAGGGTCACGCTTTACTGCAAGATACATTATAACCTGTATTATTACTGATACTATACATATCACAAGTGAAAGCATCTGTGAAAATCTTATATTTCCTGCCATAAGGCTGTCCGTGCGTAGACCCTCGACAACAAATCTTTCCGCACCATACCACGCCATGTACATAAGCAGAATCTGTCCGTCATACTTACGGCGTTTTGAATACGTCGATATCAGCAGAAATCCAAGCAGACACCAAGCTGATTCGTATAAGAAACATGGGTGAACGGGTTGCAGATAGTCGATATCAATATTCAGCATACTGCCGTCCGCATAAGTTGTATTACGGAAAATAGTATCCTGAATTGTACCGCCGGTCATACNAAAAATATTNNTAGTATTAGTGCNGAAAGNCTNTTGATTGACGAAATTTCCCCACCNNCCTATTNCNTGTCNTATGAGAAAACCCAGCAATGTTATGTCAAGCATAGGCAGAAATTTCAGTTTCCTAATCTTGCATATCAGAAGTCCCACTATAACCGCACCGATTATTCCACCGTAAATTGCAAGACCGCCGTTACGGGTGTTTATAATTGCTTTGAAATCGCCTTTGTAGTAGTCCCAGTTCAGTATAACATAGTACGCTCNTGCACCNACNATTCCACCAATAGTACCANCTATTATAGCGTCCAATGCTCTTTCACCGTCAAGCCCGAAACGNTTCATTTTAGGCATTACATAAATAAGAGCAAGTACAAGTCCAAATGTTATAATCAGACCGTACCACTGTATATCTATGCCGAATATCGTGAAAGCTGTCGGATTTATATGGAATGTCCAGCCAAGCCATGGGAACTGTATTTCAAAAGGGTCTGTTATAGCCTGAACATCATTCATTTTCGTCACCGTTTCCCTCAACAACGGACATTACAAGTTTACTGCTGTCAAGTTCCTTGCGGATATGTTCAAGAACGATATCACTTGTCATTTCTGAAACAGTGTCTATTATATCATAAGGACCTGATTCTGCCATATACGCACCAAGCATCATACCTGCAACCGCTTCAACGTTGTTGAGTTGTCTGATGAGTGAGCCGTACATAGATTTTTTTATTCGCTGGAAATCCTTTTCATTAATTCCCTCTGCTGAAATGCGTTCTACTTCCGAAATAATTGAATCCCTTACTTTTTTCGGGTCATTTGATTCTCCGGCAAAGATTACAGAAAAATATCCGTCACCGCAGAAAATTTCAGCACCGAAACTTGAATTTATAACTTCCTCTTTAAGAAGTTTCTGATACATATCAGATGAAGCGTCAGTAATAAGTGCAGATGCTATACTCAGAGCGATATTCTTTGTAAGTCTTTCCTGACCGTTGCAGGCTCTGCACTTATATCCGATATGGAAAACAGGTGTGCCGACTGGCTGGGTTTCGTATATTTCAGACTTTACGATTTCTTCGGGTTCGTCGGGGAAAACGGTTTCAAGACCCTTGTCCTCACATTCCTTAAGATACTCGTCACATATTGCAAGAACTTCGTCAGCTTTTATGTTTCCGGCAATTGAAAGAACCATATTGTTAAGATTATAGAATGTATTATAGCACTTGTAAAGCAAATCTGCGTCAATCTGTGCAATACTCTCTATAGTTCCGGCAATGTCGATTTTTACGGGGTGATTATGGTACATACAGCGGAGCATATTGAAAAATACTCTCCATTCGGGATTATCATTTGTCATCTGAATTTCCTGACCGATAATGCCCTGTTCCTTGTCCACGCTTGCCTTTGTAAAATATGGTTTCTGAACAAAATCAAGCAGTATCTTCAAAGAATCCTGATAATTCTTTGAACAGCTGAATAAATAACACGTTCTGTCAAAAGAAGTATAAGCGTTGCCGTTTGCACCTGTCTTTGCATACAGTTCAAATACATCACAGTCCTCATTTTCAAAGAGCTTATGTTCAAGAAAATGTGCAATACCCTCCGGAACAACTGTATATTCCTCGTCGTCACGCATTTTGAACATTGTATTGACAGAACCATATTTAGTGCCGAAAAGTGCTTCTGTACCGCTGAAACCTTCCATTTCACATATATATATATCAAGTCCGCTTTTGTGTTTTACGTGTATACAGCTATCGCCTGTACGTGAACTTTTAATAACGTTTTTTTCCATTATGCCTGCTCCTCCTTGTTTATTTATAGATTTGCCCTCTGTTGTCTGCATCGGTAACATCAATCAAAGTAATTTCATTTGATTGCGGAAACAATTTAAAAAGCAATCTGAAATTTCCTACTCTCAAACGATATAAATTTTCCTCGCCACTCATTTTATTTACATCACCAAACGGAAGTGAATATATTGATTTAAGAAGTCGTTCCTGCTGTTTTCTTTCCTGTTTACTGATGAACTTCATTGCTTTTTTTCTGATACTATACCTGTAATTCATTCGGATTAAACCCCAGTTCTTTAGCAAAATCATCAAGTGACATTGCTTCATCATTGTCGTCTTTGCTGTCTGCAATCATTTTTTTATCCCATTCGTCCGGCTCAACTTCCGGAATATAATTGACTAAATTTCCGAATAAAGTCACAAAAGCCTGTAACTGCTCATCTGTAAGTTTATTTACAATATTATAGGCAAGTTCTCGTGTACTCATAAAAATCACTCCTTATCATACATAATATATATGCTGTCAAGATTAAGTGAATTTGCAGACCTGACAATATCTTCCTTTGTTACACTGCTGTATTTTTCAAACTTCTCCTGTGGCGTTAAAATTTCACCGTCACAGAAACATTCAAAATACCATGCCGAATACGACGACGGAGTATCACCGACTGATGTAAGACCGTTATCAATACTTCTGTTTGCACTTTCAATTTCCTTGTCAGTAATATTTCCGTTTTTAATTTCATCAAGCTGACGGAGTATTTCGTTCTTAGCCTTTTCTATGTTCTTTCTTTCAACACCTACGTCAACCATAACTGTTCCCTTTGACTGAATAACCCTGCTTGCACAGTAATAGCAAAGACTTAGTTTTTCACGGACGTTCATGAAAAGCTTTGAAACAGGAGTTTCGCCCCATATGGTGTTTAGCATTTTAAGTGAATAATTATCGTCCGAATCCGTTTTGAACGTCATAACCATTTTACATTGTCTAACATCAAACTCGTCTGATTCAGTAATGACCTCATTTTTCAGCGAACTGTGATTCTTCAAAATAGTACTTTCGGGAACACGTTCAATCTTTGCAAAATTTTCAAGGAACATTTCCAGTACTGCCGGATTTTCTTCCGGTGCAACATAATGAATTTCCACCGGTGCGGTTTTCAGAAGATTCATATAAGCGGAATAAGCCTTTTCTGAAGTTACAGTCTCTGCGGATTCCTTTGTGCCATAGCTTGAATATTCAGCCGATTCACCTTTGAAAGCGGTTTTTGTTGCCTGTGAAATCGCATATCCTCGTTTATTGTTAATCTCGGCTTCTATACGGTCAAGAAGTTCGTTTTTTGTGATTTTAAATGAATCCTCGTCAAATTTTCCGTTTTCTGCATTGGGACTGAAAATACTGTCCCTTACAATTGAAAGCATTTCGCCCTCAATGTCCTCGCCGTCAATTGCATAACGGTTCATAAGCCATGCGGAACTTATTCCGAGAATCTGAACGTCTCCTCTTTTTCCTGAAAAAGAACTGAGTGACGCACCATAGAGGGACGAAAGCTTTTCATTGAGTTCTGAAAAAGTTTTCAGTTTGCTGTTTGAATAAGTAATAACGTCTGTACCCGTCAGATTGGCAGCAGCGGTATTTTCAGAAAGTTTTGTAATAAAACGGACTGTAAGGCAGGCTGTTTTGAATTTTTCGTCAATAACAGACGTAAAACCAATATTTCCGTCAAGTTCGGTTCTGTTATATTTCATTGTCTGACACTCCTATCATAATAATATATCTTTTTTATCAATTTACATTATACTATTCCATATCTGTTTTGTCAAGTAAAAAAAACCATATTTCACGTATATCTGTTAAACAAGGTAAACTTTATCGTATTTTACTGTTATTGTCATTAATCTCCGCTTGACATTACACAGATAATGATATATAATTGAATTATGCCCCAAAACCTTTTATTAATGTATGGAGGGAAATTTTATGAAAAAAATTTTATCATTTGTAATGTCGGCTGCTATGGCTGTATCATCACTGACTGTTGTAAACGTTTCAGCGGAAAATGAAAAAATTGAAAATATGGTTATTTTCGGTGACAGTATAGCAACCGGATACGGTCTTGACCCTGAAACAGAATACAATTACGGACAGATATGTGCCGACTATTTCGGCTGTAATGTTGAGAATTATGCGGTTGACGGTCTTAATTCGTCACAATTATGTGATTTGATTGAAAATCTCAACGACGAAAAGAAACAGGCAGTTTCTGACGCTGACGTTGTAGTCATTTCAATCGGCGGTAATGATATTGCACAGTACAGTTCCAAAAAAATCCTTGATTTTGCTGCAAAAAAGAATCTTCTGAAGTCCGGATACACAGCAGAAGATATACCACAGAATCCGGGAGCAGATGTACTTCGTAAAATGTTGAATATAAAAGGAGAGGGCGGATTAAAGGAATATGTGAATAATAACCCGCTTGCTGCTATTGAGCTTAACAAAGAATTAAGGGCAATTTCAATGAATCTGCGTCTTACTGAAGGAACGAATCCATACGGAGAAAACGAGGGTGTCATACATAATAAAATCATGTCAAACATTGACAGTACTGTAAAAATGATTGACGATATAAATCCCGATGCAAGAATTATTGTTCAGACTGTATATCAGCCCATGCAGTTTTCATCTGAGTTTATCCAGTCAGAATACGGCACAGGAGGTTACTCCATGATGCTTACACAACTAAGAGAAACCTACAATGACATCATGAACACATTCAGAGAAGAACTCAAGGCTATTGACGGTATAGAAATTGCAGACGTTTTCTATCAGTTTACCGCACTTGACAAGCTTTCAGATTCGTGTTATGAAACTCCTGGCTATGCTTATTATTTCNCAAATATACAAGAACCTNTGGAAGCACAAAAAGAGGANGGTAAANCAAAGGNNATACANCCGAATCAGAAAGGTCACCTTGCAATTGCTGCAACAATCATCGATGTAATCGGAGTTAAAAACACAAATGATGATAGTCTTTATATAACGGTATTCAATAATATTCAGGACCGCCAGTATTACCCGACTATCGCATATAAAGCGTTTATGAACAGCGGCGACCTTACCCCCGGTGATGTAAACGGTGACGGTCTTATAGATACAGTTGATGCCACTTTCATACTTTCTGAATATGCACGTATTTCTGCCGGAAAACCGGAAACTTTCAGCGAAAGGCAGAAAGTTATAGCAAATGTCAATCATGAACAGTTTGTTGATAACGTGGATTCTACAATCATACGTATGTACTACGCAAAGATTTCAGCAGAAAATGCTGCGGGTGCAGAAATTTCTACAGATATATTTGAATTTCTCAACTCACTCAAAAAGTAATCATAATTTCAGAAATGAAAAAATTACACATAAAAAAAAGATATTCCATACTTCTTGCAATATGTCTGATAATGGTTGTTATAAATCTTCTTGCAAGGGTATGTACTCCGTTTGCAGATTTTTATGCTGAAAAAATATTCCCTTTCATAACGAATCCGGTTTCATTCATAAGCGGAATATTTCCATTTTCATTCGGGGAGATTCTGATAATACTTGCTCTCCTGCTTGTATTCATTGGTATTCCTTTGACTGTTATCCTGCTGATTTTCGGAAAAAATTTCCGTCGCAAGACCGCCGGTACAGCCTGTTTTATATACTTATTTGTTTTTACTTTCATACTTTCAACCGAAACCATGAACTGCTTTATCATGTACCAGTGTACACCTTTTGCGGAAAAATATCTCACTTCGTCCGGTCACACAAGAACACAGCTTACAGAACTTTATTCCGTGCTTATTGACAAGGCAAATGACCTTGCTGAAAAAGTTCCCCGTGACAGCATGAACTGTTTTGAGTACAGCGGTGACGTGAACAGTGAAGCACGAAAGGCAATGAAAAAAGCCGGAGAGACTTTTCCTCAACTGAAAGGATACTATCCGAAAGCCAAACCTATACAGTTTTCGTATTTCATGAGTCAGTCACATCTTTCGGGAATTTATTTTCCGTTCTCACTTGAAGCAAACTACAATGACGATATGTGCAGGACAAATCTTCCCGAAACCGTATGTCATGAATATTCACATCTCAAAGGCTTTATTCAGGAAGATGAAGCAAATTTCATTGCTTTCTATGCAACAACGCAATGCAGTGATGACATAAGTTTTCAGTATTCGNGTTATCTCGAAGCACTTGAATATGTACATAATCAGATTTACAANAATAATATAAGTNATGCCTATTATNTTACGGATAATATTTCCGATAACGTCCGCCGTGACTGGTTCAGATTCCTACCCGACAACTACTGGGAAGAAAACGAAGAAAAGGAAGTTATTCCGACGGAAACAGTAAGCACGGTTTCGACAACTGCTCTCGACACAAATATAAAAATGAACGGCAGAACAGAGGGTGTTGAAACGTATTCGCTTATGGTGGAACTTCTGCTTGATTTCTATTATCCCAAATAATTATGAAAGGTGGAATCAAATGATTATCAAAGACAAGAATATAGACGCAGGAAAGGCTTTTGACTGGGGCAGAACCTCAGACGACTATGCAAAGTATCGTGACATCTATCCTCCGGAATTTTACAGCAGAATTATAGACCGTGGATTGTGTACAGCCGGTCAGAAAATTCTTGACATAGGAACAGGAACGGGCGTACTGCCAAGAAATATGTACAGATACGGTGCGGAATGGACTGGTACGGATATCTCTGTAAATCAGATAAAACAGGCTGAAATTTTGTCAAAAGGAATGAATATAAAATATTATGCCATTCCTACAGAAAAACTTGATTTCCCCGACAATTCATTTGATGTTATCACTGCGTGTCAGTGTTTTTGGTATTTTGACCATGAAAAAGTAATGCCGGATTTTTTCCGTATGCTTAAACCGGACGGACGTATTCTTGTTTTATATATGGCATGGCTTCCGTATCAGGACAGAATAGCCGGAGAAAGCGAAAAGCTTATTTTAAAGTATAATCCGGACTGGAGCGGAGCAGGTGAAACCGTTCACCCGATATTCATTCCAGAATGCTACATGAATAATTTTGAGTTTGTATATCATGAAGAANATNCTNTTAAAATTCATTTNACACGTGAAAGCTGGAACGGACGGCTTAAAGCTTGTCNTGGAATAGGTGCGTCACTTTCCGGAACGGAAGTAAATAACTGGGAACAGGAACATATGAAACTGTTGTCTGAAATTGCACCTCCGGAGTTTTATATTCTTCACTATGCTGCGATTGCTGAATTAAAAAAGAAAAACTGATATAATATAAAAATGCCGGATATACAATCCTTTCTGTTTTTTTCTGGTTTCTGCATTTTCCTCTTTCTTATTTCCTGCCTGCNTAATTTTATCCCTGCTTCATTTCTGNAAGCAGGGATTTTTTTACAGGCTGAAATACAACAGTTATTTTTATAAATATAATTTTCGCAATTGTTTTTTCCATTCGGAATAAAGTCTTATATCCTGCTCGGACGGGTTTTTTCCGCTGTTAAGAGCCATATATACACGTTGTCCGGCTTTCGCACCATTATCGGAAATACTGTTTTTTCTTTCGGAAATACAGCAATTACCACACTTTACAATACACGATACAACAGGAGGATTTCCGTCAGCGTCGGTAATTGACTTTTCACTGTCTGAAACAGGAATTTCCGTTATTTCAAGGNTCTGCCTTNAAAGGTGAAAGAAGTATTTCAGATTCGTCGGATTTTGCGTAAAAGTCAAGGACTTCCGCCATAGAAATACATGATATTCCGGCAGGAATACGGAATTTCATAAGAGCGATTCCTTTTCTGTCTTGATATTCTTTAAGAAAACCCGCTGTTGACGTTGAAGTGAAAGAAACAGTCCTGCCGGATTTCTTATTTTCAGCATAGTCCGAAAAACGTTCAACACGATATGTAATTATATCGTTTTCCGCATGGCATTTTCTGAAAACCGAAAAAATATTGTCATAAAGATTCAGAAGTCTTTCTGTATCACCGAGAATAGCAGGATTTAAAAATTTCCCCTCTGACGTTCTTGCTTTTTCGGTTGAAATACCGTCATAGAAAAGTGAATTAAGAACAAGATAGGCTTTCGGTTCACTCCAGAAAGGGGCATTTCCTGAAACGTCACCGATATAATATCTTAAAGCGGATTTTTCTTCTTTACTTAAGTACAGATTCATGAATTGCAAAATGTTTCGGAATACCCTGCGACATGATAGGATTAAGTTCACCCTGAATAAGTGGCAGGAAATAAGGCAGTGCAAAGTCTCGGATATTGTTTCCGGCAGAATTTATATATTCTTTCGGGAGATACTTTTCATTGTTTGCGATTTCATAAGCGTCTGCCGTTTCAATAACAACCATATAAGGCATATCTGAAACCCTGCGGAATACCATGACTTTTCCGGTTTCACCGCCTAAAGCACATCTTACTCCTGCCGAACCTATACTTTCAGCCTCGTCAATATCGGTCTTTGACGCAAGATGAGAAGAACATCTCTGCATTACGTTAAGTTCTACAGAACGCACCTTACAGCCGATTTCCTTTCTGACAATATCTTCAAGATACTTTCCTATACCTGATAAATATTTGTGACCGAAATTGTCAACAACCCCTGACTGTACGCCCTCCGGAACTTCTATTCCCTCCGAAACAGCAACTATTACAGCCTTGTGTTTTGACATTTCCTGTTTTACATCACGGAGAAAATTTTCAATTGAAAAATCCGATTCCGGAACGTATACAAGATGAGGAGCAGTTTCGCCCATAGCGTGAAGAACCGCACTTGAAGCCGTAAGCCAGCCGGCGTGTCTGCCCATTACTTCAACAATAGTAACGGACGGCATACTATAGACTGTACTGTCTCTTGTAATTTCGTGCATAGTGCAGGCAACGTATTTTGCAGCAGAACCAAAACCAGGGGTATGGTCTGTTACACAAAGGTCATTATCAATAGTTTTGGGAATACCGATAACTTTAACATCAAGGTCAATCGTGCTGAAATATTCTGAAAGCTTGTTTACAGTATCCATTGAATCGTTTCCACCTATATAGAAAAATGCTCCTATATTACGTTGTTTAAGTGTCTTTACAATTTTTTTGTAGACTTCTTCGTCCTCACGCCAGTCAGGAAGCTTGTATCTGCATGAACCAAGAACAGTTGACGGTGTTTGTTTAAGAAGTTCGATATCATCATTTGTAAGAATCATTGATTTCAAATCGACAAGATGATTTCCTATAATCCCCTCAATACCGTTAACAGACCCGAATATAGCGTCAATCAACGGCTCTTTAAGCGATTCTCTGAAAACACCGACAAGTGAAGCATTTATAGCACAGGTAGGACCTCCTGACTGTGCAACTGCAATATTCATCATAAATAATTGACCTCCGTTAATTATAATTTATAATCAGTATAACAAAAAAATATATATCTGTCAAGCATTATTTCCGTGATGTAATTTTCAGTTATGGGAATAGCCTGCACTAATTCTGCATATTCTTTAGAAAAAGACTAAGGAGCAGTTTTATATGAATAAAATAACAAGAAAAATTATAGGCGGAACAGTTGTTTTCGGCTGTGCGGCTTTTGCACTTACGGCACTTACACACATAAGCAGTAAATCGGATAACACTTCTGTACCTGTATCAATGATGTCATATCAGGACGAAAAGCCGGTTATTATCCTTGACGCAGGTCATGGTGGAATTGACGGCGGCTGTACAGCGATTGACGGAACTTGTGAAAAAGGCATAAACCTCAATATNCTTCTGATGNTCANGGANTTGCTAACTGTTTCCGGNTATGAAGTTGANGTTACAAGANANANCGATATTTCAATACATGACAAAGGTGTTGAAGGTATAGCAAATCAGAAAAGTTCCGATATGGACAACAGGCTTGCACTCTTTAACAAACATGACAATGCAATATGTATTTCAATTCATCAGAATCAGTTTACAGACTCACGATACAGCGGAGCTCAGATGTTCTATTCCGAAAGCAACCGTCGTAATGAAAATCTTGCACGTTCGATACAGAATAAATTTGTTGAATTTTTACAACCTGATAATACCCGTGAAATAAAGCAGTGTGGAAAAGAACTTTTTCTCTGCTATTATAGCAAAAATCCTACTGTAATGGTTGAATGTGGTTTCCTTTCAAATCCGGAAGAAGCTGCACTGCTTACCTCGGAAGAATATCAGAACAAGGTTGCATTTACTATATTTGCCGGAATAAACAGCTTTATAAATTCCAAATAATATTATTTGAAAATGCCATGAAAAACAGATAAAAATATATTGACATTTCTTTACAAAAGCAGTATAATAAANCTATATATTTATTTCCGGCTGANAATGCGGAAATCGAACGGAGGTATTTTCTATGGCNTTTTGCAAATTCTGCGGCAGACAGCTTTCANAAGGCGANGTGTGCAACTGTCAGAACCAGCAGAGCAATCAATNNAACAGTATGAACAACGGATTTAATCCCACACCNGAANTTAACAATNAGTATCCGGATTCNAGNNACGGAATTGTTCCCGATAAATCCAAAGACNAGAAAAAATTAACTTTGNTTATTNCCGANAACAGCAGTAATATTTATTATAATAATCTCTTTAATTTCGGCTTTAATCGCAGGCAGTTCCTATAAAAAACCATTTAAAAATATTGTCAGAGGTGTGAATAAAAACAATATCGAACTTATTCTTGAACAGGTTCTTACTGACGATATGATGGAAGATGTCAAGGACGAAATTGAAGATGAAACTGACAGCGACTGGAAAGAGTTCTGCGAAGATGCTGAAGATGTTATGGAGGAAATGAAAGAGTACCTTGAGGACGATTACGGCAAAAATGTAAAATTTTCTGTAAAGTTCCTTGACAAGAAAGACGCAAAGAAAAGAGAAATAAAAAATCTGGAAAAACTCTATGATTCCACGGATAATGACATTGAAATAAAAAAGGCATATAAAGTCAAACTGGAACTTACCATTAAAGGCAAGGACGATGACGAAAATATGAAATTATGGCTTTATTCCGTTAATATCAAAGGCGAGGGCTGGAAGATTATGATTGATAATGATACTCTCACGGATATTGAAAATGACCTTGATGATATAATTGATTCTGATATTTATGAGGATATTATTGACGACATTTTATAAATAAAATACAATTTATCCGGAGAATATCATTTCTCCGGATTTCAATTTTATAAATTATGGTCATAATCAGGCAATTAAAATATCTGTAGTATTTTCGTAATATTATCTTAATTGACATATTATGACAAACATGATAAAATATAATGTATTCAAAAATTTTTTCAGGAGGATTTTCAAGTGAAATTAACCAAGCTTTCTTCTGTATTACTTGCACTGGCTTTAACTGCTGCTGCGTCCGGTTGTTCAGAAAAAAAATCGGAGTCCGATTCGGATAATTCTGATATGATAAACGTTTCGCCAAGAAACATTACTTTTGAATGGCAGCCACTTTATGAACAGAAGCTTAACGAATTTACCGGTTCAGATAAATTTTCGGAAACTGCAAACAACGGTCTTGAAGAATCAAGGTTTGACCTTTGTGACCTCAATGACGATGGTACACCTGAACTTCTTATTTCTGCAAACAACGGTCACACGACAATGTGTGAAATTTTCACCATATCATCAGGCGAAATAATCAGCATAGGTGAAATCGGAGAATACGGCTCTTTCACATATTATCCGGATTTCAGACTGATAAAAAATGAATATTCCGGTGATGGTTTTGTTGTCGGAAAATTCATAAGCTTCAACGGCAAGGAACTTTCTGAAGCAATGACATACAGTGATAACAGCGGTTCAGCCTCAAAAGGTGCTGTAATAAAGCACGAAATCAACGGCAAGGAGCTTTCACTTCCCGAATATGATGAAGCTATGGAAATGTATAAAAATGCAAGTACTATTTCCTTGGGCAGAAAATATACTTTCGGTTCTGCCTCAATTGACTATGCACTTCACTGCTCGGAAAGCTGGGGAGCTGTCCTCACGCCTAAAGAAAAGGAAATATTCAAAGAACAGCTTATGAAAAATCTCAGTACAGCCCTTGAAACAGGTAAAAACTCGGCATTTGAGTTATGTGACCTCAATAACGACGGTGTCCCCGAACTTATCGTTTCAGAAGGTACAGACGAAAATGACGGCTGTAAAATTTATTATATATCAAGTAACGTACTTCTTGAACTTGACGGAACTTACGGATATCAGGGAAAATTTTCACTCGACAATGAACAGCTTGTTTTCTATATGACGGGTTCTCTGTCCGGTAACGCCTGCTGGTCACTTACAGACAATGATATTTCAAGCTTCAACGTTTCNAGNAGTCACATGGAGTGCGGTCGCAGATACATTCTCAACGAANACTCCATAAACGCTTCANTGCGTTAACTGATGCTATGGCTAAATCAAGATATATATATACCTGTAATNAGTGCGGTTNTGAAAGNTCAAAATGGAACGGAAAATGNCCGTCATGCAATGCGTGGAACAGCTTTGAGGAAGATATTTCTGTTTCGGCAACTGCTTCGGGACGTTCGTCATCAAAATCCGCACCTGATTTGTCAGAACAGATTCTCGAACTTGAACAGATAGGCGTTGACAGCGATGTCCGCTATGATACCGGTATAGGAGAACTGAACCGTGTACTCGGTGGAGGACTTGTAAAAGGCTCTCTTGTACTTCTCGGCGGTGAGCCGGGCATAGGCAAAAGTACAATTCTTTTACAGATATGCCAGTTTCTCGGCAATGAACATTCTGTGCTGTATGTTTCCGGAGAAGAATCCGCAAGACAGATTAAACTCCGTGCCAAACGTCTCGGAGTTGATACAGAAAACCTGTACATTCTTACAGCAACAGATGCAGAGGCAGTAGCAGAAACTATCTCGTCGTGTACTCCGGATATAGCTATTATAGATTCAGTTCAAACTGTAAGCATAAACAGGATAGCGTCCAGTCCCGGAAGTATAACACAGGTGCGTGAATGTACAAATCTTTTCATGCACACCGCTAAAAATCAGGAAATTCCCATTATAATAGTAGGTCATGTAAACAAGGACGGTGCTATTGCCGGTCCTAAAGTCATGGAACATATAGTTGACGCTGTTCTGTATTTTGAGGGTGAACGCCACCAGAGTTACAGACTGCTACGGGCTGTAAAGAACCGTTTCGGCTCTACAAACGAAATAGGCGTTTTTGAAATGATTGACAAGGGACTGCGTGAAGTGGAAAATCCCTCTCAGATGTTACTTTCAGGCAGACCACTCAATGTATCCGGAACGTGCGTTGCCTGTGTAATGGAGGGAACTCGTCCGATACTTGCGGAAGTACAGGCACTTGCTTCTAAAACAAGTTATTCAGCACCGAGACGTATGGTGACGGGTTTCGACTTCAACAGGCTTAATATAATTATTGCCGTACTTGAAAAAAGACTTGGTATATATATGGGTTCGCTCGACGTTTATCTGAATATAGTCGGCGGTTTCAGACTTGACGAACCTGCCGGAGACCTGCCCGTTGCAATGGCTCTCTACTCCGGTATCATGGACAAGCAGATTGATGAGGGACTTATTGCTTTCGGTGAAATCGGTCTGGGCGGTGAAATACGTTCCGTTTCGCATATAGAACACCGCATACGTGAAGCCGAAAGAATGGGCTTTAAAACCTGTATAATTCCGAAACAGTCGGCAAACTCTATAAATCCCGAAAAATATTCAATAAATATTATTCCTGCCTCAACTCTCAAACAGGCTTTTTCCGTAATCAGATAATAAACAGGAGATTATTCATGAATATAGTATACAAAAGACTGACTGACAAGGAACTTGATATATTTATTAAAATGAGAATCAACCAGCTTCGTGAAGAAGGTGCAACAGAAGATATTGACCTTACACCCGAATTAAAAAACTATTATAAGTGTCATATGGCAGACGGTACTTTTATTTCGTGGCTGGCTGTTGATACTGATATAGTTATTCTACTTATAAACGAAACTACAAGGACATAGAAAAGCATAGTGAATGGAATCGTTTAAAGATAAGTGATAACGCAGAAATGCTTTTATTCTACGTTTTAAAACGTACC
>WFLZ01000098.1 GCA_009177225.1 Clostridia bacterium
CAATGGCGGATATTCTGATTTTTTTCATTAATTTCCTCTCTGGGAAATAATATCAATCATCTCGCCGACGTTTTTCATGCCTGAAACTTCACGCATCTTGAAACGCATACCGAATTCGTCCTCAACTGCACCGATGAGGTTAATGTGTTCAATGCTGTCCCAGTCGTCGATATCGTTGGCGGTAGTTTTTTCTGTGATAACGATTGAATCGTCGTCAAAAATGTCTCTGAAAACCTCTGTAAGTCTTTTAATTATTTCGTTCTTATTCATGACTGAACTCCTTTTCATTTACTTTGATTACATGATTTTTGTTTTCGTATGATGTTATGTCAAGACTCCATACAGAGTCGCCGTTGTCGGATTTGCTTTCCTGTGTGAAACCGAACGTTCCGAAAAGTTCCGACACCATATTGTTTTTAGGGGTTTTATAGTAGTAACCCATGATTTTATTAATGCCACGTTCATGGCACTGTCTAACAAGTTCGTCCAGCATGGCAAGCTCCATGTCTCTTTTGAGAACACGGCAACTCATAAGCCATAGTTCTATATGAAGTGTAGTATCTTCACAGCGTCCGATTACTACGGAAACAACACCATTATCGCCGAACTTGTCCGAAAGCTGTCCGCAAAGTCTTATATGGTCGGGGCTTTTGGCGACTTCTTCCATTTCACTGCCTGAATAACGTCGTGTGGTCACGTTGAACTGGTTGCTCTTGTTTGTAAGCTGAGTGATTCTCTGTAAGTAGACAGGCAGAAAATCGGTTATACCTGCGTTCATGTCAAGACTGAGAAGATAGTCTGTATAGTTTGTGAAACTTTTCTGCTGAGCGTTTCTTTTAGCGTTTGCGGTATACATTTCACTGCGGTGCAGGTCGTCTTTTGAAATGGACGTTACCTCAAAGAAACCGCTTCTTGAAAGCTGATACATTGCATTGCTTACGGAAGTCAGGTTCACAACCGGAACAGACGGAAGCTGTGCTTCCACTATTGCACATTCGGCAGGATTGTCGTCCACGAAAACAAAGCTTTCCGCAAGCAGACCGATTTCACCGGCAGACTGTTCAATATTACGGTCCTTGCTGTCCCAGTTTGCTTTTATTGAAACGAAATCGTCGGGTCTGAGTACACTGCTTGGGTGATTAAGTCCAAGCAGGGCATTTTCCTCGTCATTTTTGGAGCAGACCGCAAGCAGTACACCATAATTTTTGTAGCCTTTGAGAAAAGTCTGAAATTCGCTGAAAGACTGTCCCACAGCGGTTTCAACGCCTATTTCAATGCCTTCCTGTCCGTCGTCGCCGATTACACCGCCCCAGAGTGTGTTGTCAAGGTCGAGGTCAATGACTTTCTGATTTCTGCCGTATACAGACTTTATGATACACGCTACACTATACGCCAAATCCGGAATTACTTCCGCACGTACAGCATACTTGTATAAAAACCATGCTTCATGGTCGTGCCATTTCGTAAGACCGACAACGGACGAAAGATAATTTATATCATTTATATAGAAACCGTTGTTTTTGCGTGCATAGTCCGAAAAAAGCACGTTCATGCGGTTTATGAAAGCACCTGTACCGGAATAACCCCAACCGTCGTAACTTCCTGAGTGACGGAATAACGGCAGTTCAAAATTATTCTGAATAATCGGACATGAGAATTTTTTCACAAGATTAATCCACATCTGTTTGAAATATTCAAACTGTCCGTCAATCCGTTCCTGAATCTGTTCAGGAGTTTCAGAGGGACTTTCGGGTAGCATAGTGAGATTCCGTGAAGTTGTGTGGATATAGATTATGTCAGGAGCAAAACTGTCAAGTTCCGGCGAACCGAAAACAGCGTCCTCATAGAATTTATTGTATTCGGACTGGTAAAATTCTGGTTCTATGCCGAAATTCAGCAGAAAGAGTTCCATAGCCGAAACAACGTCGTCTGTTGTTGAACCGCCAAGAACGGCGATTTTCTTTTTTATACGTGCCGTGCCGTCAGTAAGAAGCTTTTTTTTGATTGCACGTCTTTTTCTGAGAATGGTTTTTGCGTCAAACGGGAAAATAAGTTCTTTCATGTGAAAAACTCCTTATTTATAAAGATTTGCGGATAAATGTTCACGGTTTACGCCAACCGCCGAGTATGTACACATTGCAAAAAGAACGTCTGTTGCCTCGACTTCGTTTATAAAATCAATTGCATTGAGTTCAAAATATCTCATATCGCAGAGATAGATATTTTCAAATGAACTTGTAAGGAACGGCAACAGGGCGTTTCCGTAGCTGTCTTTGAAGATGACAAGGTTACGTCCGTTCCTGCATCGTGTCTTAACATGACGGATATTGTCGTCCATGCCGAAAACAAGATAATAGCTTGAACTGTCGAGATTATCGGGATTTAAAAAGAGTTCTGTTTCAGTAGGGTCAGTGAAATATGTTGAATATTGTTCAACTTCAACTTTTGTTTTAGGTTCATAATATATGAACGGTTCGGGGTTTTCAAGTAAGGTCGAACTCTTTGTGTAGCCGTACATAGTGCCGACATAGCCGGAAAGTACGTGCTTTTCATATTCGGAGATATCTGCAAAGTCTACATCTGCTTCTTTTGCAAATTCTTCCGCAGCATAGTAAGCACCGAGTGGCTGCCAGTGGTGGTCTGTACGTGAGTATATAGCTTCTTTTTTGTGACGTAACAAAGCTGTATAAGCATCAACATGAGTAACATTTTTCAGATGTTTTTTTATGGAATCGAGGTCATCTTTTTCGCTTTCAACGAGGTCAAGATAATTTTCCGGCAGATAGTAAGAAACACTGGTAGGCAGTACCATTGAATAGACATTCACTTTTTTTCCGAGGGCTTCTTTGTACGCATTGACATCTTCAGCATAATTGATTTCATTTCCCCATGCACCGCCGTAAAGCATAATGGCACGCTTGTTCACGACAAGAATATTATTGGAAATTTCACCGTTAGCCGCAGCGGCTTTGGCTTCGGGGAGAGTTTCAGCAGTAGTGGTGGTAGTTGCTGTTAAATCATCGTTGTCGCCTGAAACGGTAGTCTGTGTATTTTTTGTAGCGGGTTCTGCGGACTGTTTTTCTTCACTGTTGTCGTTGCCTGTGTTGTAGAGTTCAACGCCGCCGCCGTCACCGTCCGCACCGTATTTAACACCCTTAAGTGGCATAAGATTCTTTGAAATAATCGTCTTGAAAAAACTTCTGTTCGGAACGGTATCGTCGTAATAATCGGCAATTCCCTCTGTGTATTCGCCTTTTAGATAGCTTTGAACGGTAAATTTCGGAAACTTTGTAAGATTTCTGTTTTCTTCGTGTGAAACAGTGTCACGTTTGAAGAAAAGCAGATAAACGAATCCGGCAGTCAGTACCAGCATAATTACTGTGATGTTGAAAAGGGCAAATAAGTTGTTCACAAAAGTGCTGTGTTTTTTTGAATTGTCTTTTTTTGAAGATTTTGACATATTTTACCTCCAATCAGAAACGGAAATAAAGGAACGGATTTGTAGTAGCGTCAACAAGCATTACACTTGAAAGCAGAAGCAGTATTGCAGATACGAATGTTGTGACAAGTGAGACAGTATGCCTTGTAGAATCGGACTTGTCCGTAAGTTTCTTGAATCCTTCGATAATCGGGAAACAACAGATTACAGATACAATGATAAGAAAGATATTGTTCATGAAAGTGATTTTATCCTGAAGTCCGATAACGCCGTTAGTACCGAATCCGAAAGCCGTTTTTAAGAACGTACCGAGTTTGTTCAAATCCTCGAAATAGAATATTCCGAAACCGATAACAATTACAATTTTATTATATATGTGACGTATAACAATCGGAATTTTCTTCATTTTCTTTTTGCCTATAAGCATTTCAAGGAATACAAATATTCCGTAATAGATACCCCATAAAATGAAGTTCCAGCTTGCACCGTGCCATATGCCGGTACAGAGCCATACAAGGAAAAGTCCGCCGTATTTTCTGCGTTTGCCAAAAATCGGAACATAGAGCAGATAATCACGGAAAAACGTACTGAGTGAGATGTGCCACCTCTGCCAAAACTCCGTAATATCCTTGCATATGAACGGGTGACGGAAGTTTTCGTCAAAGTGGAAACCAAAAATTCGTCCAAGACCTATGGCAATGTCTGAATATCCGGAGAAATCAAAGTATACCTGTAATGAATATGAAACTACTCCGAGCCATGCCCCGACTACTGACGAATTGTCTATATTTGCAAGAAAAGTGTCGGCAATAATACTTAACTGGTTCGACAGCAAAACTTTTTTTGAAAGACCCAGTATAACACGGTTAAGACCATATGAAATATCAGTGAGATAAATTTTACGTGATTCAATTTCCTTTTCGATAGTGCTGTATCTTACAATAGGTCCGGCAATAAGCTGTGGGAACAATGTGAGATAGAGCAGGAAATTTGAAAACTTTTTCTGCACTTTTACGGTTTCCCAGTGACAGTCAATGATATATGAAACCGTCTGAAAAGTATAGAAACTTATACCGATAGGAAGTTTGATGTCTGGCACAGGTATTTCCGAAGAAAAAAGTGCATTTATATTTTCGACGATAAAACCGCTATACTTGAATATACCGAGCATGGCAAAGTCGTATATAACCGCAAGCGTAGTGGCAAGCGTGTCGATTTTTGTATCTTTGTGTTTGCCTATGGCTATGGCAGCTATGTAGTTCACTAACGCACTCAGCAGCATCAGGAAAACGTATACAGGTTCACCCCATGCGTAAAAAATCAGTGAGAAGATAATAAGTACAATGTTTTTGGCTTTTGTCCCTTTGGCGAGTGCATAGGCAAACAGACAAAGGGGCAGGAAGAAATAAATGAAAAATAGTTTTGAAAATACCATAGATTACCGCCCTTTTTTGTTATTATATTTACTGAATATTAGCGTAAAAAAGCACACACTGATACCGCAATAATAATTATACAACATCATTTATCTAATTGCAATAGGAAAAAACAAGGATTTTCAAATTTTTTCTTAAATCTGCAAAAATCGTCCCAAAATACAAAATTATCCATAAAATATGTCATTTTTTGTCGATTTTCCTTNCATAAAAAANAACGGCNTATTTCANCCGTTCTTTGAATTGATTTATTTGTNGTANCTGTCACGCTGGATAGTTTNGCCGTCGAAAGATACAAATATATTTTCCCATACACCGCAATCGATTAAGTGGTCAAGAATAACGCCGTCCTGTTGCCATGTGATACTATAACGTTTGCCGTCACTGAAAACTTTGTTTCCGTCGTCATCAACAGACCATTCACCGTTTTTGCTGAAAGGCTGACAACCGTCATCGGTAGCGAGATATGTAAGATATGTGAAAGAACCGTCAGGATTCTTCAGATNAAGGTCTANACNTCCGCAAAGCAGGAAAGATTCCTGTGTGATATAAATTTCNGTNTCGCCGTCTGGGGAAGTGTANGAACATTGAGACATNTCAGAAGCGAACAGTTCAAAAAAGTTCAGGAAACCTGATTTATCGTCTGCACTGCTCTGGGATTTAGGAACAGTTACCTGTGCAAGCATGGGGGTATTAGTCACGGGATAAAGACCGGTGTCATAGTCATAGTTCGGATTTACACCAATAAATATACCGTTAAAAGTTTCATTTCCGTCTCCGCTTCTTATATTTATATTGTTAAATCTTCCAGTGCCTGTAACCTCATAGAAAACGCCTTTTCCGTATTTCTGTATAAACGGCTTAAGGATTAAATTATTTTCTTCAAAGAAAGACGCGTCATAGCGGTCAAGATATTTCTGGATTTCTGCACTGTCAATAGTGAAAAGCGAGAGATATGCGGATAACTCGTCGTATGTTGTGAAGATATTGCTTTCGTACATTGGCAAAATCTTATAAAAGCCGTCGGGTTCTTCGGGAGTTTCCCAACAATCGACAGAATTAAACATATCTACTGCCCATGTCTGAGTGGGAGCGGTTTCGGGGTGAAGTACAAACTGTCTTATCTGTACCATGTCGAAAATGTCAAAAACGCCGTCGAAATTAATGTCAAGCTTTGATTCGTTAAGTTCAAAGTCGTCATCTGGAGAATAGCTGTTCATAAGGCACTGCTGAAGTATAACAGCATCAGCAATACTTAACTTGCCGTCGTCGTTCACATCTCCGGAAATAACAGTCTTAGACCAGTTTTCAGCACCATCATTGATGTAAATGGGTTCTGAAACTGCTGACGAACTGAAAGGGACAATGCCTGTCATTACTGAGAGACATAAAAGAGTGCTTAGTAATTTTTTCATGTTTACCTCCATTGTTATTGAAAATGGTTTATATCCTTTCCAATATTATACAGTATATTGAAGTGTTTTTCAATAGTCAAAATGACCGAAAACGGGGGGGCGATTTGTGAGATTTGCACAAAAATAAAAGAGCGTACATGGAAATACGCTCTTTGGAATGTTTATTTAATGGTTTTATCTGATTTCGTCAGGGTCTATCTGCGGTTCAAGGAGTAAGGAAATATCGTTCCATATGCCGTTGCCTTCCATATAATTAATAACAACGCTGTCATCATGCCATGTTATACTATAATGAACTCCGTCACCGAAAACGTCATTTCCATCGCTGTTTTGGTGCCATTCTCCGTCGTCAGTGAAAGGTAAGAAACCGTTTTCCGTTGTGATACTTGCAAGCGGAGAAAATGCAATTGTGGAACTTTTAAGATATACACGTATATCGCTTACATTCATGAAAGATTCCTGAGTTATATATATTTCCTTTGCACCGTCAGGTGAAGAATATGAATGGGACGATACAGCAGGCAGATTTTCATCATTGTTAATTAAATTTATTGAATTGTTTATGCGACTTTGTGACTTCTGGAATGTAACCTGTATAAGAAGCTGAGTATTTGTAACAGGGTAAAGCGGACGGTAATTTTCGTAATTTGACGAAATAACAAGATTTATTTCGTCGTCGGAAGTTCTGTACGAACCGGAGACAGTGTAGAAAATACCTCTACCCCTTTCCTGCAAAAACGGCTGTAGGAAAAGATTGTTTTCCTCAAAGAAATCATCGTCATAGCGTTCGGTGTAGACTGAAATTTCCGATTCATCGTCAATGAAAGACGAAAGATATTGAATCATTGCGGAACTTTCAGTTATAATTCGTCCGTCCGGAACAGTTTTGGCAGGTGATTGTACAATATCAACGGCGTAATTTTCCGACACGGCAGAATCGGGGTTAAGGACAAGATTTCTCATCGCAACCAAATCGAACGAATCAATAAAACCGTCGGAATTTACGTCGAGACATATGATGTCCGGACACTCTGTGTATCCTTGTATAAGATATTTGTTAAGTATTACGGCATCTGCGATATTGACAGAACCGTCGTCGTTGGTATCGCCTGAAACAACGGTTTTCGACCATTCAGGCAGACCGTTGTGTATATATAACGTTCTTGCAGAAGAAACAAGAGGAACAATTCCTGACAGTATGGAAAAACTTAAAATGGTGCTTATTAATTTCTTCATTTTTGTACCTCCCTGCTTTAAAAAATTAATTTTTTTCTGAATCTGTGATAGTTTTAAGACCTGCCGCAAGACCTGCAAGGCTTTGTATTTCGCTCGGGATTATTATTTTAGTAGCTTTACCGTCGGCAGCCTTTCCGAAAGCTTCGAGTGCTTTGAGCTGTAAGACTTTCTGACTGGGGGCGGCGTTGTTAAGTTTTATTAAACTTTCGGCAAGTGCTTCCTGTACGAGTGCTATGGCTTCTGCCTCACCTGTAGCTTCAAGCACCTGTTTTTCACGTTCAGCGTCGGCACGGAGAATCATGGCTTGTTTTTCGGCTTCTGCTTCAAGAATAGCTGCCTCTTTCTTAGCCTGAGCCCTAAGAATCTGTGACTCTTTTTCACCCTCTGCAACGAGAATCTGTGACTTCTTGTCACCCNCNGCCTGTAATGTTTTTTCACGGCGTTCNCGTTCGGCTTTCATCTGTTTTTCCATAGCGTCCTGAATTTCACGGGGCGGAAGAATGTTTTTCAGTTCAACACGATTGACTTTTATTCCCCAGCGGTCAGTAGCCTGGTCAAGAGTAGCGGTAATTTTTGTGTTTATTACGTCTCTTGAAGTGAGTGTTGAATCAAGTTCAAGTTCACCGATAATGTTACGGAGAGTAGTAGCAGAAAGATTTTCAATAGCCTGTAAAGGCTTTTCAACACCGTAAACGTACTGTTTTGCGTCGGTAATCTGATAGAAAACGACTGTATCTATCTGCATTGTAACGTTATCTTTGGTAATAACGGGTTGCGGTTTGAAGTCGACGACTTTTTCCTTGAGTGAAATTTTTCCGGCAATTCTGTCAATGAACGGCACGAGAATATGTATACCGGTCTGCCATTCTGTGTGGAACGAGCCGAGACGTTCTATTACAAATACGTGTGCCTGCGGAACAATCCGGAAACATCTGATTAATACTATCAGCAGAAAAATAATTACCAGTGCTATTATAACGCTTAAATTTATCATACTTTTACCTCCATAAGTTCGACGATTAGTTTTGCTCCCTGAACGGACATTACTTTGACTATACTGTTCATGGGAATTACAGAATCAGAAACGGCTTTCCAGTCTACACCATTAAGAGTGACCCTGCCAGTACCGGCGATTGTGTTTATCTCCTCAATGACAACAGCCTGTTTGCCTTTTTCGAGTTCTGAATTAGTGGGAATATAGCCTTTTTTACGTTGCTTTTTCATTAACGGGAATGTAATCGCAAGCAGTACGGACGAAATGACAATAAATACTCCGAGCTGTCCGACAAAAGATATTCCGTCAATAAAATAAGTTATGAGCATNNTTACAAACGCTCCTGCTGCAAGCCAGACAGATANAAGCTGTATGGTTATTATTTCGGCTATTATAAAAAATACAAAAGCACCTGCCCNGAATATGACTTCCATATGATTTCCCCTTTCCTGACTTTATTATATATATTCTATCATATTCAGCGGAAATNTGCAATNTACAGATATAAACTGTTACCGTTCTGNAATTGGTTTTCTGAAAAANAAAGTCCACAAAAAAACGCCTGTATAGAACAAATTTATTTGTCAGTATGCACAAAATATATATAATCTTATATTAAATAAAAGCGGTTCTGAAATAATTCCTTTTAAATAGGAATGATTCACTTGTAAATAATTTTAATCAGACGGAAAATTATTTTTGTATAGCTGAATAAAAAGTGTCCTATGATTTTATGCAGAATGACATAAAAAATAAACATTTTGCTTAGTGTAAAATAATAGTAGGCAATATAAAAAAGAGAGCAGCCCGAAGAAAAGGTTGCTCTCTGGGTGACAAAGTGCTAAAATGTAAGTGAGAAAAAATACAAAGAAAGCAGAGTGACCTAAAATGAGTATAACATATAAAATCGAAATTGACAATAGTAAAATCGAAAATTTTCCGGAATTTATTGAA
>WFLZ01000244.1 GCA_009177225.1 Clostridia bacterium
TGAAACTGAAATCTATCAGGGCAGACAGTTCAAGGTTTATCGTGGCATGGGAAGTCTCGGTGCTATGGCTAACGGTTCTAAGGACAGATATTTTCAGGAAGGTGCAAAGAAACTTGTTCCCGAGGGCGTTGAGGGACGTGTACCTTTCAAGGGTGCTGTTGCTGATACGATTTTCCAGCTTGTCGGCGGTATACGTTCTGGTATGGGTTACTGTGGCTGTGAAACTATTCCGGAACTCCACGAAAAAGCACAGTTCATAAAGATTACCGGTGCAGGTCTTAAGGAAAGTCACCCTCACGATATCTATATTACTAAGGAAGCTCCAAACTATTCCACACAGATATAATATAAAAAGGGTAAGCAACTTTTTTGGTGGTTTCTGTAACAATTAAGGTGGTTGACATAATGCCTTTCAAAATATCAATAACAAATTTGGTGGTCGAAGTATCACTGGAAAGAAAATAGTAGATAAAAATTATGAAAGCAAATATAAAAAGAAAATCTTTGAGAATCGGTAGTCTTCCCGTAGATTTTGTCAATGAGGGTGCAGAGTATATAGTAAATCGCAAGGGTGCTAAAGTTTTTATGGATGAATCGAAACAGCCGATACTTGATTTATGCGAAGGCTCGACTGTCAAAACAGTGTTGTCTGTGGGCTTTAGCAAATCTCAAAAACCTATGGCAACTATTAAAGAAAATAATGAGGCTATTTGTTATATTTTGCCTGACTGGTATTTGGGTTGGTGTCAAACCTGTGTAGGAATGGCAATGAGTGGAACGAATCTATTTCCGTCAGATGTAAAATTCACAAAACACGAGAGCAAATACTTTGCTGATATTTTATGATGAGTAAACCTGCGGGCTTTAGGGATTATTCTAATACAAATATCAAAAGAAACAAGCATATATAAAACCACCAAAATTTTAATTGTAAAAAGAAAAGACAATTGACAGAAATGTGTCAACCACCAAAAAAGTTAGATACCCTATAAAAANAAGCCGGACGTNTTATATGTCNGGCTTGATTATTAAAATACATTTTAACNCTGAAAAAACAAACTGCACTGTTATGATACAGTGCAGNTTTAGTTATATCAGATAATCAATTGTNCATACCAAGCTCANTAGCCTNGAAATTATTTTCAATGAGATGAACTTTTGACGGCGGTACAACTTTTTCAATAGCCTTTTTCATTGTGTCAAGCGTAAAAAGGTTAGTTTCCTTAATAAGCTTGCCGAGCAGGATAATATTAGAACCGCCCTTTAAGGCGTTATCGTCCGCAAGCTGTGAGGACGGAATATAGTAACATTCAACATCGGTTCTTTCGCACTTTGAATCAATAAGAGTGCTGTCTATGAAGATTTTTCCGTTCGGCTTTACAGCGTCAACGAATTTGTCAAAAGACGGCTGATTCATAGCAATGAGAATGTCAGGAGCAAGTACAAGCGGTGAACCTATCGGCTCGTCGGAAATACATACGGAACAGTTAGCCGTACCTCCACGCATTTCAGGACCATAGGAGGGAAGCCATGAAAGTTCCTTGCTGTCCATAAGACCGCAGTAAGCGAGAATTTTTCCGGCAAAGAGTACACCCTGTCCGCCGAAACCTGCAAGAAGAATTTCAGTAGTCATTATTTGTTTCCTCCTTCTGCTGTAACGTCCTTGTAAACTCCGAGAGGATAATAAGGAATCATTTCGTCCTGAAGTCTTTTTATTGCCTCAACCGGAGACATACCCCAGTTTGTGGGACAGGTTGAGAGAACTTCAACTATAGACAAACCTCTTTTTTCTTTCTGATTCTCAAAAGCCTTTCTGATAGCCTTTTTAGCCTCACGTATATGTGGTACTGTATCTACTGCCACACGCTGTGCAAGAGCCGTACCGGTAAGTGTGGAGAGCATTTCACATACTCTTACGGGATAACCTGCAAGTTCAGGGTCACGACCGTAAGGAGTAGTTTGAGTTACCTGACCCGGAATTGTTGTGGGAGCCATCTGACCGCCTGTCATTCCGTAGATAGTGTTATTGATGAAAATAACAACGATATTTTCACCACGGGCAGCAACATGAACCGTTTCAGCCGTACCGATAGCGGCAAGGTCGCCGTCCCCCTGATATGTAAATACAAACTTATCGGGGTTTGTTCTTTTAACGCCTGTAGCAACCGCCGGAGCTCGTCCGTGCGGCGCTTCAATCATATCACAGTTAAAATAATCGTAAGCCATAACTGAACAGCCTACGGGACATATGCCTATCGTATCGCCCTCAATGCCCATTTCGTCGATAACTTCACAGACTATTCTGTGTACGATACCGTGTGTACAACCCGGACAATAATGTGTAGGAACGTCAATAAGCGACTTTGGTCTTTCAAATACAACAGCCATTATTCAGCACCTCCGACTTTTTTTATTTCCTCAAGAATTTCGGCAGGAGTGGGAATGACTCCGCCTGTTCTTCCGAAGAAGTGAACGGGTTTTGAACAATTCAGAGCAAGCTTAACGTCGTCAATCATCTGACCCATTGACATCTCTATATCAAGCAGACACTTTGCATTTTTTGCCGCCTCGTTTATTTCTTTTACAGGGAAAGGCCATAATGTCTTAGGACGGAACATACCTGCCTTTATGCCAATTTCACGGGCAGAGTTTACAGCAGACTTTACAACACGGGCAGTTGCACCGTAAGCANAGAGAAGAANGNNACAATCCTCAGTGAGATAAAGTTCAGCGNNTGTTTCATCAGCCTTGNCCTGTTCGTATCTTTCAAATCTGTCANAGNCNGATTNCTGAAGTTCGTCGGGNTTAAGATAGAGAGAATTTATAATATGGTGTTCTCTCTTGTTCTTGTGACNGTCGGCAGNCNATGAACTTTTATCATAGTCATTTGTNGATATTTCAGGANACGAAACGGNNTCNATNATCTGACCTAAAAGACCGTCAGCAAGAATCATTGCAGGGATTCTGTACTTGTCGGCACGGTCAAAGGCAGTTACTACCATGTCAACCATTTCCTGAACGGAAGCAGGTGCGTATACAAGAAGATGGAAGTCACCATGACCGAGAGCCTTTGTAGCCTGCCAGTAGTCAGCCTGTGAGGGCTGTATACCTCCCAGACCTGGACCGCCTCTCTGTACGTTTATAATGACAGCAGGAAGGTCAGAACCTGCAAGATACGAAATTCCCTCACTTTTGAGAGAAACTCCGGGTGAAGAAGATGAAGTCATTGCACGCACACCCGTTGACGCTGCACCGAGAACCATATTTACAGCAGCAATTTCAGATTCCGCCTGTAAAAACACACCGCCGGCTTTGTGCATACGTTTAGCCATATAAGCGGCAAGTTCAGTCTGTGGAGTAATGGGGTAGCCGAAGAAACATTTGCAGCCTGCACGGATAGCAGCTTCAGCGAGAGCCTCATTACCTTTCATAAGATTTCTTTCCAAAGCAAAAAGCTCCTTTCGATTATTTTTCAACGATAATTGCACAGTCCGGACACATAATTCCGCACATTGCACAGCCTATACAAGCATTGTCATCTGTACAGACAGCATAAAAATAGCCTTTTTTATTACGTTTTTCCTTTTGAAGTGAAACGATTTTTTTAGGACAGGCAGTAGCACAAAGTCCACAGCCCTTACAGCGTTCAGTAACAACTGTCATTTTAGCCATTCAATCAGCTCCTTTCATATAATCAGATTTCCCATACCGGTTTTACATAGACTTTAACGGGATAAGCGTCGGGATTTTCCGTAAGTTCGGCACATTCTTCCGGAAACGTCGTAAACACAACCGGCAGACCTGTTTTTTCGGAAACCTCTGAAGCAAATTCTTCTGAACCCTCTACGATTTCAAGAGTAGTTTCGTTTCCGAGATTAGTGTTATTGACAATGGCAGTATGTTTCATTCGTGACGCATTTTCTATTTCGTACATCAGTGAAACAGTTTCATCAGGCGTTGCCGTAAGATAACGCCTCTGATTGATAACATAGAACATATCAACATCATTTCCGTAAGCTGAAAGAGCCTCTGCATAACGTCCAAGTGCAACCGCTCCGGCATCGTCTCCGCCCACGTCAATAATCAGGCAGTTCTCACTTTTAGCAATCTGTTCAAGGTCAAACTGTATTGACGGAATATCAAGATTGCTGTTTGCAAAATCGGGAGCAATAAGCCTGATATTATTTTCCTCAAAGAGATTTTTAAAATCAGCAGTACGGAAATAAGGATTTACTATATCGAGGTCAACGACTGCGGCAGACTTTCCCTCACGGTGAGCCTGCATGGCAAGATTGACGGCAAGATTAGTCTTTCCGCTGCCATAGTGTCCGGTAATAATGGTTATTTTTTTCATAATATCCTTTCTGCCGTAAGATACACGACGAAGAAAAAGTCTCTGATTAATATTATATCATGTTATCCGGACGATTGCAAGAAAATTTTCATATCATAAATTTGTTAAAACTAATGAAAAAAATCCCCTGACTGAAAGTCAGAGGATTTTTTTGCTTTGCTTATTCAGCGTCGGAATTTTTTTCGATGTAAGCAGCAATATCGCCTACAGTCTTGATTTCCTCAACAGCTTCATCGGGGATTGAGATGTCGAACTCATCTTCAATAGTAGTGATAAGGTCAACAACGTCAAGAGAATCTGCACCGAGGTCGTCCTGAATATTAGCTGTAAGAGTAACAGCGTCTTCTTCAACGCCGAGCTGTTCTACAATAATATCCTTGAGTTTGTCAAAAATCATTGTTATTTCCTCCTATAATATTTTATGTCCGANATGTANANCGGAGTTAAANANCGGCNCATTCTGTGAACTGCNCNNNTTNTTCTAAATTTAGNANAANGTTCTTTCAGCNAANCGNCANTATCTTTTTTGCATTTTTCNGGAATTTTATGTGACAAATNTTCCTNGATATTTTCTGAAATTTTGTCTAAATCGTTATGTGCGCCTCCGAGGGGTTCTTCAATAATGGTTTCCGCAACGCCAAGATTCACCATATCTTCGGCGGTAATACGCATAACTTCGCTTGCTTCCTGTTCACGGGAAGCGTCTTTCCAAAGAATACTTGCGAACCCTCTTGGCGACAAAACAGAGTACTGTGCATTTTCCAGCATAGCGAGTTCGTCGCACACACCAAGTGCCAAAGCACCTCCGCTTCCTGCCTCTCCGAGAACTATGGAAATTATAGGTGTACGTATAGTCATGAACTCGGCAATATTTTTGGCGATTGCCTCACCCTGTCCACGTTCTTCGGCAGCAACTCCGCAGAATGCTCCGGGAGTATCAATAAAGCAGATAATAGGTCTGTGGAATTTTTCAGCCTGTCTTGCAAGACGGAGAGCCTTTCTGTAACCCTCTGGGTGTGGCATTGCAAAATTGCATGACTTGTTTTCATTTATGTCACGTCCCTTGACCTGAGCAATGACCGTCACAGGAATATTGTTGAGCCTTGCAATACCACCGAGAACAGCCTTGTCATCGCCATATAGCCTGTCGCCGTGCATTTCGTAGAAGTCGGTAAATATAAGGGGAATATAGTCATTTATAGTCGGTCTGCCCTTTGCGTGAACAATCTGTATGCGTTCCCACGCAGTTTTTTTCTCGTCCATAGTTCAGACCTCCTTTTCCTGCGGATAATAGCCGTGAAGTTTAAGCAGATGTGAAAGAGTACTCCTCATTTTTCTGCGTTCAACAATCATGTCCACAAAACCTTTTTCGTGCTGAAATTCCGCAAGCTGAAAATCGTCGGGAAGTTTCTGCTTTATAGTACTCTCAATAACACGTCTGCCCGCAAAGCCTATTAAAACTTTAGGTTCGGCAATTATTATGTCGCCGAGAGACGCAAAACTTGCCGTAACACCACCTGTAGTAGGGTCGGTCATAACCGTTATGTAAAGACCGCCGTTGTCGCTGTGGAGTTTCACCGCACCGGAAGTCTTTGCCATCTGCATAAGTGAAACAATACCTTCCTGCATTCTTGCACCGCCCGAAGCAGTGAACATAATAACAGGCAGTGAATTTTCCGTTGCATACTCAAAAGCACGGGTAATCTTTTCACCTGCAACACTTCCCATAGAAGCCATCATATAATGTGAATCCATGATACCCACAACGGCAGGAGAGCCTTTTATTGTAGCCGTACCTGTAACAACAGAGTCTTTCAGACCCGTCTTTTCACGCAGTTCCTGCTGTTTTTCAGGATAATCAGGGAAATCAATAGGATTTCCGCTGACCATATCGGCATCAAGCTCCTTAAAGCTGTTCTTGTCAACAGTAATGGCGATACGTTCCTTAGCCGAAAGTCTGCCGTGATAATTGCAGTTCGGACAAACCCTGTGGAGTTCCTCGTAACGTTCAAGAATCACACTGCTCTGACACCTCGGACATTTGACCGTTTCACGTTCGTCCTCGTCACTGCCGTCATTGAAACGCTTTTTTACAACCTTAAAAAAATCTTCAAACATTTATTTCACCACAATTCGTGTTTAGTTCTTTTTATGTTTTTCCATGTACCTGTTAAGGAAACCGATGTCATACGTGCCGTTTTTGAAATCCGGCTGTTTTATAATTTCAAGATGAAAATCTATATTTGTGTCAACACCGTCAACGATAAATTCCGACAAAGCCCATTTCATTTTTCTTATAGCGTCGTCTCTGTCCGAACCGTGAGCAATAAGCTTGCTTATCATCGAATCGTAGTAGGGTGTAATCGTGTAACCCTGATAAACAGCACCGTCAATTCTTATTCCCGGACCACCCGGCATATAAAGAGCTGTAATAGTTCCCGGAGAGGGACGGAAATCAAGGTCAGGATTTTCCGCATTTATTCTGCACTCAATTGCATGACCAGTAATTTTTATATCTTCCTGCTTTACACTGAGTGGCATTCCTGCAGCAATTTCAATCTGCGACTTTACAAGGTCAACACCTGTTACTTCTTCTGTAATGGGATGTTCAACCTGAATACGTGTATTCATTTCCATGAAATAGAAATCACGGTTTTCGTCCACAAGAAACTCAATAGTACCGGCGTTGTAATATCCGCACTGCTTTGCGGCAGTAACAGCAGCTTTACCCATTTTTTCACGGAGTACAGCGTTAACTATCGGGCTGGGACATTCCTCAATAACTTTCTGGTTTCTTCTCTGCATGGAACAGTCACGTTCACCGAGATAGACACAGTTTCCCATCTGGTCTGCAATAATCTGTATTTCAACATGATGCGGATTGATAAGAAATTTTTCTATATATACAGCGTCGTCACCGAAATAATTCTTTGCCTCACGCTGTGCGGCTTCCATCTGCGATTCAAGTTCTTCGGGTTTGTCAACACGTCTTATTCCACGACCGCCGCCGCCTGCCGATGCTTTGACAAGTATCGGATATCCCGCTTTTTCGGCAACTTCCCTTGCTTCCTCAACAGACGAAACAGCACCTTCCGAGCCGGGAATTACAGGAACTCCGGCATTTTTCATAGTTTCCTTAGCAGCCGCCTTGTTTCCGAGCATTTCTATTGAGTTATATGAAGGACCGATAAAAACTATTCCGCTTTTTTCACAGAGACGTGCAAATTCAGCGTTTTCCGAAAGAAATCCGAAACCGGGGTGAATAGCTTCCGCACCGCAGTTAAGAGCAGCCTGAATAATTGCATTCATATTCAGATAGCTGTCTTTCGTTGCAGGAGGTCCAATGCAAACAGCCTCGTCGGCAATCTGAGCATGGAGAGAATTTCTGTCGGCGGTCGAATAAACAGCAACACAGCGGACACCAAGTTCACGGCACGCCCTTATTATACGCACGGCAATTTCTCCCCTGTTGGCAATCAAAATTTTTCTGAACATCGTCTGCTCCTTTATTTATTATCAGCAACAACACAGGTTATTTCACATGAAACAGCCTTTTCACCGCCAACAGACGCAAGACCCTTACACGTTGCAACAGGTCCTCTCTGCTTTATAACTTCAA
>WFLZ01000047.1 GCA_009177225.1 Clostridia bacterium
CCAGTGGACAACTTAAACATTATATCACGTCCGAGCGTTTTTGTCAAGCCTTTTTCCAATCTTTTCAGATGAATTTCTGCAAACTTGTTTCCCAAAGTCCAAAATCATTCCTCTGAAACTTTTTCTTCGCTCCCGTTCGACAGCTTTTTCATTATATCACAACTGTCGGATTTTGTCAACTAAAAATTCTTCCCAATTATTAAGCTTATTTTTGTTTATTTTGTCAAATTCGCNTNTACATACAATATATTGATTTCCANNTCANAAANTNNTATAATAAGTNTGATTATATTTAAAAAGGAGNAAAAAATGATACGTCAGGAAAGAAGTACGCCCAGCATAAGAAACATAAATCATCTGAAAATGTCCATGATTATCGGGTACACTTTCATTGTAATTGTTGCAATTATTTTTGTTTCCGTCATTGCTGTCAAGAAAACAGACAGTGTGTTGAAAGATAAAGTAAGTTCAATGGCTTCGTCGCTGAATGTTCAGATGAAGCTGAATATGGACAGCTATCTTTCACGTATGGAGACTATCGGAACGCTTGCTTTTGCCGCTGAGGAAGCCTATACATATGATGCAACTGATGAAAATAACGACGAATATGAAGCGTTGAACACTGAAAAAATCATTTCTGATAAGCTTTACAGCCTGTGCATTATGGAAAACTTTGTTGATTACGGCATTGTTTACAGCAATAATCATACTGTAGGAAAAATTTCAAACGGCACTGTCAATCTTTTCGGGAAAAATCTGTTTTCAGACCTTAATTCCATGATTACACGTAAAAGAACCCGTGACGGCTGGTCTGCCGGTTATAATGATGATTTCAAACGTATTTATTATGTAAAAAAAATCCATGACAACGCTGTTCTCGTCATCTCATTCTATACTACCGAACTTGAAAGCGTCTTTGACAATCCCGAAACACTCAGTGATATGAACATAAGGCTTATAAATCATAATTCCAATATTATTTATTCCTCTGTCAATAACGAGGTCGGAAAAGTTCTCCCTGCTGATATTATGGAACACATTTCCGGACGAACTTCCGCAACATTAATGGACAACAATTATCTTATCACAATAAATTCATGCGGAGAAGAATGGTATGTTATATGTTCCATACCGACAAAAATCATTCTCAGGGAAAAAAATGAAATGCAGTACTATATATACATGGCTGCACTTGTCGCCGTTCTGCTTTCGGTACTTTTAAGCATACAGCTTTCGGTAAAGCTAACCGAACCCGTCCGCAACGTTGTTTCACAGCTTGACACAAAAGCACATATCGACCAGCTCACCGGAATTTTAAACAAAATTTCATTTCAGGAATTTACTGACCACCGTCTGAAAAATTCACTGTCAATTGA
>WFLZ01000233.1 GCA_009177225.1 Clostridia bacterium
TTAGATCCTACCTGGGTAGCTGTATGCAATGCCCACAGTTCGACAAGCTGCGGAAGGATCTCTGAAATGCTGGACGTATTGAGCGGCTCCAAAAAGTCATCAGGATTATCGGGAACGTTCTCAGGGTCGGCGTGCTTCGCCATGATGAAAGCTATATTTTCAAAGACCTCCAGACTTTCGATATCAAGCGTGGAGTTTTCCTCGTCACCCTCTTTGACATTTGTCTGCAATGCGGCGAAATCCTTGTATATATCCCTGTGAAATTTCAGACGATAAAGGCGAGGCACAGCAGCACTCGCCTTAAACGGAACTTCAATACCGTCAACAGTAATATTTTTCTTGATAGCCATGTTGTACCTCCGTTAAGATGTTGTTTTTGTGGTCGTCTTAGCAGCCGTTGTAAATGTCGGAATATACACGGATTTGTACCAGTTGTTGTAGGTGGTTTCGTCCGTATTCTCACAGGTTTTCGATTTAACCAGACCGTCAGGAAGTGCGGATGCTTTGAGGGAGAGCGTTTCCGTCTTGACCTCCGTGCTTTCCTCAGTTGTAGATGATTCCGTTTTCGGACGGCTTGCGGTGCAGCAGTAAAGGACATGGCGGATGTGATTTTTGTCTCCGTTGAACTCAAAAAGCAGTGCAAACTGCGATGTTTCGGCATCGTTACGCTCCACAAGAACGCCCTTTGTGTCTTGAATTTCGCCGAGGATTTCCGTTGCAAAATCTGTGGTGATCAGGGCGATTTCAAGGTCACCGGTGTAGCCTGCGTTGTTGTTGATGACGTAATACACAGTGTTATCGGCAAAAAAATTCTCATTTTCGCCGTTGGCATCGATGGAAAGCGATACCGCACCGGGAATCCTCACAGGCGTTGCAAATGTCGGAACACCGTCATCAGACCACGCTGTAATCTTAGCCCAGTGCACCTTGTTCAAGCCGAACTTGACCTTATTCTTTTTCAAAGCCATAGCTTATACCTCCATTTCGTACAGGACTTCATAGAGTTTTTCACTCTCAATCCATATTTCGGTTTTGTTGTAAAAAATATGATGATGCCGCAGAACAGCTTCAATTTCCGCCTCTGTATCGGGAGATTTTTCATCGGTATACAGCTCAATATTCAGCTTTTTAAAACTGAAATACATCCTGTTGTCCGCTGAAAAAGTATTCTCTCCCGGTGACAGAAAAATCAGAAAAGGAGGCTTAGGACTTTCGCCCTCCGCAAAGTGATGATAAGCGAAAGGAAGTCCCATTTCAAGCATCATTTCGTTAATATCCTCGTAGCTCATGACAGCTCCTTTTCAATGAGAGATTCCAATAAATCTGCGCCGTTTTCCTCGGCAGGGGCAATATGTGGAACTGCAGCCACACGTCCGCCGCCACGCTTAGCGTGACCTTTTTCGAGCAAGTGTGCAATTTCGTCGGCTGTTTTTTTAGAGTTCCCCGTAATGACCAGTCCACAGTCTGCACAGCGATTCGGTTCTACACCGTTCGCAAGCCAGTCACTGAGAGAAGCACCAAGTTCGGGAGTAATTACACCGTTCCAGTTATCGAGAAAAGTCGTATCCTTTGATACAATTGCGATATGGTTTCGGACGATATTCAGCACCAAATCAAACTCATACTCCGTATTCTCACGCTGAACCGGAGCAAGTCCTATCTTCACGGGGACGGTCTTTCCACGTTCGTTCTGTTCCATTGTGTATGCCATTTTTGTACGCATTGTCACAATCACATGACAGTCAAGCGACAGCAGTGAATTTATCAGCATATTCTGCTTTTTACCCGCATCATTCCACGCTGTAAACGAATTCTTGCCAGCCTGCTGTTCGATACTTTCTTTGAAGTCGAGAACACCGCCCTCGCCCTCCCACGCATGAGAAAAACTGTCGATTATCACCACTCCGTCCGTGCCGACTGCCTTTTGAGCTTCTTTTGCAATTGCGATGTAGCGTTCAGCGGTGAACGGCGGTGTGAGTTNTTGATAGNGATACNCACCAACTNCGAGGTCANNGCGGTTTNCANAGAACTGACCTCTGCCGTGTTCNGTATCAATGAGGGCGATTTTTCCCCAGTCCTGCGTTACTCCATATGCGAGGTAGAGAGCAGAGAGGGTTTTTCCTGCTCCGCTCGGACCTGCAAGAGCAACACGCATTTTTGCCGATTTTCTTTGAACTTTCTGAAATGCCATAAGTCTGCCTCCTTACTTGATTTGAATATTCTGACGTTCAACAAGGCTTGCTCCCTTGATTTTCTGCCCTGCAAGAATTGCTGATTTTATAGCTGTTTTGTCGGGTGTAAGAGTAATTTTCCTGACAAACCATTTCTTCGGCAGTTTTTCGGCATCGACTTCTGTTGCAGTGGATTTTCTGAACGTCACGATAACTTTTGCTGTTTCGAATTTCTGATAATCAACTGCATCAGCGAGCCATTTTTTGAGTGCTTCTGCCTTTCTGGAAGCGGTCTCACGACGCTTTTTAAGCGTATCTTCTTCATCTTTGAGTGCTTTTACAAGCGATTCAAGATTTTTAATCCACACTCCCACACATTCGCACTTTTTGTCACGCTCCATGAGCAGTGCATTCAGCTTGTCCTCATCGATGATTTCGCCGATTTCAGCATCAGCACACGCAAGAATTGCATCATCAATTTCATAAAGTTTCATTTCAAGTCCTCCTCAATTTTCGGAAGATAACCGTCCTTTTTCATAAGTTCGTAAATGAAAAGACGACCTTTCTGCGTCCAGTATGTATGCACNGTTGTNTGCGGCTGACCGTCATTTCCGTTATGANCATGAGTTTTGGTACTTGTATAACCCAATTGTGCATACTTCTGATACAAAAGCCATATCTTGCCCTGCTTGTACTGAACACCCTTGCTGTAAAGCCACTCATTCATTCTGCGAGCCGACCAGCCATAATCCTTACTGATATGTGAAATCGGAAGTAAATCGGAGCAGGCAAGAACAACATCGTAGTAGCTTGCTTTCGGTTTCAATTCTGCAATCTGCTGTGTCTGCACTGCTACGGTGTCAAGAAGTCTGATATTTTCCGATTTTACGAGCGAAAGCTGATGTTCTGCAAACTTAAGTGCTCTCGCCATAACTGCTTCTGGGCTGTTCCATCTGCNTTCGANTTCAAGGAAGTACTNACGGCACTTTTTGCNGATTTCTGTTCTTTGAATCATGCAGATTTCCTTAGCCATTTCGATTGTAAGCTGGTGGTCGGTGTACGTTGTGATNTTNCCCTNAGCTGTTGCNCTTTTTTGNGNNANAGCTATGAAGTCCGTATTTTCGGTAAATCCGTACTCTTTCATACGGTTAAACCAGTCATTGTAGCGAGTCTTGATTTCGAGTACCTCGTGCAGTTCTCTGCCCATAACCGTCGGGCGTTCGTTCTCATAAGAAACATTGATTAAATCATTCATTTTCGTTACCTCCGTTATTTTTCCTGTTGTTTGTGAGTGCCGAAAGCATGGTACACATCGCCGAAAGCTGTATCAGAAGCGAAGCTCCTCTTTTCATGAGCATACCGTACTGCAACGGAATATCCTGACGTTCGGCAGTGAGTTTCATAAGATGTGCCACATCAAGGCATTCACGTTCGGATACGATTACCTGCATAGTTCTCACCTCCTCCCGATGTAAAGAAAGTACAAGAGCCAAATTGTCTATTCGAGTTTTAAATTCCGTCACTTTGCACAAATCTTTTGATTGATTTTAGTGCATTTGCAATAGTATTTGTTACTGTCGTTCTCTTAACTTTAAGAATTTCTGCAATTTCCTCATGTGTATATCCATACGCAAAACTATAAACAATCATTGTACGCTGACGTTCTGAAAGACAGCTGCACAATTCAAGAAATGAGTCATCAATTTCCAATTTATGACTGTCTGCAATACCCTCGATGCCGTCCTCATCGCCTTCATCAAATTCATAGCGGTGACAGCGTTCCCGGCATTCCTGATTATGTTCTGAACGGCTTTCTCCGTACATCATTACAGCTATGTACCATTCAAATTCCAGCATTTCGCATTCGGAAAATTTTTTGATGTTTTTCTTTTGACTGGAATCATATGTATACCCTTTGCACTTACGAATCGGAAAAACAGTAGTGCCGGAAACCGAAGTATAACAGATAAAGCCGTTGGAGTAACAAACGGCATTTCCGTCCATGCTGACTGCAACCGGTATTCCAGTGGCTCTGATTTTCTTGACCGAAGGTGCTCTGCCGACTGTTTTTTCAGGAACAAGTCCAAGCAGTTCTTTTAATGTGATATGTGAATTCATGTTGTATCCTTTCCGGGCGAGGATACAACAAACGAGGTCACACGACTGTGCATCGCATGACCTCGCTGCCTGAAAAGTGCGCAAAAAGCCAAGGGTACTACAAGTCGTTACATCTGCCTTTCGGCAAATGACTCAATGTTGTATCCTAAGCCCTATTACGTAATTCAGGCGTAAGAATTAAATTTTATTACATGGAATTTATGTGGAAGCTGTTAATCATCCACGTAAATGTTCCTCTATATATTAGCGAAAAAATAAGGAAAAACGAACCCCTATAAATGAAAAATTCGTCTTTTTGTACCAAAGCGCATACTTAAACCAAGATGTGTTTTGCTTAACTGTCAACGGAATATGTGAAGAAAACCATCGTCTCCCTGCTTATATATAACGATTTGCACGTTACAAAAAAATAAATACGTTTTGATTTAGCCTAAAGAAACTAACTTTTTTCTCTGAATATGTTGCATTTTTATGAAATATGTGATATAATGAGGAATAAGAATTTAAGTTTTAGGATGTTGTATGTCCTTGGTGTTTTTATCATATATTTTCTTCAATTTCTGTCAATAGCAATTTCTTTTCTTCAGTTTCTTTTTTGAGAGGGTGTTTTCATGTCAGAATCTATTAATCTTTTCCTATGTGGTGGAGTATTCTGTTTCCTTTTAGATGAGATGAAACCTATGCGAAATTCAGCAAGAAAACATCTTGCAGGTAATTGTGATAAGCATTCAGCTACAGATGTTATGCAGGACTTATTATTTGCAATTAAAGGAACCGAATCAATAAGTGCTGCAAAAGATATATCTCTATATAAAGCGTGTAAAAGTAAAGGCTCGGTCAATGTACCTTTTAATGAAGCTCCGTTTTGTGATAGTTTTGATAACGCTGTCCGGAATGACTTTCATAATGTTTTGAAAAGAATCACAGATTTTACTGACAAACGTATTGATTTGGCAAAAAAAGAATGGTTGGTACAAGTTTTACTGTATATTATCTTTCATGATGAGAAAATTCTTGAAACTGATATTTTTTATATCGGAAATGATGGTACTTCTAAAACAAAAGAAGAAATGCGAAAAATATCACATTTTTATTTTCAGCCATTTTTAATAGGTGTTCTGCATTATATATTAAAAAACAGACGCGAAGTCAACTGTAATGGTGTAGGTACACTTGATTTTTTAGGAGAAAAAACTGGAAATAAGCGACGTTTTAAATCCACACTTAATATTCAACTTGATAAAAAAATAACAGTTTCAATAATAGAATTTCCTGTTAATGATAAAAACGACAACTCTATTATTGAGACTGTTATTGATAAGTCAACAAAATCTGATAAATCTTCGAATCATAAACTTCGTAAATTACCTACTATACCGATTCCAGATGAAATCAGTGAATATGAGCATAGGTATATTGAGGCTATGCTACAGGCATTTGCTCAAAAAATTAATGTTCCCGAGTTAACAGTTGATGACTTAAAAACAAAGCCTTTTTATAATAACAAATTTATTAGAGAAAGACGATATTATTTTGAAACAGAAGCACTTCACAGAGGAACAAGAGACATATATGATGATACGGAAGATGAATACTTCAATATTTTTCTTTCAGAAATCTATGATTGGATTATCGATACATATGAGGAAATATATCCTACTGGTTATGAACGTCTGATGTCCGTTCTGGACAAAGCAATGCAGGCTCGTACTGACAAATTCATTGTTTCACATGAGACAGCATGGATAGGCAATGGAGAACGCAGAGGAGCGTGTCATTTCCTCATTAATTTACAAATATTAGATGGATGGGTGAAAAATAATGCAGAAAATATTTAACAGTATTTTTGAAAATGAACTCCGACTTATTCTTATTATTTCTGTTTTCAATGAGCCACAGAATGCGGATATGCTATATGCAGCTGACTTTTTATCTGTTTATGGTAAAGTTTTTAATTTATCTGACAATGATTTAAATGGTGACAACCAATACAAATTCAGCGAGTTTGTTTCAAGACGTTCACTGGTTTATAAAGTTTTGAGAGAAATGGCATTATACGGTCTTGTAACTCCGATTCCTACAAAAGCAGGAATTGTTTATCAGATTACTGAAACAGGAAAGAATCTAAGTGAATCACTAAGCAGTGAGTATGCAGTACAATATCGTGAAACAGCAAAAAAAGTAGTAAATGCCATAATCGGAAAATCTGAAATCGAAATTATATCTCAAATTAATGCTGTTTCAGCAAAATCTTTGAAGGAGTCGTTGTAATGAAACGGTTTTATATAACATCAATTACCGCAACAGGTAGTGGTGTACAGGATTCAACAATTACCTTTGAAAAAGGTGTGAATATAATCCATGGACCTTCAGATACTGGTAAATCATATATTATGAAATGTATTGATTTTATGTTCTGTAGTAATGGAGCTCCGTTTACAAGAGCAGATACAGGTTATGATGCTGTAGCTATATGTTTTGAAAATGATGATGGAGAAAAAATAACTGTTAAAAGAAAAATAGTTGATGGAACTAAGAATGATGAACCTATAGATCGTGGAGATAGCAAAGTATATATTGAAACTACTCTTAATAACTATCTGACTAAAGAATATAAAAAAGAAGAATACCAGTCCTTACTTCTTAAGTTGTTTGGAATAGACGAGGAATATAAATTAATTTCAAATAAGGATTTTAAACAAACTAATTTAACATTGCGTTCGTTCTTTCATCTTTTCTTTTTAGATGAAGATCATATTTTTCAGGCAAAAGAAGTGTTTTATAATCCAAATTTCAAAAAAGCTATTTTCGATTTTATGATTTTGCTGTTTTTATTTTCCGGAAAGGATTACAGCGAACTTGTGCCGATTGAAAGCACTGAAGATAAGAATAAAAAGGCATTGCAGAAAAAAGGCGTTATAAAATATCTTCGTGAAAAAGTCAAAAACTTAACAGAACGGCATGAAGAAGCCAGACAGAAATTGCTTGAACTTGGTGATGTTGATATTGAAAACAAGCTGAATGAAATCATAACAGAAATTTTTGAAATTGACCGAGAAATCTCTGAATTAAAAGAAAAAAGCCACCAATATATGTCAAGTATTCTTTCAGTTAAATCCAGATTACAGGAAGCACGTGTTTTAAGCGGACGATACAAGGCACTTCATACGCAATATTTATCCGATATAAAGCGTCTTAATTTTATTGCTGATGGAGATAAAAAAGCTGTAAACATCCGAAGGATTACAAAATGTCCGTTTTGTGAAAGCGAAATGCACGAACAGCTTGAACATTCTGAATCATTTGCAGAAGCAACTTCCATAGAATTGAAACGTGTGAAATTGCAGTTGCAGGATTTACAAGAAGTTGAAAAAGATGTGGCTGATGAAATTGTACAGCTTGAAGCAGAGCTTGAAATACTTTCTGCGCAATATGATGAGATACTGAATCATCTAAAAAAACTTAAGCCGAAAGCAGAAAATCTGAAAGTTACAAAAGATAATTATCTTGAAATTATGGCAGTTCAACAGAATGTATATGCGTTTGAAATGTTTTCAAAAGAACTTGATGCTGAAGCTGCTGTCAACGAATGCGAAAGTGATGATGAAAATCCTGAATTTTCTGTAAAACTTGCCAAACAGTATATGGAAAAAAACACATGGCAAAAAATGAGCGATACTTTTGCAGATATTGTAAAAGCTTGTGAATATCCAAATTTTACAACTGGAAGCATCAGTATTAACTCGATGGATGCAATTATAAACGGAAAGCATAAATCTTCACATGGTAAGGGTTATAGAGCTTTTTTGAATACAATTCTGCTTTTTTCTTTTATGAAATCGCTTGAAGAAAATGGCAAATATGCAATACATTTTCTTTTTCTTGACTCACCGATATTGTCATTAAAAGAAAAAAAGATAGAAATATCCGATAGCGAAAAAATCACAGATGGAATGAAAGAGGCTCTTTTCCGCTATCTGATTGAAAACTGTGGTGAAAATCAGATTATTATTATTGAAAATGATATTCCCGAAAATGTTGATTACAGTAAAGCACATTTAATTGAATTTACTAAAGATGAAAAGAAAGGAAGATATGGATTTTTGAAAAACTATAAAGCATAAAAAGATGTATTATGCTTACACAAAACTTATTTAAGAATTGAGGTAAACATGAGCAATAAACTTGAACTTACATGGCATGGCAAGGAGCAGGAAATCCGAATTGAACCACGCCTTCTGATAGAAAAACCTGAACTTTCCAACATTGGAAACGTTCAGGATACAGACAATATGCTTATTCACGGTGATAATCTACTTGCACTTAAAGCTCTTGAAAAGAACTATACAGGCAAAGTTAAATGCATCTACATAGACCCTCCATATAATACAGGCTCTGCCTTTGAACAATATGACGACAATTTAGAGCATAGCCAATGGCTTAATTTAATGCGCCCAAGACTTGAAATTTTAATGAATCTGCTTGCGGAAGACGGCTCTATCTGGATTAGTATTGACGATGACGAGGGACATTATCTTAAAGTGTTATGTGATGAGATTTTTGGCAGACATAATTTTATCAGCACAGTAATATGGGAAAAAAAGTATACTGTAGCGAATGATTCAACATGGCTTTCTGACAATCATGACTTTATACTTGTTTATGCAAAACATAAAGAAATATGGAGACCAAATTTACTTCCCAGAACAGAAGAAATGAATAAGGCATATAAAAATCCGGATAATCATCCTAAAGGACCATGGAAAGCAACACCTCTCCACGCTAAAAGTGGTTCTGCACAATCAGCAAGTTTTTCATATACCTTTAAAAATGGTGTTGTTTTTACACCACCGCCGGGAACTTTTTCACGTTTTTCGGTAGATACGTTGAGAAAAATGGACGAAAACGATGAGATATGGTTTGGCAAAGATGGTAAGGCTATACCAGCGAGAAAAACATTTCTGTGCGATTTAAAAAAGCAAGGTGTTCCATCAAGAACTTTATGGAGATTTGATGAAGTTGGACATAATCATGAAGCACGTGAAGAAGTAAAAATTTTCAATTCTGAGTCTGTATTCGCAACGCCTAAACCCGAAAGACTGATTGAACGTGTTTTAACTCTTGCCACAAATGAAGGTGATTTGGTGCTTGACAGCTTTCTCGGAAGTGGCACAACCTGTGCAGTTGCTCACAAAATGGGACGTAGATATATCGGTATTGAAATGGGTGAACACGCATATACGCACTGCAAGAAAAGGCTTGATATGGTCATTTCGGGAGAGGACAAGGGCGGAATCTCAAAATCTGTGAACTGGACGGGCGGCGGCGGATACCGTTTCTATGAGCTTGCACCTACACTCATAAACAAGGACGATTTTGACGCATTTATAATAAATCCCGCTTACAGCCCTGATATGCTTGCGGCGGCTATGGCTCTCCATGAGGGCTTTACATATCAGCCTGATGCGGAGTACTTCTGGAAACAGTCTAAGGGAAATGAAAATTCTTATCTCTTTGTCACAACACGTCATCTGACAGTCGCATACCTTGATTCAATTGCCGCAAGTATGGAAGATAACGAGTATCTTGTAATTGCCTGCTGTTCTTTTGAGAAAGGTCTGGAAAAGTCAAATCCGCATATTGCAATCAAGAAAATACCGCAAATGCTGCTTGAACGCTGTGAATTTGACAAGTCCGACTACAGCCTGAATATCATTCATCCGCCTGTTTATGAAGATGAGGAGGACTGCGATGCATAACGATTTTCCAATGTACACCCCTGAATATATCAGCGGTGTTATGTCACTCCGTAAGCCACAGAAAAAATCTCTCGAAATCCTCGATAATATCCTTTGTAACGTTGATTTGAAAAAAGGCATGAATCTCGATTCAGCCCTTGAAACCATAAATAAACTTTACCCGATTTGCACAAATTTCGAGCGTGATTTTATGTCACTGACATTCGCTCTTGCTACGGGTGTTGGTAAAACTCGTCTTATGGGTGCGTTTATTACATATCTGTACACCAAACATAATATCAGAAATTTCTTCGTCGTTGCCTATAACACGACTATTTACGATAAGTTACAGCGTGATTTTGGTGACCCAAATAATCCGAAGTATGTATTTAGAGGATTGAGTTGTTTTCCAAATCCGCCTGAAATTATTACAGGTGACGATTACAGAGGAAAACCGCTGCCCTCACTTCAAAGCAAAGTTCGCATTTTTATATTTAATATCAGCAAGTTTGATAAAGAAAACGCAAATATGAAAAAGGTCAGTGATTACTATGAAACATCGCCGACAAATCAGGCTGCTTTCCCAGCCTTTCATTCACATAAGCCGCAGTTCTCACAGGACCGTCGCTGGTAGAAGTAATAATTACATCCGGACAATAACGCAATGCCTGACGATATACCTCCTCCTGATCCAGTGTACTCACCACAAGCTTTACATCAGCTAACTGAAAACCTACCGCATTCTCATCATAATCCACAAGAATAATCTGATACCCCAATTCTTTCGCTTTTCTGATAGCCGGAACCTGAAGCGCGCTTGCACCCAGAATCATTATTTTCTTCTGCAGCTCTGTCTTCTTTTCTGCCATATCTGCCGTCTCCGTTCTTCATCTGCAATATTACGGTTCCCCTTTGCGTTT
>WFLZ01000209.1 GCA_009177225.1 Clostridia bacterium
AGCTTGATATAAAGGACGACAATACCGCAAGTATGGCAGATACATTTGCTGAATTCAGCGATTCAGAAGAAGCTATCACTTATACATGGGGTATGGTGAGTGATACAGAAATGGAAATCGTGAATGGGGACGGAGACGCTATGCTTCTCACTATTGACGGCGATTATCTCGTAGGTACTGAAGAAGATTATGATGAACAGATTTATCTTGTTAAGGTTGACGAATTTACACCTTTTGATTTTGAAAGCTTTATGAACAGTTTTGAACTCGGCGAAGAAACATCAGATGACGAAAATGACGGCGTATGGGTTACAGATGATGAAGATGAAACTTCTGATTCTGAAGAAACAGCAACTCTTGCTGAATAATGAAAAAACTGGTTTTGCTGTTAACTGTTCCGGCAATCAACGGTGAATAATCATAGGTAATGTTAAGGAGAATTATTATGAAAAAATTATCTGCACTTTTAGTTGCCTGCACAGCTATGACCTGTGTATTCACATCATGCGGTGACGAAAAGAAAGATGAAAGTTCCGTTTCAGACGATGTATCTGTTTCTGTTCAGGACGAAACAGAATCATCAGCGGAAGAAGAAACAACGGAAGAAAGTTCTGATTCTGAGTCTGAACCGACAGACGAAATTCAGAATACATCTCATGAATATCTTGACGACGCAGACCCGACCGCTTTTCTCGGCAAGTGGGAATGTGAAAAGATTATAATTAACGGCGAAGAAATGGCTGACATTGTGGGTATGCCTGTATATGCGGTATACCAGTATGATGTTATGGAAGACGGTACAGTAGGTATGTCTGATTCACTTATGGAAATAGCTACCGAAGAAGATAATTTTGATTATACATGGGGCATGATAAGTGAAACAGAAATTGAAATTGTAAGTCCTGACGGAAAAACTGTGCCGTTTACTCTTGACGGTGATTATCTTGTTGATGTCGATTCTGAGAGCGGTATGGAGATTTATCTTAAAAAGGTAGACGAATTTACTTCTTTTGATTATAAGGGTTTCATGGATAATTATCAGTCACAGCAGAATCAAGTTGTTCTTACGCCTGTTGAAACAGATGCGGACGGAAATATTATTGAATCCTCTGAAACAGTTACAGCTGAATAAGTTAATAAAAAATATCGGGTGAACATATATGTTCACCCGTTTTTGTTCTTTTTATCATCTTCTGGCATATCAATTGTATTGAGATATGAAGCAGGGTCGTAACATATACCCATGTAGCGTACTTCAAAATGACAGTGCGGACCGGTCGAATCGCCGGTAGAACCTACTTCACCGATAAGCTGACCTTTGCCGACAACCTGTTCTTCATTGACGAGTACCGCACTCATGTGGGCATATACAGTTTGATGTCCGTCAAGGTGGTCAATCATCACAACATAACCGTAACCGCTCGGATTCCAGCCGGCAGAAACAACAACACCTGTTCCGGCGGCATAAATTTTTGTACCCATATCGGCGGCAATGTCAAGACCGCAATGATTACGGTCACTTATAAAAACATCGCTTATCCAGCCGCCGTCAACAGGCCAGCCAAATTCTCCTGTACCGGTAAGAATCGTGTCGGGACTGTCCGGACGTGCTGAATAAGTTCCGATTCCTATCTGCTCAACAACAGGCTGTTTTGTTATTTCACTGCTTAGAATTTTTCTTGAATGTTCTATACCGTTTACATATGTGACTGCGGCTTTGCTTACTTTTTCACCCTTTTCACCTTTGACAAGAAGTGCTTTCTTGCCGACGTTCAGACTGCTTGTTTCTATTTCTACCGTTTCGTAGTCAAGAAATGAAGTGATATTCATTTCACGTATGTACTGTATCGGCAGATAACTTTCCTGTTCCATTACGTTTATTATCTGACCAGTCCGGCATTTGTCCTTAATATTAGGATTAAGGATTTTAAATTCTTCAAGGTTCATGTTGTATTTCTGACATATTATTGCAGGTGTATCACCGTCTTTTGCTATATAAGCACTTTTATGGAATTTTGAGGACGTAAGCAGTGCAGATGCGTCTTTTTCGGTCATAATACTTTCAGTGAGATAAATGCCCTTGCGATATTCAATTTTGTTCTGATACGATACGTCCCTTACGTTACCGCTGACGTTATATGACAGAAGTTTTTCATTCAATGCGTCCTGAACGGGTGTTTTATCCTTTACTGCACCTATAAATTCATCGTCTATGTATATTCCGTATGCTTCTGTAAGTTCTTCATCAGATGCGGAAAGAATTTTATTGGCAAGCTGTGCATAAGTTATAGTTCTGTCGCTGTCTGAAATAATCCTGAGCGATAGTTTTGCGGAAAGATTAATATTGCCGTCTGTTCCTGATATTCTTTTCATGACTTCACGTGCAGCGGTTTCATATTCACTTTCATCGTGAATAATGCCGAGTTCAGTACCATTATATTCAACGTTTATACCGTATTCAAGTCCTGAACCGTATTTTATTATACATATCAGAAATGTCACAGACAAAACAGGCATTATATAGTTGAAAGCCGTATAAAGTACGCCGTTTTCTCCGAAAATAAACGAACCTGCAAATCTGATTACTGCTTTTTTACGGGCAGAATCTCCGTCTTTTCGTGCTTTGTGTATTTCCTGCTGTAATTCCTTTGAGATTTTCACACGACTGCGGAAAGAATCAGTAAATTCCCTGAAAAGCCATTTGATTCCGACCCATAACGAAAAAATAAAACTCCATACTGCGAGAAATACGAATCCTGCACTTTTTATAATTCCGTGAAACATGGTGGTAAATACTTTTACAGTGCTGAAACCGAGTTCAGAAAAAAACGCTGTAATTTTACTGTTCATTTTCAGTTTTTGTTAAAGTGCCATGAATAGTCAAGCATTTCGGGAGTGTAGTCCTTGAGTTTTTCCAGCAGGGGCAGAACGTCTTTTTGAGCTGATTCGAGGTCATGTTCAAGGTAGTTTCCGCACTCTACGACAGAACAGCCCATTATTTCGCCCTCATATTCCGAAATATATTTATATGCGTCACGAACAAGATTTATAGCGTCGGTGTCGGACATACCTCTTGTAAGGAGATAAAAGCCGGTTCTGCAACCCATAGGTCCTACGTATACAATATTTTTGCTGAACTCTGAATTTCTTGCAAATGTCGCAAAAATATGCTCAATGGTATGAAGTGACGGGTTTGATATATAGACACCACCGTTAGGCTTTACCATTCTTATATCATAAGTTACAATGTCACCGTCAATTCTTGATATGTACATACCAACACTGAATTTTGTATGGTCTACCTGAAAGCTTGCGATTTTTTCCATAGTTATTTAACTCCATTTCATTAAATTTTTTATATCATCGGGGAAATCCGATTTTACGGTAATAATTTCCTTTGAGACAGGTTCTGTAAATGTCATTATACCGCAGTGTAGAGCCTGTCTTGAAATATCGTCGCATTTACCACCGTACAGGTCGTCACCTGCAAGAGCGTGTCCGATGTGGGAGAAATGCACACGTATCTGATGAGTGCGTCCTGTTTCAAGATGTATTTCAAGAAGTGAATATTTTTCATTGAAAGCAATTCTTTTATAGTGAGTTACGGCATTTCTGCCGTCCTCACGCACACACCTGAGTATTATCGACTCACGCTCACGGGCAATAGGAGCGTTTATAGTTCCGGATTCTTCCGTAATTCCGTGTACTACTGCAAAATATACTTTCTGACAGCAGTTTTGCAACAGATTTGCGGAATATGCACTTTTTGCAATTACGCAAAGACCGGAAGTGTCACGGTCAAGACGGTTGACGGGTCTGAAAGTCATGTCCGGATAGAGTGATGCAAAAAAGTTTCCAAGAGTATCGCCCTGATGCTTTATCGACGGGTGGACAGGCATACCGCCGGATTTGTCGAATATAATCAGGTTTTCGTTTTCAAATGCTACAGGAACTTCAAGCGACGGATTCGGTTCAAGCAGACTGGTGTCCTCAATTTTCAGAATAATTACATCACCTTTTTTTACCGTATCAATACTGCGGATATGATTTCCGTTACAGGTTATCCCTGAATCCTGCCGTTTCAGCTTTTTTAGCAATCGCTGTGAAACGCCTTTTTTTGCGGTAAGGAATTTTTGCAGAGTCATTGGCTTTGTTTCTTCTACAATTAATTTTAACTCTTTCAGAATAGTCGTCCTCTCTTATATAAATGGAAATGCTGAGTGAAAATGCCATCATGACTTCCGGTATCAGATACGGAATGGAAACAATGGTCATCATGGGCAGTATATACGATGCAAAAAGTTTCAGTATATCAGTGTGTCTGCCTCTCATGAACCGGAATGAACAGCATACAAGCCGGAAAACGCTTTTATTCGGAAAATGTGCCATAAGAAAAGGTACGGTCATCATTGTTATTCTGACGTTCAGCCACAGAAACAGCGAAACTACTGTAAAGACAATTGCATGAACCGTAATGAAAAGGTCATTTGTGGTTTTTCCGTTTACGATAAAATAATAAGCTGTCATTCCACAGATTCCGGCAGGGACAAGTGTAACAACTCCGATTATTTTCGTCCAAAGGGACACCGCAAGGCTTCGGCGGAAGTTTTTTCCGTTAAGTAATATTTCCGAAAGCGTTGTAAACCGATGTGTTCTGTTTTCATAGCAGACTTCACAAAGTCTGAACGATACCGCATAAATCAGCGGTGAACCGACAAACCATCTTAATACTGAACTTGAAACCGCCGTTAAAATCTGCAACGGATTTTCTCCGCTGAACAGTGAAACGGGATTTATGTCGCCGAAATACAGAACAAGACTATATACGGTCGCTTCTGCAAACCGGAAAAAAAGTTCCGACGATAACGGAAGCAGACATATAATCATTGTACTGATACGGCGTTTTTTAAGCAAATCTTTTGAATATCTTATAACTTCCCTTAATTTCATTACTGCACCTCCGGACGTATTCAGAAGTATTATGTAACAAAATCAGGAAAATATACATGATTTCAGTAATTGTATTCTTCGTAAATCTTATCGTAAGGACAGTAGCCCAGTATTTCAAACGCCTGAGAATTAAGCCACATCTGTGCAGTTACTATAATATCAAAACCCTCGCCGAACGGTGCGTTAAGTGTTTTCGGGTCATATTTCGGCAGTCCGAAACATGAAAGCATATTTGATATTATTCCGGCATGGGTAATCATTGCACTATGTGTTATACCGTCGTTCATCATGTCAATTATGATGTTGTGCAGAGCCTTGTAAGTTCTTGCTGTCATTTCCTCAAGGCTTTCGCCGTTTGGTGAACGTGAATCTTTTCCACCTTTAAGCCATTTTCTGTAGTCGTCATTGTTCAGAAGTTCTTCAACGCTTTTGTTTTCAAAGTCGCCGAAATCAAGCTCACGCAGGTCATCAACAGTTTTAATTTCCGTTTCGGGAAAAAGTATATCAGCCGTTTCGGTACATCTTTTAAGAGGTGAGGAATATACCCTGTGAACAGCCGGATAATCAAATTCGTCCATTTTGGAAGCAATTTCCGCTGCACCTCTGGGTGAAAGCGGAAGGTCTGTTTTTCCGATATATATACCTTTTTCGTTTGCTTCGGTCATACCGTGACGGATAACACTTATTCTGTAACCTTTCATTCAGTCTTTTCCTTTCGTGATGTTTATATTTAATTATTATACTGTTTTATGTATACTTTGTCAAGTACGGCTTTAAAAACCTTGTACAGATATGAATGTCTTTGTTTCCGTATATGCAATCTGCATAAAAAATATACGTTATTTTCTAACTGTTGGCAAATATAATGAAAATTATGTCAGAATAAAGTGAATTATTTCATATTTCTGCATATTTACATATTATACATTTTGTATTATAATAGTACTTGGATTGGTTTTAGTTATTATTTTAGGAGGCTACATAAATGAATTCGGATTTTGCAAGAATTATTACTTTACAGCGGAAAGAAAGACATATAAGTCAGAAACAGGCTGCGAGCGACCTCGGTATTTCACAGGCTCTGCTTTCACATTATGAAAAGGGAATACGTGAGTGCGGACTGAATTTTCTCGTTAAAATAGCTGATTATTATAACGTTTCGTGCGATTATCTCCTCGGAAGAACTCCCGAACCCGGTGGAAAAAATATTACTATTGAAGATATTCCCGACGACGACGGCAACAATAAAATGAAAATGCCGTCACCGGAGATTATAAATTTCAACAGACGTATTATAAATAATTCAATCAGTCTGCTTTTCAGTCTTGCACAGAAAGCCAACAGCATTACCCTTATAAAAGAGGTTTCCACTTATCTTATGCTTACGGTTTATAAACTTTTCCGCATTGTATATAACGCAAATCCACACAACGACCAGAAACTTTTCCGTATTCCCAAAGTCACAGCAAACGACAGTGCAAATGCAATTGTAGCAATGAGTGAATCAAATATAAAAGCCGCATCAAGCGGTATAGCCCTCGACGGAAATGACTGTGTTGATAATTTCGATACGCTTTACATAACTACTGCAACCCTGCAAAAAGATTATGCACAATATTCGTCGTCACTTCTCAATCTCATAAAACGCAGTGAGGAAAAAATTGCCCGTACCCGTGAAAAATATTAATAAAAAAAGGACATCATCTGATGTCCCTTTTTATTTATATCAGTCAACTTTCGGCAGAGTATCAAAAGATTTCTGTAATTCCTCGTCTGTCGGGATATAGTCGCTCATATTGCCATCGTTGTAAGCACAGTAAGCATACATATCAAAGTAACCTGTTCCGGTAAGTCCAAAAAGGATAGTTTTTTCCTCGCCTGTTTCCTTGCACTTCATAGCCTCGTCAATAGCCGCCTTTATAGCGTGGCTGCTTTCAGGAGCGGGGAGGATTCCTTCTACTCTTGCGAACTGCTGTGCAGCCTTGAAAACTTCTGTCTGTTCAACGGAAATTGCTTCCATAAGACCCTCGTCATAGAGTTCTGAAAGAATTGAACTCATGCCGTGGTATCTGAGACCGCCAGCGTGGTTTGCGGACGGCATGAATCCACTGCCGAGAGTGTACATTTTCTGAAGCGGACAAACCTTTCCTGTATCGCAGAAATCATATGCGTAAACTCCTCTTGTAAGACTTGGGCATGACGCAGGTTCAACGGCGATAAACCTGTAGTCTTTTTCACCTCTGAGCTTTTCACCCATGAACGGTGAAATAAGTCCGCCGAGGTTAGAACCGCCACCGGCACAGCCTATGATAATATCAGGTGTTATGCCGTATTTGTCCATTGCAGTTTTACACTCCATGCCGATTACAGACTGGTGTAAAAGTACCTGAGAGAGAACGCTTCCGAGAACGTATCTGTATCCTTCCTGAGAAGTTGCTGCTTCAACTGCTTCGGAGATTGCACAGCCGAGACTTCCGTTTGTATCAGGAAATTCAGCAAGAATTTTTCTGCCGATTTCTGTAGTATTCGACGGCGACGGTGTAACGTCTGCACCGTAAGTCCTCATAACTTCACGGCGGAAAGGTTTCTGTTGATATGAACATTTAACCATATAAACTTTACAGTCGAGGTCAAAATATGAGCAAGCCATTGAAAGTGCCGTACCCCACTGACCTGCACCGGTTTCAGTGGTAACGCCTTTCAGACCCTGCTGTTTTGCATAGTAAGCCTGAGCAATTGCAGAATTGAGCTTATGACTTCCACTGGTGTTGTTTCCCTCGAATTTATAGTAAATTTTTGCAGGAGTACCCAGTTTCTTTTCAAGACAGTATGCTCTTACAAGCGGAGCAGGACGGTACATTCTGTAAAATTCCTGAATTTCTTCGGGAATGTCAATAAAGCGGTCTGTTTCGTTGAGTTCCTGCTTTACGAGTTCATCACAGAAAACGTGTGAAAGTTCTTCTGCGGTCATAGGCTGATTTGTGGCAGGATTGAGGAGCGGAGCAGGTTTTTTCTTCATATCTGCACGGACATTATACCACTGCTTAGGCATTTCACTTTCTTCAAGATATATTTTGTATGGGATTTTTTTTTCTGACATAATCGGGATTCTCCTTTTTCTATGAAATTGTATGCTTTTTTCACATCGGATTCAAAGCTATTTACTAAAAAAGTTTACCATGAATAATTGATAATGTCAAGAGATTAGAATATATTAAGATATTATGTACAAATAAATTAGAGACTGTTTGTGTAAAATCACGTATTTTGAATTTTTTTCCTGAATAATTAAGAGAAATTTATTGTATGTCCGTCTAATAGACGAAAGGGGGAGTTTCAGGACATATCCATTCAAATGATAACCTTATATATCAGATAGATTTTTCCGGTTTTCCATTTTATTTCCAAGTTCTCATAAGTTTTTATGTACTGCCTCTCTGATTTATGAATGAAATAAATATAATTTCATAAATCTGTAAAATTCTGTCTGGGTATGTCCTGCACGCAAATCAATTTTCAAAATTTTATTAAATTTGCGTGAGTATTTTTGATGATTTTGTCACTTCGACCGTACTAAAATAATCTGAAAAACATATTAAAATAATCCAAAACGAGGTTAAAGCAGACAAAACAAATTATTTAATCAACAAAATTGATTTGCGTGATGTCCTGAATATGATATTGACTAATCTATTTTTTTGATATATAATATTATTGGCATTTTATATAATGCTAAAAAAATATGGAGGTAATTTATTTTGAGCAAGAAAAAATCAATAAGAGCACAACAAGCTCGTGCTGTCAAAACTTCAAATGAGAAAACTGAAGATGCCAACGAAAAAATTGAAGCTGTAGCCGAAGTTGTACAATCACCCCCACCGCCCGTGAAACCCTATTATGCCGGAATCGACATAGTAAAGATACTTGCGGTATTCATGGTAGTGTGTATTCATACGTATCTTTATGACGGTATGTACTACGAACCGGTTACAAGTGAAAAGTTCATGCTCCCTATTGCACTGAGGTGGATTTCGTATACGTGTGTTCCTCTTTTCATGATATCTACAGGGTATCTTATGAAAAACAAAAAGTTCAGCGGAAAATATTATCTTGGTCTTATAAAGATTATAGTAATATATATAATTGTAAGCCTAATATGCATGAAATTCAATCATGAACATTTCGGAACGGATTTCAGTGACCCATGGAAAGTCCTTAAGGGATTTCTGGAGTTCAACAACGCAAATTACGGCTGGTATATAAACTATTATATTTCCATTTTCCTCTGTATACCTTTTATTAACCTTGCTTTCAACGGTTTACAGACAAAGGGACAGAAGTTTATACTTGTATTTACTGTTGCTGCACTTACAATATTTGCAAGAAGTCTTTATATCGGCTTTGACAGAACCAATCAGATAAGACTTCTGCCTGATTATCTTAATGGTGCATGGCCTCTTGCATATTATTTTGCAGGTGCATTTATACGTGAATATCCTCCGAAACGCTGTATCAGAAACAAACTCATTATTTTTGCGGCTCTTGCCGGAGTTACATGGTTTATCACAAAAAGCACCTATAGTCAGTCCATTAAGAATATCGATGAAAATCAGAGATTCGTTTCATGGCATTTCAATGATTACGGAACTTACCCCGTTTTTCTTATTGCAGTACTGATTTTTATGCTTCTGTTCGATATAACTACAAAGAACAAAATAGTAAAATTTATTCTGCGTCAGATTTCCGGAACAACTCTTGCCCTTTATATGATTTCATACGTATTTGATAATAAATATTATGTTGAATTCAATGGAAAATANNCCGACGTTTATGAAAGGTGGACTCATTCGTTTGAGATAATAGGCAAGAATTTCCTGCTTTCGCTTTTGTGTGCCTTAGTTATTCATAATGTGTACAATTTCTGCGAATATGGNATAAAGTGTCTTATAAGGGAAATAAAATCAANGNAAAATACTGAAACAATATCTTCCTGACTATTCTCTGAATACAGGTGCGTTACACGGAGAGGTAACGTGCCTGTATTTCTTTGTAGTATATAATTAAAAAAATTTTTTTATTAATCAAAAGTTTACATGATTTTTTCTGTAAATAGTTGCATTATCTGAAAAAATATGATATGATAATATACGTTGAGTGTACAGTATTTAGTATGTACACTGACTGCGAGAAGATATGCGAGGAAGCGGAAGGTTGCTGGCGGTTTGTCAGGTAATTTCCGTGGAGTATGTCCGATTTGAAACCGGGCGATTGGGATATTGAACACAGTTTGTGGTTTTAGTCTGCACATTTTTGTGTATGTGCAGTATTATGCTCTTTTTGTGCTTACACGTTCCTGATTACCGGAAAACATTGTTTGTTTTTCGGCTTTTTTTGTCAGATGATGTGCGAAACACACGGCGACGTGTGAAGTCCCAGATGGAGAGTTGTTTCTCCGCCCCCGTAATTTTATCCAAGGAGGCGAAATAAATGGCAGTCAATGAAAAAATCAGATTCAAGATTAAGGGCTACGACCATGCTACTGTTGATATTGCAGCAGCTAAAATCGTAGAAGCAGCTAAGAGAAGCGGTGCGAGAGTTTCAGGTCCTATCCCGCTCCCTACCGATAAGGAAGTTGTTACTATTCTCCGTGCAGTTCATAAGTATAAGGACAGCCGTGAGCAGTTTGAAATGAGAACTCACAAGAGACTTGTAGACGTTATCCGTCCTACAGAAAAGACTACAGCTGCTCTTGACAAGCTTGAAATCCCCGCAGGCGTAGACGTTGTTATGGAAGTTAAGTAATTAACTTGCATTACGCTGAAAATTACCGTTCGGGAAACGGAATGGCGGTAATCCGCCGGTCAAGTTGATTTATTCAACCAATAACCTATCAGGAGGAAATGAAAATGCAGAAAGGCATTATCGGTAAGAAAATCGGTATGACACAGATTTTCGACGAAGCAGGAAAAGTTGTTCCTGTAACAGTAGTAGAAGCCGGTNNGTGTNTTGTCGTTNAGAAGAAAACCGTTGAAAACGACGGCNATGNAGCACNTCAGCTCGGCTATGGTNACGTTAAGGTTCAGAGAGTTAACAAGCCTATGAAAGGTCATTTTGACAAGGCAGACGTTGCTTGCAAAAAAACTCTCAAGGAATTTAGACTTGATGACTGCGATACTCTCAATGTAGGCGATATCGTTAAGGCTGATACTTTCGCAGCAGGCGAAGCAGTTGACGTTGTTGGCATCAGCAAGGGTAAAGGTTTCGCAGGTGCTATCAAGCGTCACAACCAGCACAGACTTAAGGAAACTCACGGTACAGGTCCTGTTCACAGACAGGCAGGTTCTATGGGTGCTTGTTCTTCCCCTTCAAGAATCTACAAGGGCAAGGGTATGGCTGGTCACATGGGTGCAGAGCAGGTTACTGTTCAGAATCTCGAAATAGTTAAAATAGACGCAGAAAACAATCTTATCGCTATCAAAGGCGCAATTCCGGGTCCGAAGGGCGGTATTGTTTATATCGTAGACAGCGTTAAGGCTTAAGGAAGGAGGAAACAGATATGTCAACAATTTCAGTATTTGATATGACAGGTAAGCAGGTTTCCGAAACAGAGCTTAACGACAATGTTTTCGGAATTACTCCAAACGAGGCTGTTATGCACGCTATGGTTGTTAACTACCTCGCTAATCAGAGACAGGGTACACAGTCCACTCTTACAAGAACAGAAGTAAGCGGCGGCGGAAGAAAGCCCTGGAGACAAAAGGGAACAGGTCACGCAAGACAGGGTTCAACAAGAGCTCCGCAGTGGACACACGGTGGTGTTGCTCTCGGACCGAAGCCCAGAGATTACAGTTACTCCCTTAACAAGAAAGTAAAGAGACTCGCTATGAAGTCCGCTCTTTCTACTAAGGTTCTTGACAATAATCTCATCGTTCTTGATTCTCTTACACTTGACAGCTACAAGACAAAAACTGTTGTTGAAATGCTCAAGGCTCTCGGCGTTGAGGGCAAGGCTCTTATCGTTACAGCAGAGGCTGACGCAAAGGTTGTCAAGAGTGCAGCAAATATTCCCGGCGTAAAGACAGCCGCTGTAAACACTCTTAACGTATATGACATTCTCAACTACGACAAGTTCATTGTTGTAAAGAATGCTGTAGGAAAAATCGAGGAGGTGTACGCATAATGAAAGCACCACAGGATATCATTCTGAAGCCTGTTATCACTGAAAGAAGTATGGACGACCTTCAGGCAGGAAAGTACACCTTTAAGGTAGCTAAAGACGCTAACAAGTCTGAAATCAGAAAGGCTGTTGAAGTTCTTTTCGGCGTTAAGGTTGCTAAGGTAAACACACTTAACTGCAACGGAAAGATGAAGCGAGTAGGCAGATTCTACGGAAAGACTGCTGACTGGAAAAAGGCTATCGTTACTCTTACAGAAGATTCAAAGGCTATTGAATTCTTTGAGGGTATGGTTTAATTAAAACCAATGGTATGGGAGTAATGCTCCCGCAAAAAACGCATTTTTTAAGGAGTGAAATAAATGGCTATTAAAAGCTACAAGCCTACGACACCGTCGAGACGTCAGATGACTGTTACTGATTACTCGGTTCTGTCAAAGGTTGAGCCGGAGAAAAGCCTTCTCGAACCGATGAAGAAGAAGTCGGGAAGAAACAGCTACGGCAGAATTACAGTACGCCACAGAGGCGGCGGTAACAGAAGAAAATACCGTGTTATCGATTTCAAGCGTGATAAGGACAATGTAGTTGCTACAGTTCTTACACTCGAATATGACCCCAACAGAAGTGCTTTCATCGCTCTTGTTCAGTACGAGGACGGCGAAAAGAGATACATTCTTGCTCCTAACGGTCTTAAAGTTGGCGACAAGATTGAGTCTGGTTCTGAGGCTGATATCAAGCCCGGTAACGCTCTTAAGCTCGAAGATATCCCTGTTGGTACATTTATCCACGCTATCGAGCTTTATCCCGGCAAGGGCGCACAGCTTGTAAGAAGTGCAGGAAATCAGGCTCAGCTTATGGGTAAGGAAGGTGCATACGCTCTTATCAGACTTCCCTCTGGCGAAATGAGAAAAGTTCCGATTGGCTGTAAGGCTGCTATCGGTCAGGTTTCAAATATCGACCATGAAAACGTAAATTACGGTAAGGCTGGCAGAGTTCGTAATATGGGTTGGAGANCTACTGTNANAGGTNCTGTANTNAACCCATGTGNCCACCCACACGGCGGNGGTGAAGGTAAATCACCTGTTNGNCGTCCCGGACCTGTAACTCCGTGGGGCAAGCCCGCACTCGGTTACAAGACACGTAAAACTCATAACAGAACAGATAAGTTCATCGTAAAACGCCGCAACGGCAAGTAATCTGAAAGGAGGAACTGATTAATGAGCAGAAGCATTAAAAAGGGACCTTATGTCCAGGAGGTTCTTCTTAAGAGAGTTGTGGCTATGAACGAGGCAGGAGAAAAGAAGGTTCTCAAGACTTGGAGCCGTTCTTCAACAATTTTCCCTGATTTCGTGGGTCATACATTCGCTGTTCATGACGGACGCAAGCACGTTCCGGTATATGTTACAGAAGATATGGTAGGTCATAAGCTCGGTGAGTTCGCACCTACAAGAACCTATAAGGGTCATGCCGGTTCAAAGACATCTAACAACGGTAAGAAATAAGCGGAAGGAGGAGTTCAGANGNNAGCAAGAGCNTATTTAAGAAATGNTNGCATATCACCCAGAAAAGTANAGATNGTTCTTGANCNTATCAGNANCANGCNTGTNGATATTNCNTTAGCTACTTTGGATTTGANTCCGAAGGCTGCAAGTCCTATCGTTTCAAAGCTTGTAAAGTCCGCTCAGGCAAACGCTGAAAACAATTTCAGCATGGACAGAGATAATCTCGTTGTATCCGAGTGTTTTGTAACGCCCGGTCCTGTAATGAAGAGAATCATGCCGAGAGCACAGGGCAGAGCATACAGAATTTTAAAGAGAACATCACACATCACAGTTGTTCTTAAAGAAAAAGAATAATCCCAAGGAGGTCTGATTAATGGGACAGAAGGTTAATCCGCACGGTCTTCGTGTCGGCGTTATTAAGGATTGGGATTCTCGCTGGTATGCCAATAAGGCAGAGTTCGGCTGTAACCTCGTTGAAGACTACAACGTTCGTAACTTCATTAAGAAGAATTTATATGCTGCTGGTGTTCCCAGAATCGAAATCGAGCGTTTCGCCGACAAGGTAAGAATCCACATTCACTGTGCTAAGCCCGGTATTGTTATCGGCAGAGGCGGTGCAGAAATCGAAAAGCTCAGAGCTCAGCTTGAAAAGATGATGAATAAGCAGGTGTTTATCAACATCGTGGAAGTAAAGCAGCCTGACATGGACGCTCAGCTTGTTGCTGAAAAGATTGCTCTTGACCTTGAAAACAGAGTATCTTTCAGAAGAGCTATGAAGCAGTCAATCGGCAGAACAATGCGTCTTGGTGCAAAGGGTATCAAGGTTAAGGTTTCAGGCAGACTTGCCGGAGCTGAAATCGCAAGAAGTGAAAGCTATCACGAAGGTACTATTCCGCTCCAGACAATCCGTGCTGATATCGACTACGGTTTTGCTGAAGCTGATACAACCTATGGTAAGCTCGGTGTAAAGGTTTGGATTTACAAGGGCGAAGTTCTCAAGGGCGACGCTGCTAAGGCTGCCGAAAAGAGAGAAAAGGTTGAAAGAAAGAATGATTCCAGAAACAATGACCGTCGTCGCCGTGATGACAGACGTGACGGCAACAGACGTGGCGGAAGAAATTTCAACCGTGATTCAAGAAAAGAAGGAGGTAACCAGTAATGCTGCTTCCAAAAAGAGTTAAGTACCGCAGAGTCCACAGAGGACGTCTGAAAGGTAAAGCATACAGAGGCAATAAGGTGACTTATGGTGATTTCGGTCTTCAGGCACTTGAACCTGCTTGGATTACTTCCAACCAGATTGAGTCTGCCCGTATCGCTATGACACGTTATATAAAGAGAGGCGGTCAGGTATGGATTAAGATATTCCCTGATAAGCCTATCACAGAAAAGCCTGCTGAAACCCGAATGGGTTCAGGTAAGGGTTCACCGGAATACTGGGTTGCAGTAGTCAAGCCCGGCAGAGTTCTTTTTGAAATCAACGGAGTTCCGGAGGAAACCGCAAGAGAAGCTATGCGTCTTGCTATGCACAAGCTTCCTATCAAGTGCAAGTTCGTTACTAAAGCAGAGCAGGAGGTGGAGCAGTAATGAAGGCATCAGAAATCAGAGAAATGTCTGTTGATGAGCTGAACGAAAAGCTCACAAGCTTAAAGGAAGAGCTTTTTGCGCTCCGCTTTCAGCTTGCAATCAACCAGCTTGACAATACAGCACGTTTAAAGGCTGTAAAGAAGGATATTGCCCGCATTAAGACAACTCTGCGTGCAGCAGAACTTAATGCAGAGCAGTAAGAAAGGGAGGATTTAGCTAATGTCTACTGAGAGAAACCTTAGAAAAACAAGAGTAGGTAAGGTTGTAAGCGATAAGATGGATAAAACCGTCGTAGTTGCTATCGTTGATAACGTTAAACACCCGCTTTATAAGAAAATCATTAAGCGTACCGTCAAGCTCAAGGCTCACGATGAAAACAATGAGTGCAGAATCGGCGACCGTGTTGAAGTTATGGAAACACGTCCGCTTTCCAAGGACAAGAGATGGCGTGTTACAACTATCATTGAAAAGGCTAAGTAATTTTTATAGAAGCTTTTAAGCTTGAAAGGAGGAACTCGCTGTGATACAGATGCAGACTTATCTTAAAGTCGCTGATAACACAGGTGCTAAGGAACTTATGTGTATCAGAGTTCTGGGAGGTACACGCAGAAGATATGCAAATATCGGCGATGTAGTAGTTGCTTCCGTTAAGAAAGCAACACCCGGAGGCGTTGTAAAGAAGGGCGATGTTGTAAAGGCAGTTATCGTTCGTTCAGCAAAGGGTCTCAGAAGAGAAGACGGTACTTATATCCGTTTCGATGAGAACGCTGCTGTTATTATCAAGGAAGACAAGAACCCGAAAGGCACACGTATCTTTGGACCAGTTGCCAAGGAACTGCGTGAAAAGGAATATACAAAGATTCTCAGCCTTGCTCCGGAAGTTCTTTAATGGAGGTGTCATTCGATTATGAGCAAAGTACACGTTAAAACCGGTGACACTGTTATCCTTCTCACCGGTAAGTACGAGGATAAGTACGACAGCAAGGGCGACAGAAAGAGCGGTAAGGTTCTTGAAGTAAGCCCCAAGGAAGACAAGGTAATCGTTGAGGGTATCAACATGATTACCAAGCACGTAAAGCCTACAAGAATGGGCGAAAAGGGCGGAATCGTAAGAACAGAAGCTCCTGTTTACGCTTCAAAGGTTCAGCTCGTTTGTCCCAAGTGCAACAAGCCTACAAGAGTAGGTCACGTTATTGAGGACGGCAAGAAGCTCCGTGCTTGCAAGAAGTGCGGAAAGTCTTTTGAATAATATAAAGGAGAAACGACAATGGCAAGATTAAAGGATTATTACGTTAGCGACGTTGCTCCTGCACTCATGAAGAAGTTCGGCTACAAGAGCGTTATGCAGATTCCGAAGCTCGACAAGGTTGTTATCAATGTCGGTGCTGGTGAGGCTAAGGACAACGCTAAGGTTATCGACGCTATCATGACTGACCTTGCTGCTATTACAGGTCAGAAGCCGGTAGTATGCAGAGCCAAGAAGTCGGTCGCTAACTTCAAGCTCCGTGAGGGAATGNCGANAGGCGTTAAGGTTNCACTCAGAANNGAAAAGNTNNATGNNTTTGTGGATAAGCTCTTCAATGTGGCTTTCCCCCGTGTTCGTGACTTCAGAGGTATCAACGGAAATTCTTTCGACGGCAAGGGCAACTACTCAACAGGTATTAAGGAACAGCTCATCTTCCCTGAAATCGAATACGATAAAATCGATAAGGTAAGAGGTATGGATATCAACTTCATCACAACAGCTAACACTGATGAAGAGGCTAAAGAGCTCCTGACACTTCTGGGCGCTCCGTTCATCAAGTAATCAGGGAGGTTTTAATATGGCTAAGAAGGCAATGATTAACAAGCAGCAGAGAACTCCCAAGTATTCCACAAGAGCATACAACAGATGCAAGATTTGTGGCAGACCACACGCATATCTCAGAAAGTTCGGCATCTGCCGTATCTGCTTCAGAGAACTTGCTCACGACGGTCAGATACCTGGTGTTAAAAAGGCAAGCTGGTAAAATACAATAAGGAGGTCATTCGGCATGCAAATCACTGATACAATAGCAGATCTTTTAACAAGAATTCGCAATGCGAATACTGCAAAGCACGCCACAGTTGACGTTCCCGCTNCAAGAGTTAAGAAGGACATCACACAGNTTCTCGTTGACNAGNGCTATGTGAAGGACTNCAAGCTCATTGAGNACGGTAAGCAGGGTGTTATCAGAATCACGCTCAAATACGGCGACAACAAGTCACCGGTTATAACAGGACTCAGAAGAGTTTCAAAGCCCGGTCTGCGTATCTACTCAAGCTGTGCAGATATGCCCAAGGTAAGAAAGGGTCTGGGTATAGCAATCGTTTCAACTTCAAAGGGAATTGTTACCGACAAGAAAGCAAGAGAGCTTAATGTCGGCGGTGAAGTTCTCGCATACATCTGGTAAGGAGGAACTCGTAATGTCAAGAATCGGCAGAATGCCTATAGCAGTTCCCGCAGGTGTAGAGGTTAAGAATGATAACAACCTTATCACTGTAAAGGGACCCAAGGGCGAACTTACAAGACAGTTCAGCACAGAACTCGGCATCGAGGTTGCTGAAGGTGTAATAAACGTTACAAGACCGAGTGACAACAAGAAGCATCGTTCACTTCACGGTCTTACAAGAACTCTCATCGCTAACATGGTTGAGGGTGTTANAAACGNATANNCAAAGACNCTNGAAANCGAGGGTGTCGGCTACCGTGCAGCCAAGCAGGGTACTAAAGTTACTCTCAGCCTTGGTTATTCACACCCCGTTGTTATTGAGGAAACAGAGGCTATCAAGCTTGAAGTTCCTCAGCCTAACAAGATAATAGTAAGCGGTATCGACAAGCAGGCTGTAGGTCAGTTTGCAGCTGAAGTACGTGAAAAGCGTCCACCTGAGCCATATAAGGGCAAGGGTATCAGATATGCCGGCGAACGTATTATCCGCAAGGAAGGTAAGTCCGGTAAGGGCAAGAAGTAATTAAAAGGAGCAAATTGCTATGATTAAGAAATTTGACAGCAATAAGGCAAGATTAAAGAGACACCGCAGAGTACGTGCAAAAATCTCCGGTACTCCTGAGCGTCCCCGTCTCAATGTGTTCCGTTCATCAAAGCATATTTATGCTCAGATTATCGACGATGTAAACGGCGTTACTCTTGCTTCTGCATCAAGCATGGATAAAGCTTTTGAGGGTAACGGCGGAAACGTTGAAGGTGCCCGCAAGGTCGGCGAAATGATTGCAAAGAATGCCGCTGACAAGGGTATTACAGAAGTTGTTTTCGACAGAGGCGGCTACCTTTACCACGGACGTGTCAAGGAACTCGCTGACGGCGCACGTGAAAACGGATTAAAGTTCTAAGAGGGAGGTAAAACAATGGCAAATATTGAAACACAGGCTCCTGAACTCGTTGAAAAGGTTGTTGCTATCAACCGTGTATCAAAGACTGTTAANGNCGNACGTATCATGAAGTTCTCCGCACTCGTTGTAGNCGGCGACGGCAACNGTACTGTAGGCTTCGGTCTCGGTAAGTCCGGTGAAGTTCCGGACGCTATCCGCAAGGGTATCGAGGACGCTAAGAAGAACCTTGTCAAGATTCCGCTTAAGGGAACTACAATTCCTCACGAAATCGTCGGTGCATTTGGTGCAGGCAGAGTTCTTATGAAGCCGGCTGCACCTGGTACAGGTGTTATTGCAGGCGGTCCTGTCCGTGCTGTAATCGAGGTTGCAGGTATCAAGGATATCAGAACAAAGTCACTTCGTTCAAATAATCCCTGCAACGTGGTAAGAGCTACAATTAACGGTCTTACATCATGCACTTCTGCTAAGGAAGTTGCTGCAAAGAGAGGCAAGACTGTTAAGGAAATTTTAGGCTAAGGAGGCAGTAACTATGGCAAAGGAAATAAAGCTCGTCAAGAGCCTCATCGGCAGAAAAAAAGACCAGATTGCTACTGCTCAGTCACTCGGTCTCAAGAAAATCGGTGACGTAACCACACAGCCCGACAATGAGCAGACAAAGGGCAAAATCAACAAGATTTCACACCTCATTGAGGTTACAGAAGCGTAAAAACAAGGAGGTGCAAAAAGCATGAAAATTCACGAGTTAACACCCGCTCCTGATTCAAACAAGGCTGTAAAGCGTGTAGGCAGAGGTCATGGTTCAGGAAACGGAAAGACTGCCGGCAAGGGTCATAAAGGCCAGAACGCACGTTCAGGCGGCGGTGTAAGAATCGGCTTTGAGGGTGGACAGATGCCCCTTGCAAGACGTATCCCTAAGAGAGGTTTCAACAACATCTTCGCAACAAAGTATGCTATCGTAAACGTATCCGACCTTAACAAGTTCAAGGACGATACTGTAGTAGATACAGAACTTCTTGTTGCATCCGGACTTGTAAAGAAAATCAATGACGGAGTTAAAATTCTCGGCAACGGTGAGCTTACTGCAAAATTAACTGTAAAGGCTGCTAAATTCTCACAGAGCGCTATCGAAAAAATCGAAAAGGCTGGCGGGAAGGCAGAGGTGANGTAATTGTGTTTCAGACCCTGAAAAAGGCTTGGGGAGTTCCCGAAATCCGAAAGAAGCTCCTTTACACATTACTCATGATTATCATATTCAGATTAGGAAGTGCAATAACTGTTCCGTTCCTTGACCCTGACGTAGTAGGTTCATGGGTAAAGCTGAATACAGAGGGAACAGGTAATTTCCTTGAATATCTGAATACCATGACAGGTGGCGGTCTTTCAAAGGCTACCATATTCTCACTGTCAATTACCCCATTTATAAATGCGTCGATTATCATGCAGCTGCTTACTTACGCACTGCCGCCGCTCGAACGTCTGCGTGACGAGGGCGAGGAAGGACGCAAGAAAATCGAAAAGATAACTTCATTCGTTGCAATGGCACTTGCAGTGTTCATGTCGTTTGCTTATTANATCACGCTTAAACGTATGGATGTTGACGGCGTAAATGCTGTAAGATATACAGAGGGCTGGCAGATGTACTTCTCTGCCGCAGTAATAATTGCCTGTTTCGTTGCCGGTGCTTTACTGGTAGTGTGGATGGGCAACCGTGTAAGCGAAAAAGGTATCGGAAACGGTATTTCTATAATCCTTTTTGCAGGTATCGCTGCAAGATTCCCCACTGACGCAGGTCTGCTTATCAAACTTACCAAACAGGACCCAAGCAAATATTTATTCGTTACTATCGGATATTTATTATTTATGATTTTTGAAATCGGCTTTGTTGTTTTCATGAACGAAGCTGAAAGAAGAATCCCGATTCAGTATGCAAAACGTGTTGTCGGCAGAAAGCAGTACGGCGGACAGAAGTCACATATTCCGATTAAAGTCTGCATGAGCGGTGTTATGCCTATCATCTTCGCTATGTCGTTTATGTCACTTCCGGCTACTATTCAGCTTTTCAAGCCGGTTACAAAGACAAGTGGTTTCTATTACCATTTCTGTCATTTCTTCAGCACACGCAGCTGGTCTTATGCAGTGATTTACTTCCTGCTTATTATCGCATTTAACTATTTCTATGTATCAATTCAGTATAATCCGGTTGAGATGGCTAATAATCTCAGACAGAGCAACGGCGGTATTCCCGGTATCAGAGCCGGTAAGCCCACTTCTGACTATATTCAGAGAGTTCTCTCGAAGATTACACTCGTTGGTGCGTTTTTCCTTGGAATTATTGCTGTAATTCCGATATTTATATCTATTGCTGATTCACAGCTTGCATCGCTTTCAATGGGCGGAACTACCGTTCTTATTGCTGTAAGCGTAGCACTTGAAACAACACGTACACTTGAATCCCACATGATGATGCGTCATCATAAGGGCTTCTTAAAGTAAGGAGGGTCTGAACTTATGAATCTTATCTTTTTAGGTGCACCTGGTGCAGGAAAGGGTACACAGGCAGAGGTTGTTTCCGATGCTCTTAATATCCCTCAGATTTCAACAGGAAATATTCTGCGTGAAGCTGCAAAGAACGGTACAGAATACGGTCTTAAGGCTAAGGCTGCTATGGACGCAGGTGCTTTGGTTTCCGACGATATCGTAATTGGTATCCTTAAGGAAAGAATCGCAGAGGACGACTGTCAGAACGGTTTTATCCTCGACGGTTTCCCCAGAACAGTTCCGCAGGCAGAGGCTCTTGACGCTATGGGAATACAGATTGACAAGGTAATTGAAATTCATGTTCCTGATGAAACAATCAAGCAGAGAGTTTCAGGAAGAAGAGTATGTCAGGGCTGCGGTGCTTCATATCACATCGAATACAAACCTTCAAAGGTTGACGGCGTATGCGACAAGTGCGGAGACAAGACAATCGTTCGTAAGGACGACCAGCCTGAAGTTGTTCTCGACAGACTCGCAACTTATCACGAAAAAACTGCTCCTCTCAAGGATTACTATGAGAAGCAGGGCAAGCTCGAAACTGTTATCGGACAGGAAGAGGTTGCTGATACTTCAAAGCTGACTCTTGCTGCTGTGGGAGTTAACTGAATGAGTATAACCATCAAATCAAAGTCCGAATTAGCTATAATGCGTGAAGCCGGCAGAATAACCGGCGGCGCATTACGCTATGCGGGTGAACGATTAAAGCCGGGTATGTCAACTCTTGAAGTTGATAAGCTTATTGGCGACTATTTCGCTAAACATGGCTGTAAATCCGGATTCAAGGGTTTGTACGGGTTTNCTGCAANCGCCTGTATTTCGGTAAACGNTGAGGNTATTCACGNTATACCGANAGCAAATCGCAGACTTGAAGAAGGTGACATAGTAAGCATCGATACGGGAGCTGTTTATAAGGGCTTCAACGGCGACAGCTGCTGGACCTTCCCAGTCGGCCAAATTTCTGATGAAGCAAAAGCATTGCTTGAGGTTACAGAGCAGTCTCTATATGAGGGAATCGCTCAGGCTCAGGTTGGCGCAAGAGTCGGAGATATTTCTCATGCTGTAGAGGTCTATTGTGCTTCACGAGGCTACGGAATCGTAAGAAATTACTGCGGTCACGGTATCGGCAGGGAACTTCACGAATCACCGGAAGTTCCGAACTGGGGACGTGCAGGTCACGGACCAAGACTTGTTGCCGGTATGACTATCTGCATCGAGCCTATGATTAATGCAAAGGGCGATGATGTAAAGGTCATGAAGGACGGCTGGACCGTCAAAACTACAAGCGGTTNATTATCTGCTCANTTTGNGCACGCTATCGCAATAACTCNTGACGGTCCCGTCATTCTGACAGAACCCNGACCGGANGGCANCCATTNTNAAGCTAAGCAAAGGCTCAGTTGTAAGGGCTGCCGCCGGACGGGACTGCGGAAAATTATTCGCAGTCACAGAAATACAAGGCGGATATTGCTTTATTGCAGACGGCAAAAGCCGTAAACTTGCCTCGGACAAGAGGAAAAATATAAAGCATATATGCCCGACAGACAGTATGATTGATTTAAACGATATAACTGATAAAAAACTCAGAACACTGCTTAAACAGCTTGCAGTTGACGAGTAAAGGAGGTTATGAGAGTGTCCAAGGAAGATGTAATCGAGGTAGAGGGCGTAGTTACAGACGCTCTGCCCAATGCAATGTTTAAGGTTCAGCTTGAAAACGGTCATGAGGTTCTTGCTCATGTTTCCGGCAAGCTCAGAATGAATTATATCAGAATCGTGCCTGGTGACAAGGTAAAGCTTGAAATGTCACCGTATGACCTTTCAAAAGGCAGAATCACCTGGCGTGTAAAATAATTTTATACAGGACTTCAAAAAGTCCGCTATCCGCTAAAGGAGGTATTTTCAATGAAAGTCAGACCTTCAGTAAAACCTATTTGCGAAAAGTGCAAGGTTATTAAACGTAAAGGCAGAATCATGGTAATCTGCGAAAACCCTAAGCATAAGCAGCGTCAGGGCTAATCCCTTTCGCATTATTTGGAGGTGCAAATAACATATGGCAAGAATAGCTGGTGTTGACCTTCCGAAGAATAAGAGAATCGAAATCGGTTTAACTTATATCTACGGAATCGGCCGTCAGACTGCAACAGATATCCTCAGCAATACAGGAGTAAACCCTGACGTAAGAGTCAAGGACCTTGCTGAAAAAGATGTAGCTAAACTTCGTGACTATATTGACGCTAACTACACTGTTGAGGGTGACCTCAGACGTGAAGTTGCACTCAATATCAAGAGACTCGTTGAGATTGGCTGCTACAGAGGCGTTCGTCACAGAAAGGGTCTCCCCGTAAGAGGTCAGAGAACCAAGACAAACGCAAGAACTCGCAAGGGTCCTGTAAAGACAATCGCTAACAAGAAGAAGTAAGGAGGTTATGAGCTTTGGCACAGCAGAAAGGTAAAAAGGTCTCTACTATCAGAAGACGTAGAGAACGTAAGAATATCGAAAGCGGCGCAGTTCATATTCAGTCCACTTTCAATAACACAATCGTAACAATCACCGATACAGCAGGCAACGCTATTTCATGGGCAAGTGCCGGTGAACTCGGTTTCAGAGGTTCTAAGAAGTCCACTCCTTTCGCAGCTCAGACAGCTGCTGAAACAGCTGCAAAGGCTGCTATGGAACACGGTCTTAAGAACGTTGAAGTATACGTTAAGGGACCCGGTGCAGGACGTGAGGCTGCAATCAGAGCACTTCAGACAGTTGGTCTTGAGGTAAGAATGATTAAGGACGTTACTCCGATTCCTCACAACGGATGCCGTCCTCCCAAGAGAAGACGTGTCTAATTTTACAGGAGGTGTTATAAAATGGCAGTACAGAAAGAACCTATTCTTAAAAAGTGCAGATATCTGGGCATCAGCCCGGCAGTAATGGGTGTTTCAAAGAAAGAGTCTATCCGTTTCAAGAACGCTAACAACAGAAAGAAGATTTCTGAATACGGACTTCAGCTCAAGGAAAAGCAGAAGCTCAAGTTTATCTACGGCGTACTCGAAAAGCAGTTTGCACACTACTTTGAAATCGCTTCAAAGATGGAAGGCAAGACAGGTGACAATCTTATTACTTGTCTCGAATCCAGACTCGACAGTGTTGTTTACAGAATGGGTCTCGCTCTCACAAGACGTGAAGCAAGACAGCTTGTTGTTCACAGCCACTATACAGTAAACGGCAAGAAGGTAAACATTCCTTCATACAGAGTAAAGGTAGGAGACGTTATCGCTCTCCGTGAAAAAGACAGAACTTCCGAAAAGTTCAAGGCTACAGTTGAAGAAACTAAGGACAGACTCGTTCCGATTTGGCTCGACGCTAAGAAGGACGATTTCTCCGCAACTGTAAACCGTCTCCCCTCAGCAGAGGATATTGACTACGAGGTTGCTACACACCTCATCGTCGAGCTGTACTCCAAGTAATAGTCATATTGCTTGAATCGTCAGAACTCGAAATTAACAGTTATTGCGAAATAGGAGGGTTTTTATGCTGGAGAAAATCAATAAGCCTGATATAGAAATTGTCGAGCTTAAAAGTGACGGCAAATACGGCAAATTCGTTTTAGCACCGCTGGAGCGTGGATACGGTATAACACTTGGAAACAGCCTCAGACGTGTGCTGCTCTCCTCACTTCCGGGTGTGGCTGTAACTTCTGTAAAGCTTTCGGGCAAGAGCGGTACAGTTCACCATGAATTGTCAACAATTCCGGGCGTTAAAGAGGACGTTACGGAAATAATCCTCAGTATTAAGGGACTGACTGCTAAACTCTACGGAGAAGGTCCTAAGACGGTATATATAGAGGCAGAGGGAGAATGCGAAATAACAGCCGGTGATATAAAAACCGATTCTGAAGTTGATATCCTTGACCCCGGTATGCACATAGCAACACTGGGCAAGGACGCTAAACTGTACATGGAAATTACAATTGACAGGGGCAGAGGCTACGTTTCTGCTGAACGCAACAAGAAACAGATAAGTCTCCCCGTTGATGTAATTGCTGTTGACAGTATTTATACTCCTGTTCTCAAGGTAAACTACACTGTGGAGGATACCCGACTCGGTCAGGTTACCGACTATGACAAGCTTACTATGGAGGTATGGACAGACGGTACTATCTCCGCTAAAGAGGCTTTGTCACAGGCAGCCAATCTCCTCAACGAGCATCTGAAGCTGTTTATTGACCTCTCTGAAGAAGCAGGTCTTGCTGAGGTTCTTGTTGAAAAGGACNAAAAGGGCAAGGAAAAAATCCTTGAGATGACCATTGAGGACCTTGACTTATCGGTGCGTTCATTNAATTGTCTGAAACGTGCNGGAATTAATACCGTGGACGNCTTGATTAACAANTCTGAGGANGAAATGATGAAGGTTAGAAACCTTGGAAAGAAATCCTTTGACGAGGTTAAGGAGAAGCTCCAGTCACTTGGCTTCGACCTTTCTTCAGAAGAGGAATAAACCATAAAATGTGCGTTTATGCACTGTATGAAAAGGAGTGAATTACATGCCGGGTACAAGAAAGCTGGGCAGAACATCTGACCATAGAAAAGCAATGCTCAGAGGCATGGTAACTTTCCTTCTTGAAAACGGTCAGATTGAAACAACCGTTACAAGAGCTAAGGAAGTTCGTGCTGTAGCAGAAAAGATGATTACTATCGGTAAAAATAATGATCTGCACTCCAAGCGTCAGGTATTCGCATACGTAACAAAGGAATCCGTTGCAAAGAAGCTTTTCGACGAGATTTCACCTAAGTATGCAGACAGAAACGGCGGTTACACACAGATTGTAAAAATCGGACCTCGTCGTGGTGACGCTGCTGAAATGGCTATTATCAAGCTCGTTTAATTGGCAGATATATAAATATAACCGTTCTCCGAAAGGGGAACGGTTTTTTGTATGTTAATTTATTTCGCTTGTTTTTAAAAATCCGGAAGATTTTTCGGGATAAATATTTTCAATAAATTTATATAACTGCATAAGTCTGATATTATCGGGAGTGCCACTTATGAAGTTTTCAATATCCTCTTTTGTAAGAATATCAGTAAGTTTTAATTTTTCACCATTATTCATAGTGAAAACTATTTCAAGACGGCGAATATGCCCGTAACGTGATGATTCGTCAATTATGGTATAATATACATACTGCATTTCATNNAATTTGATTGTANNTGTAAACCGCAACCATTTCCATTGAATTTTTTCCACATTATATTCAACGATNGTTTTTTTGCCCATACAATAGATGATGACTNCTATAAGAAANATCGGTACAATTAACATCAACACGATAATGAAAATATTCGGAAATGCAATAAATACTCCAAGCATTAGGAATACCCAGAAAACAGAAATTACCATTGCTGTTGAACATATGAAATCTGATGTTTGAGTTAATTCAAATTTTTTCATGCTGATACCTCTATAATGTTTCGTGTGATTTTTAATAAAAGCCGATTGTTTTTTCAGGATAAAATTTTTCAATGAACCTGTATAACTGCATGAGTTTTATATTATCGGTATTACCATCTATGCAGTTGTCAATATCTTCTAATGCAAGACTGTCATTTAATCTTAATGTTGTGCCGTTTTTAAGATTGAAGACTATCTCAAAACGGTGGTTATAGCCACCGTATCGTCTTTGTTCGTGGATTATCGTATAGTGTACAAACTTAATTTCACTGAAATTAGCTGTATAGTCAATCCATAACCATTTCCAGTGTATTTTTTCTGCACCATATTCAACATTGGTTTTTCTGTTGTCAATGAAAGAGGAAATGCCTATAATAAGCAATAAAAGTCCGATTGAAAGCAATGTGGCAAATTTCGGTATAAAATAACATACATAAAATATAAAGAAGACCCATAAAAAAGAAAGTGCTATGGCTACTCCTTTCATGAAATTGGGTGTATGATTTACTTGTATTTTTTTCATGTCAACACCTCCATTTATTACTATAATTATAACAGTAAATATTAAAAAAGTCAATAAAAAACGCCCTGATTTCTCAGGACGTTTGTTTTTATATGTGAAATTAATACATACCGCCAGCAGGCATAGCAGGAGCAGGCGGAACGTCTTCCTTTATGTCTGCAACAAGGCTTTCAGTTGTGAGAACCATAGAAGCAACAGAAGCAGCGTTCTGGAGTGCGGAACGTGTAACCTTAGTCGGGTCAACGATACCGGCAGGAATCATGTCACAGTAAGTTTCATTGTAAGCGTCGAAACCGTAACCAACCTTGCGTGAACGTCTGATTTTGTCAACGATTACACTGCCCTCAAGACCTGCATTTTCAGCAATCTGACGTACAGGAGCTTCAAGAGCCTTGAGAATAATCTTAGCACCGGTCTTTTCGTCGCCGTCAAGAGAGGGAAGAAGCTTGTCTACAGCGGGAATAGCGTTGATATAAGCTGTACCGCCACCAGCTACAATACCTTCTTCAACAGCAGCCTTTGTAGCAGCAAGAGCGTCTTCAATGCGGAGCTTCTTTTCTTTCATTTCGATTTCAGTAGCAGCACCTACCTTGATAACTGCAACACCACCTGCAAGCTTTGCAAGTCTTTCCTGAAGCTTTTCTCTGTCAAAATCAGAAGTAGTTGTTTCGATAGCGGAACGAATCTGATTAACTCTGGACTTGATAGCGTCCTTATCGCCTGCACCGTCAACAATGATAGTATTTTCTTTCTGGATTACAACCTGTTTAGCCTGACCGAGCTGATTAATCTGTGTGTCAGCGAGTTCAAGACCGAGTTCGGAAGAAATAACTTCACCGCCTGTAAGAATAGCAATATCTTTAAGCATTTCCTTACGTCTGTCACCAAAGCCGGGAGCTTTTACAGCAGCAACCTTGAATGTTCCACGGAGGTTATTGAGAATAATAGTTGTAAGAGCTTCACCCTCAACGTCCTCAGCGATGATAACAAGTTTTCTGCCCATTTTAACAATCTGTTCGAGGAGTGGAAGAATTTCCTGAATTGAAGAAATCTTCTTGTCTGTGATGAGTACAAAAGCGTCGTCATAAACAGCTTCCATCTTGTCAGTATCAGTTACCATGTAAGGTGAGATATAACCTCTGTCGAACTGCATACCCTCTACAACTTCGCTGTAAGTTTCAGCGGTCTTGCTTTCTTCGATAGTGATAACGCCGTCAGCTGTAACTTTTTCCATAGCCTCAGCAATGAGTTTACCTACATTTTCGTCAGCAGAAGAAACAGTACCTACTCTTGCGATATCCTCACTGCCCGAAACTTCTTTAGAGTTGTCTGTAATTGACTTTACAGCAGTATCAACAGCCTTTGCAATACCCTTTTTAAGAATCATCGGGTTAGCACCTGCTGCGATATTCTTCATACCCTCACGCACAATAGCCTGAGCGAGAAGTGTAGCTGTAGTTGTACCGTCGCCGGCAGCATCGTTTGTCTTTGTAGCAACTTCCTTGACGAGCTGAGCGCCCATGTTCTCGAAAGCGTCCTCAAGTTCGATGTCCTTGGCGATTGTAACACCGTCATTAGTGATGAGGGGAGCACCGAATTTCTTGTCAAGGACAACGTTTCTGCCCTTGGGACCCATAGTAATTCTTACTGTATCAGCAAGCTTGTCAATACCTGCCTGAAGTGACTTTCTTGCGTCTTCACCGTATTTAATATCTTTAGCCATGATAAATCATTCTCCTTTTAAAAAAATGAAACGGAATTATTCTACAACTGCGAGAATATCTTCCATCTTGACGATAATGTATTCTTCACCGTCGAGTTTTACATTAGTACCGGAGTACTTTGAAATAAGAACTTTATTTCCCTGTTTAACTTCCATTACAACATCGGAAGTTCCCGGACCTACCTCGATAACTTTGGCAACCTCCGGCTTTTCCTTTGCAGAACCTGAAAGGATAATTCCGCTCTGAGTGGTTTCTTCAGCTTCTGTCATCTTAAGGACAACTCTGTCCTGTAAGGGTTTGATAGTCATGATATATACCTCCCGTAAAATAAAAATCAACTTTTTAGCACTCTCTTTGCGTGAGTGCTAATTATATTTTACCACCTTTTTGCAATAAATCAAGAGTATTCGCAAAATTTTCACAAAAAACAGTGATATGCATAATTATATACTGATTTTGTGGAAAAATATGTTTGTAATCTGCAAAAATATAATCAGAAAATGATTTATATGAAAAATAATGCAAATCACTTGAAATCATGTGAAAAATATGGTATAATATCCATTATATTGAATTGAATGCCGTAAGAATATCCGGCAGAATGGAGAGATTTATATTATGAAGAAAAAATTAACAGGTTTCCTTGTCTCAGTATCAGCTTTATTATATTCATCATCGGCTTTTGCTATGACAGTTTTTGCAGAAGGTGAAGAAGGTGCAGCAACAACGGCTGCAAATTCGGCGACTGTTCCTACAGGTTCGGTATTCGGAACGCTTATTTTACCTCTTATCATCATGTTTGTACTGCTTTACTTTGTGGCTATCAGACCACAGAAAAAGCGTGAGCAGGAACTCAAGAATATGCAGGAAAGCTTGCAGGTAGGTGACGAAATCGTTACAGGCGGTGGTATTGTGGGTATTGTTGTGGCAACAGGCGATGACACTGTTGTTATTGAGACAGGCGGTGCAAGACACAAACTCAGAATCAAGACATGGGCTATAACTGAAAATGTTACCGCTATGGAACGTGTAAAGGCTGCTAAGGCTGCTACCTCAAAAAAGACCGATTCGGGACTTGCGTCTGCTGCTGTTGTTGAGGACGAGCCTGAAAAGAAACCCAGAAAAAAGAAGAAGTCCGACGAGGAATAATATTATATGCCTCCGCATAGAATTGTTTGAACAATTCTTTTTGTGCGGAGGTTTTTTTATGCGCCGTCACCGTAAAAGTATCTGGACAAACAGTCTGCTAAGTATAACTTTGTCTGTTCTTATAGGCATTATGCTTATACTTTTATCTGCTGTATTATTGTCAGCAGTAATGTATTATATTCTCGGCGATATGAAAGTATCAGCAGTTTTTTCGGCAATCGCACTTTGTTTCGGAACGTTTGCCGGTACTTATCTGTGCGGAAAATTCCGGCGTAAACGTGGTATTGCGGAGGGGATTATGTGCGGAGTTATTATTTATACCATTATGGCGATATGCGGAGTTGTTTTTTTAGGGGAATTTACGGGCATAAAAAAACTCCTCCTGCTTATAGTGTCCGGCGGAGCAGGAGGAGTGATGGGAGTAAATTCCAAACGTCCTAAAAATTATATGGAATAATCAGTAATTTCCGGACGTATCTTCCATAAGTTTAAATTCAATATCGTAATAGGTAATTTTACCTTTTTTGTCAACACTTGCACACTTGGCAGGAACTTTGTCGCCTGCACCAAATTCACTGCTTATAGTGTCATAAAGTTCGTCATAGGTCTTTACCGGAGTACCGTTTATTTCTGTAATGAAATCACCGGTTTTAAGTTTTGTATTTGCAATGTCACAGTCCTCGCTTACAGCGTCGATATAAACGCCGTAAAAGTCCTCCGGAAGTTTAAATCCGAGTTCCTGTTCAATAAGGGCAATTTTATCATCAGACGACATATCAATAAGCTGTATTCCTATTCTGAAACGTCCTGAAATATAGCCGTTGTCTATAAGCTGTTCGATAATCGGCAGAGCCTCGTTTATTGTTATGGCAAAGCCGAGACCCTCAAAGCTTGAACTTACGTATTTTGACGAAGTTATTCCGATAACCTGACCGTACATATTTACTAACGCACCGCCTGAGTTTCCGGGACTTATGTCGGCATTTGTCTGTAGACAGTCCATTTCAAAGCCGGTCGAATCACTGCGGATTTTACGGTTTACGGCTGAAATAATACCGTCTGTGACAGTGTTTGAAAGTCCGGCAGGGTTTCCGACCGCAATAACCTGTTCACCTACAATTGCCTCGTCCGAGTTGCCGAGTACAGCAGGTACAAGATTTGCATTGCTTACTTTGATGACAGCAATATCAGTTTTTGAGTCTCTGCCTATAACCTGAGCGTCATAGATTTTGTCGTCAACAGTATGAACGGAGTGATAGCCGTCTGCCTGAAGAACATGGGCATTTGTTACTATATAGCCGTCGGCTGAAATTACAACGCCCGAACCTGTTCCGGAAAGAATATTGTGTGAAGAATCATTGTAAGTATAGATTTCAACGATAGAATCCTTTACCGCTGCTGCTGCACCCTCAATAGTGTATCTGCCGTTTTCGTCAACAAAGTTGCTGAGGTCGTTTGCACCCTCGGGCTTTGTCTGCTGATAAAGCACAATATGCTGTAATGACTGGAATTTTTCCATGAAACTTCTGCTTTTGTACACGTCGTTTGCTATTCCGTAAACAGCAAGTGCGACTGCAAGCAGAATAATCATAATAAACAGGAAGATAATGAACTTNTCACCGCCTGTACTTTTTNTTNTTCTNATGTTNNCAGGGNGTTCNGNAANAACAGGTTCATTTTCNTCAAACCCGACAGGNTCATACATAAAGTCGTCATAAACCGGTTTTTTTTCTTGGTGGTAATATTCCTCACCGGATTTTTCATATTTTGGAATATAGTTTTCTCTTTCGTCCATTTGTTCTCCTTTCTCATATATCCTGTGTTATAACTTATTCTGTTTTTCGGGGACTTGTATCTGAAATTCAGTATATTCCCCGTATACGCTTTTTACAACTATATGACCGTTGTTTATATGCAGTATTCTTCTTGATATTGAAAGTCCGAGACCAAGACCCGTTGTGTCTTTTCCTCTTGACGAGTCTGTTTTATAGAAGCGGTCAAACACCTGTGGAATTTCAGAATCTTTCAGACCTTCACCGGTGTTTTTTATGCCTATAATGCACATATCGCCTTCCTTTTCAAACCTGAATGAAAGTTTTCCGCCGTCGTTCACGAACTTCACAGCGTTTTCTATAAGATTGTATATAACCTGCTGCATAAGGTCGGGGTCAACAACCGCAACAAGTCTTTCGCTGTCAAGTTCCTCAATTTCGAGGTGTTTTTCTTCAATCTTTTTTTCAAACATGAAAACAGTTTTTATAACGAGGTCTGTAAGATTGGTCTTTCTGAAATTCGGTTTGAGCGTACCGGATTCAAAACGGCTCATGTTAAGCATTGAACTTATCAGTATACTCAGACGCTGTATCTCGTTTGAGACAAGAATAAGATACTCATTGCGTCGGTTTTTCGGGATAGTACCGTCAAGTATTCCGTCCACGAATCCGCCGATTGTTGTTATCGGGGTACGCAGTTCATGTGAAACATTTGCGATGAATGTCTTGCTTGTTTCCTCGCTTTTTTCGACGTTTGAGGCAAGAGTATTTATATATTTTGCCATTTCACCGAGAAATCCGGAATTGTCAGTTACAATTTTTTCGGAGAAGTTACCCTGTGAATACTGTTTTATTATTCTTATCATATCGTCTGTGCAACCGATATATTTCCGAATCCTTTTTTTCATGATAAAATACGAAAAAAGCAATATAATCAGTGAAATAACCGAATAAACAAGAAATATTTCCATTGTAAATATACTTATATTGTAGGTACTGCCGTAAATCAGTGCATACATTTTCACTGATGCAGAATCTGTGTGTTTTACCTGAAACTGATTGCCATAGAGCAGGTAGGGTTCATCTTTTGAAAGTCCCTGAGAATTAAAGTCAAGATAAGGTTTGCTGTCAATATATGATTTTATACTGCTCTGAATCGGTACGGCATTTTTTTCGTCATGTTCTGCGGAAAATACACAGTTTCCGTTTTCGTCATATATATATATCATAAGACTGTGTTCTTCNATANACATNTTGTNTAACTGTCTGACAGATTCATTGTCTGTACTATCATTTTTATTATATTNTTTCTTTATACAGCTTATGAAAAGATTACCTACCGTTTTCAGCTTGTCAAGTTCTGTACGCTTGTAAATTGAAGAACTTATACTTATGATGATAACACCCATTAAAATAATAATCGATATTATCATGAACATTGAAAAGCGGAACAATCTGTTATATGAATTTTTACTCTGCAACAGAAATCACCTCTGTTTAATAAAACAGGGGACAAAGAAGTCCCCGTTGAATTTATAATTTCGGAAATCACTCATCTTCCTCAACTTCAAATTTATAGCCTACTCCCCAGACTGTTTTAAGCGACCATTTTTCTGANACGCCTTCAAGCTTTTCACGAAGTCTNNTNATATGAACGTCAATTGTGCGTGAATCTCCGTAATATTCAAATCNCCATACTTNGTCAAGAAGCTGGTCACGGGTATAGACTCTGTTCGGATTTGAGGCGAGATAATAGAGAAGTTCCAGCTCTTTCGGCGGTGTATCAATGCTTTTTCCGTTTACTTTAAGTTCATAACGGGTCATGTTTACGGAAAGTTTATCATAGCGTACTTCTCTTATTTCCGGTTCAGGATTTGTACAGCCGACACGTCTCGTAACGGCGTTTATACGTGCAATTACTTCCTTTGCGTCAAACGGTTTTNCTATNTAATCATCAGCNCCGAGGTCAAGACCTATAATTTTGTCAATGGTTTCGNCCTTTGCGGTAATCATAATAATCGGNACATTTGATTTTTTTCTTATTTCACGGCATACCTGCCAGCCGTCCATACTCGGAAGCATAATATCAAGCAGAACAATGTCAGGTTTGAGTGCATTGAATTTGACAACAGCTTCTGCACCGTCGTGAGACAGAATAACGCTATATCCGTCTTTTTCAAGATATAGTCTCAGCAGGTCGCATATATTTTTATCATCGTCTACTATAAGAACTTTCAGACTTTTTTCATTTGNCATTTTATTGTACCCTCTTTCTNTATTNTAGANATATTATTACTANNATTATACTTCAAATTTTTCTGAATGTCAATGAAAATATGAAATTATCACAGTAATTACATAAATACTTTTTTGAAATAATTCAAGATAATGTATCCTCTGATTTATATATTACTATATTTTTCTGTTAAAGTCAAACAAATTATATTTTATTGTCTGAATCGGAATGAAAATTCTGAAAATACTTGATTTTATATGACATTGCGTGTTATAATATAATCTGGAAATACAGAAAAAAGAACGGAGGTATGATTTATGAATTTTATCGGAGAAAAATGTGTATACTGCGGTCAGGTCTTTACAGATGGAGATGACGTTGTTGTTTGTCCCGAATGTGGTTCTCCTCATCACAGGGAGTGTTATAAAAAGGAAAACAGGTGTGCAAATTCGTCGCTTCATGGGACAGGTGAAAAGTGGACACGTATTGAAACTGAAGAAAAAACAGAAACAATAGAATGTCCGTCGTGTAAATTTCCGAACAATCCGGCTGATGTGAAAAACTGCATGGTGTGCGGTGCGGAGCTTGACGGTGAAGAAATTAACGAAACCGGAACATTTGAAGATGAGGGTATAAACCTGAATCATAGTGCAGGCTTCAATCCGGACGAGGATATGGGTGGTGCGACCCTCAGGGAAATTTCTATGTTTGTCGGTACGAATACTTTTTACTATATCCCCATTTTTAAGAGAATGAAAGACATCGGCTCAAAAATTTCCTTTAATTTTTCCTGTTTTATATTTCCGTCATTTTATTTTGCAAACCGGAAAATGTGGCTCTGGGCAATCATATATACCCTGATAAGTGTGATTCTGAAACTTCCGGCTTCGGTCATGATTATGGCTGATAACGGAGTTTTCACAGAAAATATGCTTAATATTATATATGAAAATCAAAGTTTTATTGAATCTCTTGAATCAATATGCGGGTGGGTGTTATGGATTCTACGACTTCTGCTCTGTCTCTTTGCTAACTGGATTTATTTTAAGTTTTCGCTGAAAAATCTGAAACGTATCAAAATGCACAGCAGAAATGAAAAGCTGAATTTGAATCTTGTCATGGCATTAGGTGGAGTAAATCCAATGAATATTATTATAGTTACCCTTATTACTTTTGCACTTTTACTTGTTTCAATGGTCGGAATAACAATGTTTCTTAATATAATGGCTGTTGCATGATAAAATAATATGAAATGGCTATTGACAAAAGCACCGATTTACAGTAAAATTATTTTATACTATAAATGGAGNNGCTTTTTTGCTGAAAATAAAACCTAAAATATTTGAGGANNCTTCANGNNNNCTTGCTTCANCNTNTCTGCANATNCAGNTTTTATCGTTTATTGTCGTATTTTTTATTATATTTTTTCTTGAAGCTATTATACCCTCGTTTGTTTCGGCATCTCCGATGATGGAGGAAATGAAATCGCAGGGTATGCTTGACGGCGTTACAAAAATTACGCTTAAAAAGTCAATGGCTGCTGCAACGGTGATTTCCTCATCTCCGAAAGTAATGATACCGTCTTTGCTTTCAACGGTTTTCGGTACTGTTACAAGTGTTATATACTGCCGTAATATAGAAGTACGTCCTGTAAGTTCAATGGGAGTGAGTAAAAACAAACTTGTTCCGCATTATCTCACAGGACTGGTTACGGGAATTATCATGATGACTGCCATAACGCTTTTGAGTGTTATTTTCGGGGTGAACAGTATTTCACTCTGTAAAAATATCAATGTCGGGATAATTTTTCTTTATCTGCTGGGATTTTTTGTACAGGGAATGAGTGAGGAATTTATTTTCCGTGGGTATCTTATGACCACTATCGGCGGACATCATTCGCCCTTGCTTGCTGTCGGTATAAGTTCGGTTGCTTTTGCACTGGCTCACGTCATAAATCCTGGTTTTAACGTTGCTTCCTGTATAAACCTTATACTGTTCGGAGTTTTTGCCGGTCTTTACATGATTTGTTTTGACGATATATGGGGAGTGTGCGGAATCCATTCAATATGGAATTTCATGCAGGGAAATTTCTACGGTATAAGTGTAAGCGGTACGGGTAACGCAGAATCTGTATTCCGTACAACAGCTATGACAAAAATCGGCTTGCTCAGTGGTGGAAAGTTCGGAATAGAGGGAAGTATATTCACTACCTTGATTCTTTCCACAGGTATAATAATCATACTTATGAATATCAGAAAAAAATTTCAGGCTGAAAAAAAGGAACTGTAAAAAAAACAGTTCCTTTTATATTGTCATTTTATTTCAAGTCTTTTTGAAACAGGTTCTTCATGTTTCTTTTTGGGCAGTTCAATGGTAAGAATACCGTTTTTATATTCCGCATTTATTTCGTCGGCATTTACGTCCGAAATGTCAAAGCTTCTTTTGTAGGAACTGTAGGAACGTTCACGGCGTATATATTTTTCACTGTCGTTTTTTTCGTCGGAAGAATTACGGCGTTCAGCAGATATGACAAGATATGAGTCTTTTATATCAATGCTGATATCTTCTTTTTCGAATCCGGGCAGTTCAGATTCCATAATATATTTTTCGCCTGCGTCTCTGATGTCGGTACGGCAGGAGTTGACCTGCATACTGTCGCTGAACAGGTCTTTATCAAGTTCATTGAAAACGTTGAAAAGATTAAAAGGACTTCTTCCAAACGGTGTAATTCCGTACATAAAATCATACCTCCGATTATTGTTTTTTTAGGATTGACCTTTAATATTATCCACATTATTTTGTATTATATGCGTCTTATACAACGTATTATATGTATTTTATACAAAATACAACTTTTTCGTAGTTTGTAAGTACGACATATATGCTGTAAAATAATGTTGTATACAATTTTTAAAGGAATGAGTGGTGTATATGCCTAACCATTTATATTTGTATCCTAATCTTAAAAAGGTGAGAAAATCAAAATTTTCTCAGAAGGAACTTGCGGAATGTATCGGAATATCACAGCAGGAAATAAGCCGTTACGAATGTGGGGAAACAAAAGCACCTGTTAATTTTATAAGGGACGTTGCTGACATATGCAATGTAAGCACAGATTATATTTTAGGACGCTCAAGAAGTAAGTCAGATTTGCTGTCTGACGATGAGGTTAAAATACTTGAACTTTTTAATAAGCTTTCTGAAGAAAACAGGATAAAAGTTATGGAAAGGGCAGAAGTTCTTTTTGAAATTCAGGAAAATGGTGAACTATGAATTACAGAATACTTATCTACGGAAATTATAATCCATATTTTGCTTTTTTAAGTGAACGTCTTAAGGAATATGGAATTGATTCGGATATATTTTACAACAATCAATACAGTGTGGTTGAAAAGCTTTCTGAAAAGAAGTACTGTGCAGTAATTATTTTTAACGGTATGAACAGCAAAAGAACAACGGAAAGTATTGTTGAAATAAAGAAACGTTTTCCGGAATCGGCTATAGTTGCTGTTTCGTATAATTCAGCGTATAGAGTTTGCAGGACATTTATTGACGCAGGAGCAGAAAAGTGTATTGTCATGCCTGCTTCTGTTAACAATGTATGTCAAATCGTGTTAAAACTGCTTACCGGCAACAGTGTTTATCTTCCGGAAATTGCCGGATTTGTGGACAGATATAATTTTCCGAGACATCTGAACGGCTTTTATTATCTGTGTGTTGCGGTTGAACTATGTGTAATCAGTCCGGACAGGCTTTCAAATATTATGTCCGGAATTTATGAACCGGTAGCAGAACGTTTCGGAACAGGAATAGAGTGTGTTGAACGTTCACTCAGACATCTTTCAAAAAATTTATCTGAATACGGTCTGCTTGATGATTTTTTCGGCAACAGACAGAATTTCAGACCCTCAAATCACGAGCTTATCTGTGCAGTGGCAGATGCTTTTGTGCGTCACTTTGATATATACAATAAACAGAATATAATCATAAAAAATAAAATATATGAGCTGAACTTCTGGAATTTAAGTCGTAAAATAATATAATGTCGGATTATCATAATAATTATTGATATTTGCGACGAAAAGTCAATAAAAAAGGCGAAATCCATTGATTTCGCCTTTGTGATTATTCTTCAAAAAATGTACTTCTGTATTCCGCAACACGGGCACGGTCGCCGTAACAGTCAATTTCAATAATTTCACGTTTCAGCATATATTTTATTCCTGCAAACATCAGTGTGAAAGCAACGGCATTTGTGAATATACTAAAATATATTCTTATTCCTATGACGTTGCCCATCATTCCACCAAGCATTATTCCGATACATATTATAGTGATTACTTCATAGGCTTTTTTGTCGGGGTCAAGTGTAAGGAATGAAAAACATACTGCTGCGGAAAATACTGAGTGAATTATAGCCAAAAGCAGTGAATACGGTTTATAGAAATCAATCCTGTATGAATTGAGTTCAAGCGTCATCATTACAGCTTCAACAACAATATATACTGCAAATCCGATTTTCAGCCAGTTTCTCATACGTGCAGTCCTGCTTATCAGTATATCGGAAACAATGAGTGAAGCAAAGCCGGAAAATTCAAACAAATATGCTGTGATTTCCAGAAACTTTACAAAACCGCTTTCCGGATTATAAATAAGATAATACACATAGCATACAGCACTAAAAACGATAAAGAAAACGTTTCCGACAAGTCCGAGATTAAGCCCCAAACTGAGCTTCTTGTGCATATCTTCCATCAGTTCAGAGCCTTTAATGCTCGCTGTCCGATATCTTTTCTGTAGTGTGCATTTTCAAAGTTGATTTTTGAAACTCCGTCGTATGCGTTGTCAAGGGCTTTCTGTAAGGTTTCACCCTTAGCTGTAACGCCGATTACACGACCGCCGTTTGTAAGGAATTTTCCGTCATCTGAAAGCTTTGTGCCTGCATGGTAAACAAAACAGCCGTCAACCTGTCCCTTTTCGTCGAAACCGTTCATTTCGATACCCTTTGGATAGCTTTCGGGATATCCACCGCTTGCCATGACTACACACGCACAACTTCCGTCGTGCCACTTTATGTTAAGCTTGTCAAGTTCGTGGTTGTAAATTGCTTCAAATATTTCATAAAGGTCAGCGTCGAGCATGGGAAGTACAACCTGTGTTTCAGGGTCGCCGAAACGGCAGTTATATTCAATGACCTTAGCACCCTTTGGTGTGAGCATAAGTCCGAAATAGAGACAGCCCTCGAAAGTCCTGCCCTCTGCATTCATGGCGTTTATTGTAGGAATGAAAATTTTTTCCATGCACTCTTTTGCAATTTCGTCTGTATAGTACGGGTTAGGGGAGAGAGTACCCATACCGCCCGTATTAAGTCCCAAATCGCCGTCTAAGGCACGCTTGTGGTCCATAGAGGAAATCATAGGCACAATTGTCTTGCCGTCCGTAAACGAAAGCACAGACACTTCAGGACCTGTCAGAAATTCTTCTATTACGATTCGTGCGGAACTCTTTCCGAATTTGAGTTCGTCAATCATGTCATGGACAGCCTGTACAGCTTCTTCTTCGTTCTGGGCAATTATAACACCCTTGCCGAGTGCAAGACCGTCAGCCTTGATAACAGCCGGATAACTGTTCTGTTCTTTAAGGTACGCAATAGCCTTGTCACTTTCAGTGAATACTTCATAGAAAGCTGTAGGAATATTGTACTTCTTCATGAGTTCTTTAGAAAATACCTTAGAACCCTCAATTATTGCGGCATTTGCTTTTGGTCCGAAAGTCATGAAACCTTCTGCCTGTAAAGCGTCAACCATTCCGAGTACAAGTGGGTCGTCCGGTGCGACTACTACCATATCAGGCTTTATTTCCTTTGCAAGTGCAACAACGCCGTCAATGTCTGTTGCGGAAACGTTGAAACATTCAGCGTACTTTGAAATACCGGCGTTTCCGGGGGTACAGTAGAGCTTGTCAACGTGGTTGCTTTCGGCGAGTTTCATGATAATGGCGTGTTCACGTCCGCCACCGCCGACTACAAGTATATTCTTCATATTAATTCCTCCGAATTATTTTATCTTACAGTTTGAGAAAATTATTGACACAAAAAAATTTGCATAAATTCTAAAATAACAGAAATGCTGAACATATTCCGGAAAATATATTTGCGATTGCGTGTATACACCAACCAGACAGGATAGAACCGTCCGCTTTCTTTTCATTCACATATCCGATACACCATGCAATTCCTGCTGTAAATACAATAATGAGAATTGCTTTAAGTATGTCTGTCAACGCAAAAAACATAGCACCATGCAGTAAGCCAAATAAAATACTTTGTACTATATTTCCTGTTGAGAATCCAAATTTGTTAGAAATCCTTTTCAATAAAAATCCTCTGAACAGGATTTCTTCCCAAAGCGAAGTATTAAAAATCGCATAAACCAATATTGCGGGTAATACTTTAATTCCTAAACCCGAAAATTCGGACGTTGCTGTTTCGATATTTCTTATAGTATAGAGCATGAAAGCCGACACAGCCAAGAAAATAATTGATGTTGCCACAATCCAAAGTGCCGTTTTATTTTCCTTTGAAGAAGAAATCCGCTTTAATCCAATCCATTGAAAAAAGTTGTTTTTTCTCCTTGCCGTTATACACCACCATATAAACGGAATCAACGTGAATAATAGAATTTGTATAATGCTGTTTAATATTTTTTGTGTAAATAAATTCATTTTTCTGTACCCCTATATTTTTCATAGGGGTAACCTCCTGTCATAATTTTTTTTATTTATTTCTTTTTGCCATACGCATTTCAATAACAGCCGTACAGCATACAAGTAAAAATGATGCTATATTAAGCCACATAAGAATATTCTGCAATTTTGAAACAAGACCAATCATCATAAAATCATCAGAACAAGTTTCTTGATAAATTTCGTCCATTGATATATAATTTGAAAAAAGAAATATTAGAAAACTGATTACAGAATATCTGAGTTTCTTTTTGCCTTTCAGTTTTTCCGAAAAAATACTGATAATGCAGACTGCTATATATGGCAGAATAAATATTATTGAATAGATATAACTTTCAATAAAAGTAGGGGAGAGCTGGTAAAAATATGTTGAGTCTTTCCAAAATTCATATGTTTCATGAAAAATTGATGTTGATATGTCCACATTATAAATATTTATCAGGCTGAGAATTATATAAATTACGGGAAGTACTGTTGCGACAACTGTAATTTTCATAATTGCAGATTGTCGTTTTTTAGATATAGAATTGTTTTCTGACATAATATTATCCTTTTTTATATAAAGTTCTGCCGAAAACCGAAAAACTTCGGGAATCAGGTTTTTCCTTGTCATATTTCCATGAACTGTTATCAAGGTCAAGGATATAACCATAGTCAAAACTGTAACCTATACCACATTCACTGCGTGATTCACCACAATCGCAAGCCATTTGTGTAAGAGTTATAAGTGGTTCGATATATCTGTCAGACGTTGCAAACCGTATTAAGTCTGTTACAGCAAGTAGAATCCATACCAAGAGAACTGCAATTATAATTTTTAATACAATTCTCTTTCCGGATTTTTTTGATTTTTCCATAATAATCCTTTCTGTATGAGATACAGCCGACAACTATTAAATTGCCGGCTTCTACCTCAGAACCAGCGTTTTTTCATAGCTTTCAAGAAATTTTCGGTTATCGGATAACCGCTGTGGTCGCCTATCACGCTGTCTATACAGCAAAACGGGCATATAGCAGTATCATTATTATCAATCCAGAAATTAATTTCAGATGGGCTGAAAATTTTCGTGCAATAAAAACAACCGCAGTTATAACTNTTTTCTNTGTGACTTCTGTTATGAATACAATAACTATGTGCNTCGTAAACGTCTTTTTCGTTGTACATCAATNATTAATNAGTGGTGGAAAAGTCTGATTCCTGTGAACGCCATAGCGATATTGTACTTGTTGCAGGTTTCAATAACATTGTCATCACGGATAGAGCCACCCGGTTCAGCGATATACTCAACGCCTGACTTCTTTGCACGTTCGATATTGTCGCCGAACGGGAAGAATGCGTCAGAACCCATACAAACACCAGTATTCTTTGCAAGCCATGCCTTCTTTTCCTCAACAGTGAAAACTTCCGGTTTTGTCTTGAAAATTCTCTGCCACTCGCCGTCACGGAGAACGTCCTCGTATTCGTCGCCTATATATACATCAATAGCGTTGTCACGGTCTGCACGGCGGATACCGTCAACAAAATCAAGTCCCATAACCTTAGGGAACTGTCTGAGCCANCAGTTATCAGCTTTCTGTCCTGCAAGACGTGTGCAGTGGATTCTTGACTGCTGTCCTGCACCGATACCGATAGCCTGTCCGTNCTTTACATAGCATACNGAGNTTGACTGTGTGTNTTTGAGTGTGATAAGTGAAATCATAAGGTCATCAAGCTTGTCAGCAGGAATTTCCTTGTTTTCTGTAACAACGTTTGCAAGCAGTTCCTTGTTAATGTCAAGTTCGTTGCGTCCCTGCTCGAAAGATACGCCGTAAACCTGTTTTGTCTCAATCGGAGCAGGCTTGTAATTTTCGTCTATTTTGAGAATGCAGTAAGTGCCTTTTCTCTTGGATTTGAGAATTTCAAGAGCTTCGTCGTCATAGTCGGGAGCAATAACACCGTCGGAAACTTCTCTCTGAATCATCTTTGCGGTGCATACGTCAACCTTGTCAGAAAGTGCGATAAAGTCGCCGTATGATGACATTCTGTCTGCACCTCTTGCTCTTGCGTAGGCACTTGCAAGCGGGGAGAGTTCACCGAGGTCGTCAACCCAGTAGATTTTTTTGAGGTCGTCGGAAAGCGGTCTGCCGATTGCAGCACCTGCTGGTGAAACGTGCTTGAAAGAAGTTGCTGCACAAACACCTGTAGCGGTCTTTAACTCCTTTACCAACTGCCAGCCGTTGAGAGCGTCGAGGAGGTTTATATAACCGGGTTTTCCACAAAGAACCTCTATCGGAAGTTCAGAGCCGTCAGCCATATAAACTCTTGAAGGTTTCTGATTAGGGTTACAGCCGTATTTTAACTGCATTTCGTTTGACATAATAATGTCCTCCTTATATTTTTAATTTTTGTATGCGTAAAATTTCTGTGCGGATATTGTCTGTCCAGTGAGTATCGTTTTCTTTTAGCAGATAAACATGAAAACCATAAGAAATACCGTTCTGATAAACTGAAATTTCGTCGTCAACGTGCAGGTCAATGTGATACTTTGAGGGATATTTTGACGGCAATATTTCAGTGTTATTTTTCTGAACTTCTTCCGCATGACGTTTTCCGTTTATGATATTGTCAATTTTAACACCGTAATGTCTGAAAATATTTTTTATATACCTTTCCGAACGGCATGACGTTGTATAAATCCACAGCTTTATGCCGGAATTATTTATCCATTGCAGAAGTTCCGGAGTACCTTTTCTGAGCCTGTCCCTGTAAATCCTGTCCAGCGGAAATCTGAGCTTGTTTTCCGCTGGAACTTTTTCAGGATTTATAAAAAGTGTTTCGTCCAAATCGAAAGAAACCGTCATATACTGGCGATAATGGCAATAAGTATCATACCGCCCCAGAATGCTCCTGCAAACGGGAGATAAATCTTCATGAAATCAATGAACTTGTTATTTTTATTCGGATTTGCAAATNNGATATANATTTTTATATCTGTTAAANTGNTATTTTTATTCAGACTTGGCGAAAGCGGTTTGNNCTTTAANAGATAAAACGGCAACACGAAGGAGTAAACAGTGNAAGCCAAGAATAGANTTACTCCTATATCTGATAAGTCTGCTTCCATGAATATTCCGAAAAAAGCCGTAAGTACAGTCTGTATTATCAGGTGCTTGCGAAATGCCTTTTTCCATTTTTCCATTTCTTCCAAAGGATTATTTCCCTGTTTTGAAAATTCGTTCATCTGCTGTGGGAAAATGTTTATCTGTTTTGAAAATTCGTTTGTCTGTTTTGGAAAGTTCTGAATATTATTATTTATAATTATCTCTGTNTCACAGTATNNGCATTTCAGAATATTTACATTCGGAGCTGTATGAAGCTGTGCNTTNCAGTNCGNACATTTTATAACTTCTGCCATAATGCCACCTCCTTATCAAAATTAAATTATACACTGTCATAAAATTCGGGCGAGGCAACAAAACCTATAAATAAAATAATTACTGTCATTATTCCATATAGAATCCACTTTATAATCTGTTTTCTGCCGTTTTTTATACTGAAAACTATGTCCGCAATTATCATGAATATAAGCACTATTGATATTTTGTCATTATAGTACATTGACAGTTTCATTCCTATATCGTCAAACCAGTAATAATAATCTGATATACCGTGACTGCCACAAAAACGCCATACTTTATAATAAAGAGTAGGATAAAAAAGTGGTTCATAGTTTAAAATGGTTATAATATTTATAATTATATATGTAATGCATAACAGAAAAATCAGCAGTTTATTGAATGAAAACATAAATTTTATTGTTGATTTCTTGAATTTTGTCATTACTTGTTCTTATTTATAATTCTTGTCTCCTTAGAACCGTCCTCAAGATTTACATAGCGTACAAACAGCGATACCTTGTTATCTTCGTTAAGGCTGTTCCAGAGAGTTTCCGTAAATTCGTCTATACCACCCTTTATAGCAATAAGTTTANGCTCTCCCTCAAAGCTTGGAAGCGGGTTTCCNTCGCCNATGTAANTATGAATGAAACNTCCTTNACCTGCCACCGGATTGCTGTATGTAAAAGTATGTCTTAAACAACAATCGGGATTGCCGTTATTGCTTTTGAGAATTGACATAGCATAGTTGAAACCGCCGTCCTCAAAGTGAAGTATACCTGAAATTCTGGGTGTGTAGTTTGGTGCGTCGTCCTCAAATTCACGTGTGCGGAGAGACTGCTCAAATGTGTACTGCTTATCCATGAGGTCATAAATTGTGTCTGTCTGGTCACCGTTTGTGACGATAAGCTTGTTGCCTAGAACTCTTACAGGTGCGTAGATAATAAGATGTGGGTCTGTAAGTTTGGACGGGTCAAAAGCTTCTGTACGTATGCCCTTGCCTTCTTCAACGAAAACACGGTTACGGCTATTTTCACTTCTGCCCATGATGAAGTATGCTGTAACGGCATACTTACCGCACTCACATCTTCCGATAATGATACCTCTGCCGGGGTATGCGTTTGAACTGAGTTCTTTTGAAATATCAAGTCTTTCCATGATAAACATTCTCCTTTATATTTGATTTATATAATTGTATTCGCTGGTGTCGTATTCAAGCCATGGGGAATAAGCGTTGAATGAGCTAAGATACACAACTTTGTTATCAAGTATGTCAATTTCCATACCGTGTTCAATTTCCNAGTNACAGTCACATTCAAGCTGATAACCTGTTATNTTTTCGNCAGCANGCTTTTCAACTATTAGTGTATTCGGCTTAAAACATTTCAGCATTTCAAGCGGTTGAGTTTCAGCATTGATGGGAATTGTCAGCTCCTCGTCCCAGTCGCCGTCTGCAATCTCCATGAAGTCAAGACAGTAAGCTTTTGCGCCTCTGCAAATAGTTTCAACAAGTTCACTGTTGAGACTGTTGAAATGTTCGGCACATTTCTGTGCATACTCAATGCTTGCTTCCTCGTCAATCATTACATCAATTTCAGTGTTGAATACTTCAGAGTATAATTTTCCCTCAATGCCGATTTCTGTTTTTTTGATATCTGTAATCATGATTTTACATAAGCCTTTCCGTTGATGATTTCAATTTTATCCTGACAGAACAGCGAAACAGCTTCGGGCAGAAGTTTCCACTCGACATTTTCCATGATACGACGCTGTAAAATTTCGGGTGTGTCGTCGTTTTCGACATTTACAGTACCTTGAAGAATTATTGCACCTGCGTCTGCCTTTTCGTTGACGAAATGTATCGTTGCACCGGAAACCTTTACGCCGTATTCAAGGGCTTTTTCGTGTACTTTGAGTCCGTAGTAACCCTCTCCACAGAAAGACGGTATAAGTGCAGGGTGAACGTTTATTATCTTGTATGCGTATTCTTTTGTTACACATTNATCAAGNATCGTCATGAATCCNGCAAGCACAACGAGGTCGGCTTTTTCCTGACGGAGTNCGTCAAGTATTGCCATGCTGTAGTTTACGCTGTCGGAGTATTCTTTTCTNGGAANTACTCTTGTCGGAATGTCATTATTCTTTGCTCTTTCAAGTGCATAAACGTCCGGTTTTGAGGAAATAACACAGGTTATTTTTCCGTTCTTTATAATGCCGGACTTTTCGGCATCAATAAGTGCCTGTAGATTTGTTCCGCCACCTGAAACCAGAACTACTATATTTTTCATAGCTTTTTCCTCCGTTACCATTTAGATATACGTCTTTCCTTGCTGTCATAGAATTTACCTATGATAATTGAAATAAGGTCGATAGTAGTTCCGATAAAGAAACAGCCTGCTGTACACAGCCATAAAAGACCGGTTAATATATGACCTGTGTAAAAACGGTGGAAACCTCCGAGTCCGAAAAATCCAAGACAGCAAAGTATAATAGAAGTTGACTTTTTCTTTCTTGAGATTTCTTCCATAGGGTTCTGATTNATTACTATATTCTGAGTTATATTCTGTGTGACGTTTCGTGTGACATTCTGAAACATTTCGTTGACGGTTTCTCCTGCCNTCTGATTTATAACGGAATCNCAGTATTCGCATTTTGCAAAACTCGTTTCCGCTCCGCAGTATGGGCATTTCATTTAATAATCACTCCTTTATTTGTTGATTTGTGACAGTATAAACAGGAAAATCGAAATTATACCGCCGATTGCTATAAAACGGTAATATGTAGCTGTAAGTTCATCTTCACGCCCTGCAAAGTAGAATGATACAGGATTTTCAGGGTCATAACATATCATTATTTCTTCACCTGTTTCATAACGCTGTTTTCTTTCTACAACAGTATATACAGAATTTATTTCTCTGCCGTCCTCTGTTGTATATTTTACTATGGGCGAAAAGCCTTTTCCAGTTTTTTCTTTGTGATAGCCTGTTATTTCGCCGTATACGGCTATGCTGTTTTCCATTCTTTTTCTTATACGGAAGATATGTATAAAAAATATTACAAACATCATTCCGTATATAATCAGCAATCCATATATGAGATGACCCATTTTGAAGAATACAGCAAGCAGTATCATTGAAACGACAGACCATATAATATCAATTGTATTTACTTTCATATTTTATTCCGGAAACTGAACGTGTCCCTGTATTATTTCGGTATCGTCATATGAGAGGGGAATATTTTCGTCAATAATAACCTGACCGTAAATATCTGTTATTCTGAATGTAAAAGGACCTTTACCCATTTTGTCAGATTCAAAATAATTGTACGGACGGCGTTTTATTTCGACAAATTCGCCGTTTTCGTCGAGATATTCAAGCTTAGTTATCGGATAGCGATGATTTCTCACCTGAACGCCACACCAGAATTCAGTTGTACCCTCTTTATATTTGTATGAAACAGGAGCGTTTTCGGCACTGTCAAGTGGTATGATTTTCCAGCTTACCGGAACACGTCCTTTTTCTACAGGAGCAATAAGCGGAAAAGCGTCAGTATATAAATCAAGGTCGCCTTTTTTGCCTTCGGGGAGCAGGTCGGTTACAAGCATATTTATTGTGCCGAGTTCTCCGGTAACTTCAAGATATGCACCGGCAAGCTGTGCGTCATTGTAGTCGGCAAGATTCATTGCTACTATCCAGTAGTCCCGTGAAACAGGGTCAAGCATTGCACATCCGCCCTCATAGCCGCCGCCGTAGAAAGTTCCATCACCTGTATGTACAGTTCCCTTTGGTTCAAGTATACATGATTCATCTATAGTATATGTATCATCTGTACCGGAAAAGTCTGTTTCACGTCCAAGAACAAAATTATTTATGGCGTTAAGTTCGTCTGCGGACGCTCCGTCACGGCGTGCCGACACTAAGTCAAAGCAGTCAACACGTCCGTCGGAGTTTACATCAAGTGAATTTTCAGCCTGAAATGCCGTCATTGACNAACTGCCGANCATGACGGCAACAGTTACGGNTGAAATAATGATTTTNTTCATCAGCNGATAATTACGCCTTCTTCGGATTCAACAAGNTCNCCGAGAATATAAGCGTCCTCGCCGGAANCCTNGAGTACTTCAATNGNCTTGTCAGCGTCATTTTTGTCAACAGATNCCATCATNCCGNCACCNATGTTGAAAGTATTGAACANATCTCTTTCGGGAATATCGCCTGAACGCTTGATTAAGTCGAAAATAGGAAGTACCTGAACAGCGTTTCTTTCGATTTTTGCAGAAAGACCTGCCGGAAGTACACGGGGAATATTTTCATAAAATCCACCGCCTGTGATGTGTGAGATTGCCTTGACGTTCACTGCGTCGATAAGGTTTAAAACTGCTTTTACGTAGATTCTTGTGGGAGTGAGCAGACATTCGCCGAGAGTTGTTCCGAGGTCGTCAAAGTGTACGGAGAGATTCTGTTCGTTTACTTCAAATACCTTTCTTACAAGTGAAAAACCGTTTGAGTGTACACCGCTTGACTTTATTGCTATAAGAACGTCACCGGCTTTCTGAGTGTCGGGCTTTAAAATTTTGTCCTTGTCAACGATACCTACGGAGAAACCTGCAAGGTCGTATTCGTCAAGGGGCATAAGACCGGGGTGTTCAGCGGTTTCACCGCCGATTAATGCACAGCCTGCCTGTACACAACCCTCTGCAACGCCGGAAACTATCTGAGCAATTTTTTCGGGGTAGTTCTTGCCACAAGCTATATAGTCAAGGAAAAACTGAGGTTTTGCACCACAGCAGATAATGTCATTGACACACATTGCAACGCAGTCAATGCCTACAGTATCGTGCTTGTCCATGATAAATGCGATTTTTATTTTAGTACCTACGCCGTCAGTACCCGAAACGAGAACAGGCTTTGAAATCCCTGTCATATCAAGTTCAAAGAGTCCGCCGAATCCGCCGATACCTGAAATAGCACCTGCTGTCATAGTACGGGCAATATGGGTTTTCATGAGTTCAACAGCCTTGTAGCCTGCTGTAACGTCTACGCCGGCTTTTTCATAGCTTTTTGAAAAACTGTTATTCATTGGTAAAAGTCCTCCTTATATTCTTCAAAACCTGTTTTCATGTTTCTGAAAACAGGTTCTGAATTTTTTTATATTATTCGTTTCCGCTCCAGCAGTAAGTACAGAGGTTGCATTCAGGCAGTCCTACAGCTTTTACCTTACCTTCGAGAGACTGAAATTCAAGAGATGTAAGCTTTAATCTGCGACAGATTTCGTCACGCATACGCTTGCCACGTTCGGTATTTGTGTCACTGTATTCCGCAATGTACTTAACGCCCTCCGCACCCTCGAATTCGTCAATAATCTGTCTTGCGATTAATTCAAGCTCGGAGTGACTGCGTGAGAAATTAAGATACTTACAGCCGTACATGATTGGTGGACAGGCAGAACGCATATGCACTTCCTTTGCACCGTTCTCATACAGAAATTCAACTGTTTCCCTCATCTGTGTGCCACGGACAATACTGTCATCGACAAAAAGAAGTCTCTTTCCCTCAATAAGTTCGTGAACGGGAATAAGTTTCATTTTTGCCACCTGATTTCTCATGCTCTGATTTGTCGGCATGAAACTTCTTGGCCATGTTGGAGTATACTTTATGAACGGTCTTGCAAACGGTATACCGCTTCTGTTGGCGTAACCGATAGCGTGTGGAGTTCCTGAGTCGGGAATACCGCATACATAGTCAACGTCAGGCAGTTTTCCGGCTTTTATGTCGTTTTCAGCCATGATTTCACCGTTGCGAGTTCTCATGACCTCAACGTTTACACCCTCATATACAGCGGTAGGATAGCCGTAGTATGTCCACATGAAAGTACATATTTTCATTTTAGATGGGTCGCCCTCGCTGAGAACCTCACAGCCGTCGGAATTTATTTTTACGATTTCGCCTGCTGTAAGTTCCTTGTAAGTGCTGTAGCCGAGTTTCTGAAATGCGAAAGATTCCGTCGAGAGACAGAAACCGTCACTTCTTTTTCCTATGATTATAGGAAGTCTGCCGAATTTGTCCCTTGCCGCAATAATGCAGTCTTTTGTCAGAATAATCAGCGACATTGTGCCTTCAATTTTTTCTTGAGCATAGCGTATACCCTCAACAAATGATTTTTTCTGTGCGATTAAAGCACCGATTAAGTCACCGGAGTTTATATTTCCGCTACTCATTGTCTCAAAGTTCGCACAGCCGTTTTCAAGAAGTTCTTCAACAAGAGCGTCTGCATTTCTGATTATACCTACTGAACACACGGCATAAAGTCCGAGTTTTGAACGTACAAGGATAGGCTGGGGGTCTGTATCGCTGATACTGCCGATACAGAGTTTACCACGCATTTTTACAACGTCGTCCTCGAATTTTGTTCTGAACGGTGAGTTTTCAATACTGTGGATATGTCGCTGGAATCCAAGTTCTTCGGAATATGCGGTCATACCGCCACGACGTGTACCTAAATGTGAATGGTAGTCTGTTCCAAAGAATACATCTGTAACACAGTCGTTTTTGGAAGCTGCACCAAAAAATCCGCCCATAAAATTATTCTCCCATCAGTCTTTTCATGATTTCCTGATATGCTTCTTCAACACCGCCCATATCACGACGGAAACGGTCTTTGTCGAGCTTTTCATGAGTTGTGCTGTCCCAGAAACGACAGGTGTCGGGTGAGATTTCGTCGGCAAGAATAATAGTTCCGTCGGAAGTCTTACCAAACTCAATCTTGAAGTCGATAAGGTCGATGTTAAGACCCTTGAAGAAGTTAAGCATAAATTCGTTTACCTTGAAAGCGTATTTTGTGATAGTTTCGATTTCTTCCTTAGTAGCAAGACCGAGTGCAAGAGCATAGTAGTCGTTGATGAACGGGTCACCAAGGTCGTCATTCTTGTAGCTAAATTCAAGAATAGGAGTAAGAAGCTGTCTGCCTTCTTCAACGCCCATTCTCTTTGAGAAAGAACCTGCTGCAACGTTTCTTACAATAACCTCAAGCGGAACGATTGAAACTTTCTTTACTATAGTTTCACGGTCGCTGATTTCCTCTACGAGATGAGTCGGAACACCCTCCTTTTCAAGCATCTTGAACATGAAGTTTGTCATTCTGTTGTTTACAACACCCTTGCCGGAGATTGTACCTTTCTTTTCGCCGTTGAAAGCTGTAGCGTCATCCTTGTAATCAACAATTACGATGTCGGGGTCGTTTGTGGCGTATACTTTCTTAGCCTTGCCCTCATAGAGCTGTTCCTGTTTAACAATGTTTTCCATTTTAAAATTCCTCCTGTGAAATATATATACAAGTTCACGTCTTTGTGAACAGGTAAAACATTTTTATTTATCGTTTACGAGGTCGACGACGACATTTCCCTTGTTGTCAAGAAGCGGTGTTATTCCGTTTATTGCTGAGCCGACAGTGTTTAAATAATTAACACCTGTAACGGTATCGACAATAATCTGTACTGCAAACA
>WFLZ01000145.1 GCA_009177225.1 Clostridia bacterium
GGATATTTTCCGTTCAGGTTTCCTCTTTCTTTATATTTTTTTGTAATAGAATATATTGCCGATTCACTTACATTTAACACACGGCTGATTTCTTTTACTGTAATTCCTGCTTCTCTGTCTACTATTATGATTTTTCTTACCTCTACTGGTATCATTACTATCACCCTTTCTATCCTCTATTATACCATTCTTTTTCTTATTTGTCTATAGTGGATTTGCTGTAGTTCCGCAACTAAATAATTTGGCAAAACACAGAAAATGTGGTATAATAGAAACATGAAAAGCAGTAAAGAAACAGATCACAGAAAATCGAGTCCGGCAACAGTCTATGAACTGAAAAAGGTAGCGTTGAAACTGCGGAAAAAATAAGACGGTGAAGGAAATATCGGAGCTCACCGGACTTTCCGATCAAACAGTACGAAATCTGTTCAGACAGTATGATAAAGGAGGACTATCAGCAATAAAGCCCAGAACCCTTGGGCGCAAACAAGGTGAAAAGAGACATCTTACACATAAGCAGGAAAAGGAACTCTTTTCTATGCTGGTAGATAAGAATCCGGAACAGCTGAAACTCAAAGGCTGCCTGTGGACGCGTGATAATGTGTGTGTGCTGATATACCGGAAATATGGGATAGATATGCCCATTCGCACCATCGGTGAGTATCTGAAACGGTGGGGATTAACCGTGCAGCGCCCTGCGAAAAAAGAAATGGAGCAGAAGCCTGAGCAGGTTGAAGCATGGCTGAATGAGCAGTATCCCGCTATTCATAACGAAGCAAAAGCTGAAAATGCCGTGATTTTCTGGGGTGATGAGACCGCTGTTCAGAATAGGGCGAACTATGCCAGAGGGTACTCTCCGAAAGGAAAGACACCTATTCTGAAAGTAAAAGCAAAGAAAATGCACATAAATATGATCAGCACAATCAATAATCAGGGGAAACTACATTTTCTCCTTTATTCTGATGCAATAAATTCCGAGAGACTGATTTCTTTTATGGAAGCGATCATAAAGAGCAATGATGGGAGAAAGGTATACCTGATACTCAACAACCTGAGAGTTCATCATAGCAAGGCGGTATCGGAATGGAGCGATGAACACAAGGAAGAAATCCGGCTTTGGATAAATACAAATTGGATTGATTCAAATTATTTAATTGCCAGAGTAATAAGTCACACATTGCTATGTGCTGGGATTATTATATCAGTCGTTCGGTACTGCGGTCAATCTCAGGCAAGGGTGCGGTTGATAGTCCGTGCAGCTGCGGTTCTGGGGGCGGAATTTACAAATTCGGCAGATTACCTTTATAACCACAAACGACCAACAAATCGATGACCTCTAAGGAAACACTGATTAAATGCCGCCTCATCAGAATCAGCATCATAAAAACGACGTAAATGCGTGACGTGTTTTCTGGAAAACCGATTTAATCAGTGTTTCCCTAAGTTATTATTTTCATAAACAATATGAAAATAATAACAGAGATAATCAATGTCAGGATTATATATAAATAATACTTAGATATCCCATTGATAATGATTCCACGAGTGATTCCCTCTTAATCAAAATCAAAGAAACCCAGATAGCTGTACTCATCCTCCAACACTTCCAACTAAACACGAAAAATAGGATCGTGGTTAACTAGATTTTCCAAGCCACGGTAAATGACTACAATATCATCGTATCCAACTTCATTATATGGATGCATTTTACACTCGTCATCATTCCTAATAATAAGCCAACTACATATCAACAGATAAATTATGTAGTTGACTTAAAACTAAAAATATTATCAATTGTTTAGAATTTCATATTCTGCTATTGCGTCATCGCTATGCATTGAGAATATTATACCATTCTTCTCACAATGCTGACGAACAATGTCTTGATATTCTGTTGAGTTCCAAACATCCCACTGCAAGGTGTTATCATCAAACCCCATTGATACTCCGTGCTCTGTATTTTTTTCCCACTGGTCGAGGAAACCATTTCTAAAAACTCGNNTAAATATTTTTCNATNACNAATAAANTAANANCATTCACCNAAGACTATATCAACATAACCTAGTGTTTTATCAATAATAGTANNNNAATCGNTGTTACAACATCAACAACCGGAAGAAAGGGTCTTAGTGCTAATACTGTCGTTGCGCCTACTTTTTTTAGATTAATAATTGTTTGTATTCGTTCATCTGGTGACGGTATCGGGGTAGGTTCAATATAATCAACAGAATCCGAATACCTTGTAATGCTTATACATGCGTACAGTTTATTATTTGTTCGTTGTTGCTCTTCGGCAATCTGTTTTAGAATTTCGTAGTGTTCCCTCAAAAAAGTAGTTCTTGTTGTGAAAAGTAAATCGACATCCAATTCAAAAGCCATCCTCCTTAATAAGCTTAAAGCTTTATCGGTTCTAGGAGCGGCAAATGAATCCGTATCACCACTAATATAGTCAATCCACTTTACAAACGAACACAAAAGTGATATAATAAAAATATGAGTAAAAGTAAAGATTTAAGAGAAACAGCAGTAGCATATCAAAAAGAAGGACATACATATGAAGAA
>WFLZ01000171.1 GCA_009177225.1 Clostridia bacterium
CGTCGTTCTGTTTTGTTAAAGTCCAGTTCTGTGAATCGCCCTGCACTGCGTTTCCGTTTTTTCCGGAAAGGAAAAGTTCGCTGTTGATATTTCTTACAGTATATTTTCCGCTCGGAACAGCAGGGTATACAGGCTCAATTTTCCATAGCTGACAGTCGTAGCCATTATATGCAAACTGATTTACATTTCCGCCGATTTCTGTTGACCATTCAAATACGTCAAGACCGCTTTTTCCGTCGGAACACTTTGAAACGATACCGTAATAATTTCCGTTTTTCACAAGTCTGAAAAGCTGATTGTTTGTGCCTGTATAGGTCTGAAGTTCCACGTTTGTAGCGTCAGCGGCGGTATCTGAAGCGACTGCGATGCACTTTGATTCATCACCGAGTGAAACTATTCTGAAATACTCATCATCAACAGCAATAAGTCTCCACTGCTGAGTCCAAAGTTTATTGAAATCCCACTGTTGAATATTTGTGCCGTCCTCTGATTTGCCGTCTGTGATATCAAGGGAAAGTCCGCTGTTTTTGTTTGTGATGTAATAGGGGACACCACTGAGAAGTCCAGTATCACCGATTTTAACTGACCTGCTGTTTTCACCGACGGTATCAGGAGAAATAACAAGTTCTGCATTATTTTTTGTATAGTCGGCAAGAGCGTTTCTTTCAGTTCCTGTAAATTCTTTTGTCTGTACGCCCCATATGGTCTGATTATTGTTTCCTACTGCTGTGAACGACATTACTTTTTTACCGTTTTCGTCCTGTGCAGCAATAAAATATCCGTTGTAGCTCTGATTACCTATAGTTATAACTGCTGAGGAACTGTCGTCTGCCTGCGACCATGTTCCCGTGACTGCACCGCTGATTTTTCCGTCCTCACTGAAAGAAATTTTACTGTAGTCAATAATTTTCGCATCAGTTGAATTTCCGTGATTGATAAATTCGTAATCGCCTGCGATATCAGAAGCTTCATAGCCGGAATCAGACATAACGTCTCCGCTGTACTCGTAGGGAGCGACAACAGGCCAGCCCTCGTCATTAAAATACATTGAATGTGTGCGGACTTCATGAAATTCAAATCCGTCGTCGAAACGTGCGTGATAGAAAAGATACCATTTTCCGTCGTCGTCACGAAGTACAGAGTTATGACCGCACGCCATATATGCCTTGTCAAGACTGCTGAATTTGTAGTTGCCCATTACTTTCAGTCCGACGGAATCAAGATTTGTATCAGCACTTAAAACTGCCGGTTTTCCTGACGCATCATAGAAAGGACCAGTCGGGTTTTCGGAACGGAAAACACGCATATTATAACCGCCGTCCGAAAGTAGTCCACCGTATGTAACCCATAGATAATAGTAACCGGTATCAGCGTTATACTCAATAAACGGACCTTCTCCCGACTTATAGTAACCACCTGATATTTTAGTTCCGAAATAGCTGTCAACCATACGACCGTCAGAAGTTGTATTGCTTTTCGGGTGAATACATCTTCCTGTTGAGGGGTCTATTTCAAGGGTGAAAATTCCTCCTGACCATGAGCCGTAGCACNTATACATAGTGCCATTTGTGTCATAATAGATAGTCGGGTCAATAGCGTTAGGGAAAAGATAATTGTTGAAATTACTTTTGCTAAACCAATCTTGATTATAAGTAACTTCTCCCGAAGCTATCAGCTCGTCAANATTGGTAGNNGTATACNTTCGGTTGNCGTTTTTGGTGGAACTTGNTACATAATTNTCATTTTCCGTGAATCCCGAATAGATAAGTGTATCAACAAATGTNTACGGTCCTTCNAGCGTTTTCGACGACGCAAAGCCGATTACAGAACACATATATGTTGACGATGTACAGAAATACATGAGATATGCACCTTTTGTACCGTCCGTGTTGATATAGTCGGGATTCCATATAACGTCAGGAGCCCATACTGCGAAACCGTTTTCACAGTCCTCCAAATCCTCACCTGCCCATTCAAAAGCTTTTTTCAGATTCTGTGAAAGATTTCCGAATTCCACGTTATTGGTAGTTGTATAACCATTTGTGAAACGTGTCCAGTTCTGTAGGTCTGTGGATTTTGCGGCTTCAATGTGAGAACCCCACACGTAATATGTTCCGTCGTCAGCCTTGAAAATAGACGGGTCGTGAACTGATACACGAGCTTTATCAGAAACAGCACCTGTTTTCATATCCTCCGGAGTGGGATACGCCAATGAAAACAGCATTGCACCTGACATGATAACAGCTGTTGCTTTTTTTAAAATCCTGCTTTTCATTTTTCAAATCCTTTCATAAATTTTATACATTTTAAGTATATTTATTATAGCATATAATCTGGAATTTGTCTACTCTATTATATGAATTTGCTTATAAATTTTCTTGTTTACGCCCGATTTAACTGCGTTTCAGAGGTTCGTTGCTAGAAAATATAATTGTGAATCGCTCTTTTTTTCTACCAAAATCATTCGTTTTTTGCTTTCTTTTTCTTGATTCCATTTTTCATTCCATTTCACTCTTTTCCTATCAGATAGAAATTTTTTCTCTTAAAACGCTAAAAAGCCGCTATAAATAGCGACTTTTTATCTGAACATCTTTTTTTGTTCCAATAGAATGGTGTGCCCGACAGGACTTGAACCTGCATTCCTTTCGGAATTGGAACCTAAATCCAACGTGTCTGCCAGTTTCACCACGGGCACATATTTAAATTTTTTTATCTTTCCAGTTTTATAAAATGTGCAATAATAAATAAAACACTTATGATAGCTCCGAAAACAAAACTGAAAAAAGGTATTGCCTTTGCAGTAACAAATTCTAAAAAATAAGTAAAAATTAACGTTTTATTCTTCTAATGCTCTTTTAAGGTCACACAGATATACCGCTTGCTGTTTCTTTAGGAATGCTTTTACAAACGGTTTCATAATAATTCTTTTTGGAGTTATGTCCTCAGTAAAATCAATATGAGTTTTTCCGTTTTCAATATACAATTTCCCAGTCCAATGTCCTGTAAGATTATCGTTTTCAATATCAANTTCCAAAAGAGTNTTCGGNTTAAATTCTGTTATTTTAAAGTNTGTNTCAAANNNATTTTTGTCAANTTCTATAAAATTTAATTCATCTATCTGCCTGATTTCCTGTAAATCACTTCTCCAGTTACTGTCTGACGAGGTGATTAAAGCCCACACTTTTTCGATATCAGCATATAATTCTGCCTTTAAATTAGATACCGCCATGACACTGCCTCCGTTAAATACACTGTAGTAACACAAACGAAATTTTGCGTGTTTGCCAGTTTCACTACGGATGCATATTAAATTTTGCTGTATAAATTGGTAAAATATTATTTAAGCCATTGTATAAATGCAGTTTTATCAGCACTGCTATAGCCTGCATTACTATAAAATGAAAGTGTTTTTTCATCTTTTGAACCTGTAAGAAGCATTATTTTGTAACAATTATTTGCTACTGCTATTTTTTTTGCATAGTTTAAACATTCCGTAGCATATCCATGTCCTCTATATTTTTCAAGAGTAACTACATTTTCTATCAAAGCATATGGACGTATGCTTCTTGTTAAATTAGGAATAATGACACATACGCACGATGAAACAATTTTTCCATCGATTATGTTTACCAGCAAATGATGATTTTTATCATTTAGTATTTCATTCCATACGTTTTCCAAAGATTTCGATTGTTCTGGGATAGAATCTTCATGTAATGACAAATATAATTCTAATAATTCTTTCCGTTCATCATATTGTATTTCACGAACCATAATTTCTCTTTTCAAATTATAATTTTTTGATTTATGCAAGAAGATTACTACACTGTAGCAACGTTGCATAAATCTTACGTGTCTGCCAGTTTAATCACACTAACATATTATCAGAAAGTGCATCTCCCCGATTTTCAGGGGAGATATATTTTCATGTATCGGAACTGTTTTCCTTTTCAGCACGGTCACTCACGGATTCAAAATAGAGTTCTTCATCAGCAAGACTTCCGACAAAATTAAGCTGTTTGACGGGTATACGCTTTAAAGGCGAATATGAAAATCTTCCGCACGAATGGTCGGGGGAAACTAATCCGTTTTTGTCGCAGACAACCTTATTGCCGTCTTTTGCACGTTTTCCGTACTGACAGTAGTCGCNNTTCGGTTCAATGCTTTTGTCAANATATTTAGGCTTTCCGAACAAGGACNATAAANCCATAAAATCACCTCAAAAATCAAATTCTTTATTTATTATAACACAAAAAAATGATTTTGTCCAGTGTTTTTTGAAAAAAATANGAAAATTTTAATANTNATTCNGTANTTTGCCGGAATTNTCNGAAAAAAATAAAAAAATATTTTTCAAAGACGACCTGAAATTCAGCTTTTTTGTTTATAATATAGAAAATATGTGTTGACAAATTCGTAATATTGTGATATAATCATATAAGTGAACAGTGAGATTCATTTCGCTGTTGACTGTTGAAAAACAGATGTTTTCGGATATTTTGGCAAATGCCGGTCTGTCGGAAAGCAGCTTCTGGATAATGAATTTATGCTATCNGTCTGTTTNTCAGATGGATTTTTTGTTTCAGGAGGACTCGATGAAAGAAAAAAGATTAGCGGTTACAGCNNNTGTTATTGACGATTCGTCCGCAGTACAGGAAGTAAACGCCNTACTACATGAGTACAATGAAATCATANTAGGCAGAATGGGTATACCATACCGTGAACGTGGTGTCTCGATGATTTCGGTTGCTCTCGACGCTGAACCCGACCGCATAAGCAGTCTTACCGGCAGACTCGGACAGATAAAAGGTGTGTCCGTGAAAGCTGCAATTTCAAAAAAATAAACGGAGGAATTTATAATGTATAATCCGAAATCGCTTAAAGCTGAAGAATTTATCAGCAATGAAGAAATAATTGACACGCTTGAATATGCTGAAAAAAATAAGCATAACAGGGAACTTATAGAGCAGATTCTTGAAAAAGCTGCTCCCAAAAAAACGGGCAGGGGAGTTGAGTGTGCAGGACTTTCACACCGTGAGGCAAGCGTACTTCTTGCGTGTGACATTCCCGAAATGACTGAAAAAATGTATAGTCTTGCCCGTGAGATAAAAGAGGCTTTTTACGGAAACAGAATAGTAATGTTCGCACCGCTTTATCTCTCGAATTACTGCGTAAATCAGTGCGTTTACTGTCCTTATCACTATCAGAACAGGGAAATTCCACGAAAGAAGCTTACACAGCAGGAGATTATTGCCGAAGTCACCGCATTGCAGGACATGGGTCACAAACGTCTTGCAATTGAAGCCGGAGAAGACCCTGTCAATAATCCTATAGAGTATATTTTGGAATGTATAGATACAATTTATTCTATCAAGCACAAAAATGGTGCGATAAGACGTGTTAATGTAAATATTGCAGCGACTACCGTCGAGAATTACAGAAAACTCAAAGATGCCGGAATAGGTACATATATATTGTTTCAGGAAACATATCACAAGGAAAGTTATGAAAAACTTCACCCCGCAGGTCCTAAACACAATTACGCATATCACACGGAGGCTATGGACAGGGCTATGGAAGGCGGTATAGACGATGTCGGTCTTGGTGTTCTTTTCGGTCTTGATATGTATAAATATGAGTTTGCCGGACTTCTTATGCACGCTGAACATCTTGAAGCTGTTCACGGTGTAGGTNNTCACACAATAAGCGTTCNGAGAGTAAAAANANCATCAGANATCGACCNGAATGTTTTTGANAACAGCATTGANGACNATACGTTTGCAAAAATTATTGCCTGTATAAGAATTGCCGTTCCCTACACGGGAATGATTATCTCCACCCGTGAAAACGAAACCTGTCGTAACAAGGTTCTCGGACTGGGTATTTCTCAGATTTCCGGCGGTTCAAGAACTTCTGTAGGTGGTTATGCAGGTTATTCAGCAGACGAAAGACCTCATGACACGGAACAGTTTGACGTTTCTGACCAGCGTTCACTTGATGAAGTTGTAAAATGGCTCATGGATATGGATTATATCCCGTCGTTCTGTACAGCTTGCTACCGTGAGGGCAGAACCGGTGACAGATTCATGTCGCTTTGCAAAGTCGGACAGATTCAGAACTGTTGTCACCCGAATGCACTTATGACACTTCAGGAGTATCTTGAGGACTATGCAGGTGCTGAAACAAAAGCAGTCGGTGAAGCCCTTATAGCACGGGAAATACATAATGTCACAAATCCTAAAGTAAAGGAAAAGGCTATTGAAAATCTCGAGGCTATCAAAAACGGAAGCCGTGATTTCAGATTTTAAGAACTTGTATCAATAGAGTTAAAATAGTTTAAGCAAAGTGTGAATATGAGAAAAGATGACTTAAATTTAGAATAAAATGTAAAAAACTCGAAATTGGAATTTTACTCCAAAATCGAGTTTTTTATTTTTGTATTTTGTGTGCAAAATTACAATTATGCAGGTCGCCAAATAAGGCACGCTGTATTTTTTAGAAATGTCATTATTTTACTATTTTTGTCATTAAAATGGTATATTTTGTGCCAATAATCGTGTATTATTGTAATAAGCGAAATTACATAGAAGATTGTATAAGTTTGTTAATATTTTTTAAAACAAACTGTTTTCTATGAACAGAACAAAAATTATCTAATGTTCAGTTCATAATACATTTATTTAAAAGCGTTGTAACTAAAGAGTGTTCTGTTATATTAAAAAATCAATAAGGAGGATTGATAATTAAAATTTACTTAAAAAATTAATAAGGGGGATTGATAACTGAAATCTACAAAAACTGATTATTCAACAGTTTTAGTAGGCATAAAAATGAAGCTCGAACCCATCAAAAAAGCAAATAAGAGGACAAAGTTTAAACAATNTTTTATGTTTAAAGTGAAGTGTCTGTTAGCAGGTATACTCTATAAGCTTAACTTCATGCCTCATTTGCGACAGAAAGGAATGGTTATAGAAATGAAACCAAAAATAAGAAATCCGAAATTTGAAGTGAAAAGATTTTTAGGTCTTTTCCTTGTAATGATGCTCTTTTTTAATATGAGTATCATTGATGTACCCAAGGCAGAAGCAGCCGAAACAAACGGAAGATTTATCTATGTTGCAGAAAACGGTAATGACTCTACCGGCAACGGTTCTTCCGGAAGTCCTTACAGGTCGATTAAAAAAGCCGCTAATGAAGTTACACCGGGTACTACTGTTCTTATTCGTCCCGGAACTTACATTGAGGACGATATAACACNTAANGTGTCCNGNACAGAGGACTCTATGATAGNTTTCANACCNNAAANAACTTCCGATGTTGGGNAAGGTAATAATCAAGCACAAGGATATTTTTAACGGTTCAACTATCACTCCGCAAGTAAGAGCGCAGTGGCTTCAAGATACCGGCTGGAAAGAAGAAGAAGTAAAGCATTACGACAATGCCGGTATTGAATATTCAATAGCAGCAAGAAAAAATGAACTTACAGACGTTTTTAACTTGTTCGGACGTGATTATATCTGGATTGAAGGCTTCGTATTCGAGGATTACAAATATGCACGAAGCACTATCAACATAAGAGGTAACGGAAATGTTGTTATCAACAATCAGTTTAAAAATATAGGCTGTGTTTACAATGCACCTTGGAAGTGGACATCTCTGGGTGTACTTCGTCCTGATGTTACAATTCCTATTGCCGGACGAAAAAATGTTGTACGTAACAATTATTTTCAGAGTGTCTACGGCGAAACACTCTGCTATGACGATAGTTCGAAGGACTGCATTATAACTGAAAACACATTTATCGGCAATATAGGCAAAAATGCCGGTGCCGGCGGTGCGGAATCGTCAACTCTGGGCGGCAGAGCTGACGGTAACAGAAATAACGCATTTGCTTTCAATTACTCCGGAGGTTCAGTCAACGGCGGTACAATATGGCTCGATATCAGCGTAAGAGATTTTACCGCAGTAAGAAACGTTACACATAATACCGCTTATTTTATGTTTAATGAATCAGAATGTACAAGAAACTGGGCATATGAAAATATCGTTTATAACAAGCCCCTTGATGAAAACAAGCGTATGCCTGTGGGTGAATACTTTATGAATTTCCCCGCACAGCGTATAGAAACAGGACTTTATTCAGCATTCTGGGATACTGGTTCAACATGGGATGCAAGATGGGTAAACAATGTTACTTATAATCTGAAAACTGGTATTTCTCTGGACAGGTCATGGAATAATGATGTCATAAACAATATTTCTTACGAAGATGAAAACAGTATGTACAGCAGTAATGATACTTCAGGCATTGTGGTAAAGGAAACTACTATAGATGGTTTTCATTCATGGCATGGTATTGACCTGAAAGGTGGCGGTTTTCATATTTTCAGAAATAACCTGTGGTATTCTCCCAGAACATCAGAGTATGTTCGATATATGTACCCTGTACAGTCTCCGATTACGGTTGACGCTTTTAATGCTCAGATAAAATCTAAAACTCAGCTTGCCAAAGACCCGATGTTTGAAAACGCTGCCGCAGGTGACTTCCGTCTTAAAGCAGGCAGTCCTGCCATAGGTTCAGGCGACAACGGTGTGGACAGAGGCGCATATGCTGTTTATCCGAAAACTGATGTCGGCTATAATAAGAATCTTGGTTTAACAGAAGATGTAAATGTAAGCTTCAGTGAACTTAATTCCTCCGTAAAGCCCGGTGACGTAATTAACCTTGAACTGAAATTAAATAAAACTGCAACTGAATCAATGTCTTTTGAAGTAGCACCTGTTGCAGGAGATGCACGTATAGATAAAGACTTCAGTTTCTTAGACAATACAACTGTTACATTTAAANCAGGAGAGNAAAGCAAAACAGTACGTGTTAAAATTCTGGAGGGATATGACCNTGACCAGCTTTTAGTTTTCCGCANTAATCCGNTCGGCANTACTAAATCAGAATCAGTCGGTGCAAGAAATACGCATCTTGTAAGAATAAACAGAGCAGAACAGAGAGTACTGGTTATAAATAATGTCGGTGACTCTATGGGAAATTCCATAGTTGAGTACCATAAACCCGGTGAAAAAGTTACAATTGACGCAAAAACAAGACCCGGCTACACCTTTGACGGCTGGCAGGTTGGTATTGATGCTATGGAAGTAACTTCAATAAGCGCAGACGGCACACGTGCTACATTTATCATGCCTGAGTACAATCAGAGAATACAGGCAAAATGGAAACTCAACACTCAGCTTGTAAATGTAACAGGAATCACCCTGAATCATGAAACACTTTCATTGAATGCAGGCGATACATCTGCTATAAAGGCAACTGTTCACCCTGACAATGCAACTGATAAGGTTGTGAAATGGACTTCTTCAAATCCTCTTATAGCATCAGTTGACGCTAACGGTGTTGTAACAGCATTATCTGAGGGTACGGCAGAAATCACAGCAACAACGTTGGAGGACAGCAAAACACAATTTACAGCGAAATGTAAAGTCAGCGTTACAGGAACAATCGCACCACCTGAAGAAGATGATAATAGCTTTGCTGGTAATGTTATCGAGGCTGAAGACTACAATATGCAGTCAGGCATTGATGTTGAAAATTGCAATGAAGGCGGAAAAGATGTAGCATACATCGAGAACGGAGATTATATCGGCTTTAAAGGTATGCTCTTTGGCAGAGGCGCTGAATCAATCAATTTCCGTGTTGCTTCAAACGGCAGCAACGGCACAATTGAAGTACACCTCGATTCTCCTGACGGAAAACTTATCGGTAGCATGGACGTTAGCAGTACAGGCGGTTGGCAGAAATGGGCAACACAGAAATGCAAAATCGATAAGACAACAGATGTACATGATGTATACTTCGTATTCAAAGGTGGAGACGGTTATCTTTTCAATCTCAACTGGTTAAGTATAAATTATCCATATGAAAATGATGACCTTTTAGGCGACTGCAATCTTGACGGCGTGGTAAACATTGCCGATGCAGTAATGCTCCAGAAGTGGTTAATATGTGAGAGCAGTAAACTTACCTGTTGGCGACACGCTGATATTTGCAAGGATAATACAATTGATGTATTTGACCTCTGTCTGCTTAAACGTATGATTGTTGAACAATAAAAACGCTCTCTATCTGCACAATAAGAAGAACATATAGGTTTTATTCCAATGTAAAAGGGACAATTAGAAACCTCCGCAGGAGCAATCTTGCGGAGGTTTTATGTTAACCTAAATATCAGAAAATCATTTACTCATTCAATTACAGCACGTTTGCAGAGCATCAGTCTATTGTATAAATCGGTATATCTGTCCGAAACAATTTCTTTATCATAATAAATAAAAAAGCAGTTTGTAAGACGAATACGCATATAGAAGTAATGTCCGAAAGTAGTCGAAAAACTACTTTCGGGCTTATTATAATTATTGGTTTATTCGCATAAATCAGAATTTATTATTATAAGACAAAGTATAAATTTTCTTTTATTTCATCAGACAGCTTTAATATTTCCAACCATTTTTCAGATGTTCTGATAGAATTGATATTCCAAATTTGTGGGTATAAAGCTTGAATTTCACAAAAAGAATCTCTTAATTTTCTGCATTTTTCCTTTATAGACTCATCAATCCAACCCTCAGAAATGAACATATCGAGATTATTGTCACAAAGATTACTTCTTACGTCAATATCAAATTCCTCGAAAATAAGATAGCCAATTTTTTTGTCATCGGCTGAAAGTAAGAAAATACCACATTCATTTAATGTATTTATAAATCGTCTGTAACAATTTTCTGTTAATATATAATACTTATCCAATTATTTTTTCACCTTCTAAATGCCGATTTGTTCTACTAAAATTATACATCAAGAGGAGTTATATGTCAATAGAAACGCCATAGTATTTTTGACTTATCATCAAAAATACTATGGCTAAAAATTTTTATATGAGTATCGCTCTTAAGAATGGCTTTTATTTTTTGTCGGGCACTTGACAAATAATGTCGAATAATGTATAATTAATAATATAAATATTAAATAATTATAAGGGGATTCGGTTAAAGACCAGTCTCTTTTTTGTTATGGATAAGGAGATTTTTTAATTATGAATGGAAACTGTCATTTTGTATTCGGTGCGTCTCTCGGAACAATGCTTGCTGTAAACATGGATAAAATTGAAACGTCTTTACCGCATCTCTGCAATACGCCCGACACCGCTACACTGTTTATTCTTGGCGGACTTATAGGTGGAATTTTTCCCGATATCGACAACCCCACAAGTTATATAGGAAAACTTACTGTTCCGGTAAGTTCAGTTATCGGAACGTTTGGCTCAATAAGCGGAAAAACAGGTCCTATGCACAGAGGAATCCTGCATGAACCTGTTGTATATCTTATAGGACTTATATTGTCATATCTGTATTGTCCGTCACTGGTAGGGTTGTTTGTAGGCTGTCTGTCACACCTTTATCTTGATATGTTCACACCTGCAGGAATACCGTTTTTCTTCGGTATAAAGCATTTTCGTCTTGCAAAAATCACAAGCGGAAGCAAACAGAGTGTTATATTCACATGGCTGAACGTTTTCGCTGTTATACTTATCGGACTTATGATATAATTTTTTCCATTATGTAGTTTGTAAGGAAGATTCCATTCCTAATAACCTGCTGTTTTTTTATGACAATATAGCTACGTCCAAGAAAAAAAGGTTTTGCTGTAATAGACGAATGAACGGTGATTTTATCCGAAACAACAGATTTTTCCAGTATATCACAGATTTGTGAAGCGATTTTCCTCCGCTGGAAATCCTTGTGGACAAAAAGTCTGTCAAGATAGCCTGTATTGTCAATANCGCCGAATCCGCATNTAATATTNTNTTCTTCCGCAACAACTGTATAATGTTCGGAAAGGGANTTATTCCACTCATCAGGATTTTCGTTTCCTNTTGCCCATACGTCAAGCTGTTCGTGGGAGTAGTCCGCAGAGTTTACACCATGGACGGTCTGATAAAAAAGTTTTATAAGATTTTCACAGTCGGACGGTTTATATTTTCTTATATTCATCTGTCAATTACCTGTATAAAGTTTACAGGAACGTTTTTGGTGAGCCACACACCGTTTTCCGAAAGATAAAATACATAACCGTGCCTGTGCATTTCATCTGCGAGCACCTTGTAAACAACAGGTTTTCCGTGTCTTTGTCCGACTTTAACGGCTGTTGCGGTGTCCTTTGAAAGATGAACATAAAGTCTGCTTTTGGCTTTAAGTCCCTCGGAATTGATTGATTTAACGTACTTTTCACCCGTACCGTGATAAAGTATTTCGGGTGGAACACATTCCTTTAACTCAACATCAACATTAACGGAATGTCCCTGATTAGCCCTGATTTTTGTCTTGTCTGCACTGAAACTGTACCTTTGCTTGTTATCGGTGCGGACAATTTCCTCAAGGGTTTTCATATCAAGAAAATACTTTCCCGTTCTGTTTACGCCGTCTATCAGACTTTTAACGTCTGCCCAGCCGTTTTTGTCAAGAGTAATGCCTATTGTTTCGGGTTTGTGACGGAGTATGAGTGACAGAAAAATGCTGGTCTTTTTCATGATAACACTTTCTTTCTGTAAATAATTATACATTATTATATCATGAAATTACAGACAGGTCAATATTTTTGTCAGCTTTTTTCACTTAAATAGATTGAAACTCTGTTCTGTATTGTTTCAGCACACTTTTCCGCTGTAATTTCGCCGTTCATAAACCTTTGTGTTTCTTCATTTATAATTTTCTGTACATCTTCATCACTGTCATGGAGTTTATTAAAGTGCGACATAAATTCTTTTATATACTCAATGTCATTATCGGTTATAGGCTTGTTTATCCAGTCAACGCCCTCTGTCTGGTCNGAACCGCCNCNACTTGTNGCNATAGGGTCAATCGGTATAACNACTTCTTTTTTGTATTTCTCAAATGTCTTGTTCATCTTGTATTCATAACTTTCCTTGTTAGTTGTAAAAGCATAAGAAGTCTGTAAATAGTTATTCTGAAAGTACGGACTTAAAACGTAATTCATGAGGTCCCACGCACCGTCAGGACAATTCGTATCGGTGAGAATTGAAAAGCACATATCATTTGCTGTTGAAATCCCTCCCGTTCTGTCATTTGACGGCGGAATCAGGAATGTGTAATTATCACCTGAATAAAGTCCTGTCTGTACTGGAAAATTAACGAAATTATCAAAACAGTACATCAAACCGATATCATAAAGAAGTGCTGTTTTGCGGAGTACACTTGTTTCAGCTTCTCTGTTTTCAATTTCCTGCTGTTCAGTTCCCCAGTCAGAATTTTCCCACCTGTAAGGTTCATTTATTTCAACTGTATTGCAGAAGTTAAGCAGATGTATAAAGTCTTCATTGTTGAAGTCACAGGTGTAATTGTCATAATCAATCCAGTTACCACAATTATTCAATAAGTTATAAAAAAGGTATTCACGATATGCAAAAGATGAATTTTTAGAACCTAAATACATACCTTCAGGCATATTCTCCGCAAAGTTTAAAAACTCGTCATAATTCCAATAAGTGTAATCTCTGCTGATAATGTCACTGTTTGCAAGGTATACGCCTTCAATATCGAACGCAACTGGAATGCCATACAGACCTCCTTTGTATTCGTAAGCCTGTAAAATGTTTTCCAGTATGTCGTCCTGTTTTATACCGTCGTTGTTTTCCATATAGTCATACAGGTTAGCAAATGCTCCTAAGTTAGCGTAACGGTACATGAACGCTGTTTCCCGATATGCGAAAAGGTCGGGAGCGTCACCACTAAGAACGTCAAGTTTAAGGTCGTCAATATCATCATATTTTTTGATTTCTACATTGTACAGGTCACTTTGTTTGCTGTACATCATGGCTATTTCGGGAGCGTTGTTACTCCAGTTTATGCACCCTAAAGTTAAATCAGTTTTGTTTTCAACGTAGTCATCGGGGCGTACTGTCAGTATATCGAAAAACATACCGTCCGCAAGCGTCTGGTCGTCACCGCAGATAACAAATTTCCCCTCACCGCCGTAACACGCAAAGTAAATTCCCGATGGTGAAACGTTTGAATCGGTGAAGTCAAGAATCTGAATAAATTCGTCATTGTAATCAAGACCGAAAATACCCTCGTTCATTACAAAAAACAGTTTGAAACCACCCTCACCCCTGAATACAGAACCAGTCCGATTTATATATTTTCCATACTCCTTTGCATTATTACTGTTGACGGAAAGTCCCTCTGAAACGGAATATTTTTTCCAGTCACAAGCGTAGGTTTTTCCCTCTGTATCGGTAGCAAAGACCATATTTTGCTTGTCGTTGTTTATGTTGAAAATTTCACCGTCTGCCATGACAAGAGCAAATCCGTCTCTGAACGAAATGACATAATTTTCGCCATATTCATAAAAGCCGTCTATATAGCCGAAATCCTCGTAATTGTGGAATCCGTCTATTTCATGAGTTTCAAGAAGTTCGCCGTCCGGTGAATATATGCGTATCTCCGGCGAGACAACGGCTTTTTTAGCAAAGTCCTCATAATCTGTAATTTCCTTTTCTGGATAGTCCGTATAGATACACAGCATTATTATTGAACCGTCCTGTTTCGTGCAACAAGCTGTCTCGTGTGGAATGTCATCGCCTTTCATGATAACAACTGAATCTGTTTCGTTCATATTTTCGTCGTAGGACATTATTTTTATTTCGTCGTTTTTGGATTTGTAGATAAACTTTACTCCGTCGTTATAGAAAAGTCCCATTCTTTGCGATATATCGTCGGGAAAAGACAAGTGTTCCTGTTTATACACAAGCTGGGTAATTTCTACGCCTTTTGGTTCGGAAGAAATTTCCGGAGTATTTTTCTTGTCTTTTTTTGCACACGATACGCCTGACAGCATGACCAGCAAAGTCGTTAATATTAAGATTTTTTTCATATAAAAGTACCTCCTTAGTGCTTTTATAAGTAAGTGACTTTAAACGCTGAAAAAGACGAAAATTTTTCTAGATTTGTAGAAACAGACAAAATTAGTGCTATATATTTGTTTGATGTCAATAAAAAAAGCAATGTTCCTCAAAATCGGGAACACTGCTTTTTGTTTTATAAAATTATTCGAAATAGAAATATTCAACGGCAAACTGAATTTTTGTGGCATTGAAACCGTCGTCCGAGTTCTTAGGAAATATAAAGTAAGTATTGTCGGGAGTTGAAAGTGTTACGCACTGTCCTTGACCTCTGTAATTATATTCCGTGTGAATACTCGGCATTGACTTGTTTGTAAATTCAAGTGCAACATTTTTATTGCCGTCATAATGAACGAAACTTAGTGTAAATTTTTTACTGTCGTGGGTAAGTCTGCCTTCACCGCAGTCGATGAAGTTTTTAGCGTTTGGGAGAGCCTGAATTTTTACCGGAATGTCAAGACCGTATTTTCCGGACTTTATTTCACTGATAACCTGATTTCTTTCCCACTCGTACCAGTCGGGAATATATATTTTTTCGCCGTTGCTTTCAAGAGTGCCGAACTCGTCCATTTTCCAACGTTTTCCGCAGGACGTACAGAATATTTCAGCGTTTTCTGTTTTCATGGAAAACTGCTTTTTGCAGTTTCTGCACTGATATAACGGCTTTTCAAGTCCCTCCGCACGTTTCGGGTAAGTTATGGAAATTTTATTTTCACGCTGATAACGATATTCGTCAAATTCAAGAAGTTCTGAAAGACGACTGTGTATTTCTGCTACGGAAAGCGTCTTTACTTCGTCGGCGATAAGTGCGTAAGTCATATCAGCGGTGAGACGAGCCTCTTTTCTTTTTGACAAGTTCCATATCGGCGACTGTAGATAATTTCCTTTCATATTCAGTGTTACAACCGGATAACCGAATTTTTTTATCATTTTTGCAACAGACATCTGTAATTCTGAACTTGTGCCGACATTCTCATAACGTGCCGACGGATAAAGCACAATTATATCCCCACGGTCAAGAACACGTTTTATATTTTTTATAAGGGAGATATCATTTACAAATTTTCTTGTACCAAGACAACCAGCCTGTCTGTATATCCATTCACCATAATTTTCAAATCCCTCAAGTTCGGAAATATAATTTGCTCTGTGTGGAAATAACGCAAGGGGAGTTACATAAAAATCTGTGAATGACTGATGTGTTCCAAGTACGAGATACGGCGGTTTGATACCTCTGCTGTCGCCTTTGTTTATTTTAAGTTTTCCAGAACTTGTGAGAATTTTGCACGCAAGCCACATAAGAGGAGTAATGAAAAGATTCTGTCTCGGAGGTTCACGACGGCGGTCAAAAGGTTTTGTATCGGGGTGAAAACGTGCATCAGGACTGATGTATCTTCTTACTGGCGGAATCAGTGAGACAAGAAAATATATCAGTGCAGTTGAGAGAAAACCAAGACCCGTAGGTGTAAGCTTAAAAAGAAGTGGTGAATAGATTTCTGCCGTTATGGGATTGTATATCGAAAGCGAAATAATACAGCCACAGACAAGGCATACCAAGCTTACTATATTAAAACCTTTTGTGTAAAAATATACATTGTTTTTGTCGTTGGAGAAAGCACTTCTGAAATCAAGTTTTTGTCTGCGTACCCAGAAGAAATCAACAAAAAGCAGTGCAGCAAAGGGTGCATATATGTACGCACTTATGGTCAGGAAAGTTCCGAAATATTCGACAATTTTTCCCCATATACAGAGTAATGAGACATAAAGTGCGAGTATTCCTATAAGTGTATTGTACTTTGCTTTCGGAAATGTGGTTTTCAGCATAACGCCGTAAAGGTACGAACCGACCGACTGTGTACCGATATTGGCAAACGCCACAAGCAAAAGAGAACATAGTGCAAGGGCAGGGGAGGCAAGAGTGGAAAGCATTTCTGTAGGGTCAGTGGATTCAACGCCTGTTTTCAGACGCATTGCAATCGCCATTACTGCTCCGACTACAACAAAAAAAGAACCGGCAAGTCCCTGTCCGAGAACTCCGGCATAATATGCTGAACGTTCACTTTTGCAAAGTCTCGGTATACCTGCCATACCGCCGACAAGCGTTATTACAAACGCAAAATTTGCTTCAAGTGCAAGCGTATAGGCAGTGCTGCTTGTCATTCCGGAAAGAGCAGGTTTGTAGTTTATTATCTCGGACGGGTCTGCCGAGCGGAAACCTATTACCATGACAAGTCCACCGACTGCAACAAGAGCAGGTACGAGAATACGGGTGGTAACGGTTATTGCGTGTACTCCACGCCATGCCATGAAACTGCCGAGAAGGACGCAGAAAAGTTGTAAAAATTTGTGAGTTATCGGTGGAGCGTGTATGCCAAATAACGTTCCGAGATTCATCATTGACGACGCAAACAGGTCGCAGCAGACTGCGTACCACGGAAAATTTATGACGATTATCACCACAGCAAGTACTTTTACACCACGGGTACCTAATGTACTTTTCAGCCATACCCATATATCAATGCCGAATCTTGCTGACAGTATTACGGGAAGCTGATAAATCATCAGCATAAGAAATGCACCTGCAAACGCTGTTATCAGCAATTGTCTGAATCCTACCAGTCCTGTGAGATATGCACCTTGTGTATAACTCCATGTGGCTATACAGTAACCGGAAAGTACAAGTAGTGCATCAATAAAGCCATATGTACGTTCCTTTTTGTTTGCGGGGATATATCCGCAGTATACTTCATTTTCTATTTCCCTTTCGGAAATATTCCTGTTCATAGGAAAGCACCTCCTATGACAAGGACAAAAAACAGAGCTGTGATTATGCCTGCTGTTATGTAGTCTTTTTTTGTCATCTGTCTGGCAGCACCGACAGGTTTATCTTCAAGAATACATTTCTCAAGATAATTGATACGTTCTTCAAGTTCTTTTTCGGTTTCGTTCATGAAAACATCCCTTTCTGTAAATATTTATAACTTAAATCCTCCTTTCCTGATAATTATACCACTTTAATCAGATATTTTCAATACATAATTTATAATTCTTTTTTTAATTTAATACATCTCATTGATAACAAAAAATTATGGCAGCTCAAAACTGCCATAATCTTATTTATGAAAAGTATCAGTAGTCGATATCAATATTACCGCTGAATAGGAAACACAGGTCAGTGCTTCCACTGATAGATTCGGTAACGGGGTCTTTTATTTCTGACATTATAGCTTTTTCTACCGGACGTGAGTGATATAACAGATAAAGCTGATTATTGAGTTCGAGGATAAAAGGAACAATCCCACATAAAATTATTTATTAAACAACTGATTTTATGCAGATAATCAGTAGATTTAATTTTTTAGTTTATGCTTTGAAAACTGCTCTTACAAAGTTGTAAATGTGAGCATGAATGCTATTGTCGCCATGATATCCACCGTTGACATAATGCCATATATGTGGCACATTGTTTTGAGCAAAATTATTATGATAATTTTCAGGATTTGAATAAACAATAGTGTCATTGCTTCCGGCTGTNATAAAGAGGAGAGAGGGGGCNTCCTTTTCAGAATTCCACTTGAAACTTNCTGTTACGCCGGGANCAGGGCAGNTTGCACCTACATAGCCGAAAAGGTCGGCACGCTGCATACCTATGAGGAGAGATTCTCTGCCACCCATTGAAAAACCTGTTATTGCGGTATTTTCCCTGCCTGTTTTTACACTGTATGTGCTTTCAATGTGAGGCATAAGGTCTTTTGTGAGGTCGTTTATGAAATTATCATATGCAGCATTGTTTTCGTCGTTCATACCAGAGCAGGCGTCCTGCGTTGCACTTGAATAAACGTAAGGGAATACAACTATCATATCTTCCGCTTCACCTTCGGCAATAGCGTTTCCGATAATCTGACGTGTATACATAGTATCGTTGCCTTCTATAATCATTCTGTCCTGATTTTCCCAGTAGCCGTGAAGAACATAAAGAACAGGATATTTTTTGTTTTCGTTATAGTTGGCAGGCAGAAGAATATTATACGGTTTATTGCGGTTGCAGGTTGTTGAATAGTATGTGCCTGATNTTACTGTNCCATACTGAACGCCGGCTTTTTCCTGTTTGGAGTCAGCGGTTTCAAATTCAGAAACTTTTGCCTGTACCGTCGGTGTATATTCGGACATTGTAAGCATATCTGAAGAAGGAGGTGTCGGAGGAGTTACAGGCTCAGATACGGGAAATTCATTTATCTGTCCGAGAATGAATTTCTGAATCAAAACAGCGTCACTGATATTGTATTCACCGTTTTGGTCAACATCTGCGGAAAGTTTTTCTGACGATTCGCTGAAACCATTAATAAGACCATTTCTTGCAAGAATCATGTCAAAAGAATTAATTACGCCGTCCGAATTGATGTCGCCGAGAATTATATTTTTTGATTCACCAGCACCGAGGATTGAAGTACCTGCAATGGCACCTATAACTTCGTCGATGTAGAAATTGTTTGTTGATTCGGCAGTTTCAACGTAAATCTGCATATTTGTAGCACCATCGGGGATTTTGTAATTCTTGTTTGCAAGCTGTACCCATTCGCCCTTTATTGCGGTGGCTTCTGCAATAGTGCTGTACTGTGTATCACCGTTTGCATCAGCATACTGAAGTTTGAGATAGAATTTATCTGTTGGTTCACCGTCGTAGTACATTACATTGGCACTGAAACTGTATTCATTTCCTGCTGTGAAAGCTTTCGGATTAAGAGTTTTTGAAGCACCGTTCCATGCAGCAGTTCTGTCTTTTACAAGAAGCGATTCGTCGCCGACATATGAAGTTCTGCCGCTTGTGACAGCTTCTCCGGAGCCTCTTATATTCCAGTCGCACGTATCTCCTTCAAAACCGTCTGCAAAGTACCAGCCATATTCATTCGGTTCAATAGGTTCAACAGGTCCAACAGAGCCACCAGAAAGTGTAACGACGAATGTTGAAACGCTGTTTGCAGGAAGCTGTGCATAGAAATTATCACCGTTAAAGTCCATATTCAGTGTAGGGGCAATATTTTCACTTGCAGAGGTTCTGTAGCGGTCAACGTCCGAAATACTTGCGCCATCAACCTTGAAGTTTTCAGTATATTCCGTATCAGTTGCATTTACTGCAACGATAGTCACCTGATTGTTGTCACCCTTGTAAGCCGATACATATACAGCATTTTCTTCTTTTCCTGTAGGCTCTCCTTCAGGCAGTTCGGTAGCATCAACTCTCACAGCACCCGGACGCACATATTTTGAATACTGTGCCATACAGTAGCCACGCTTACTTATTTTNCCGTCCTCNGTNATAAGACCATAACTTCTGCGAATATNCCANCATGTATATGNACTCATNTTTCNGACNANCATAGCATTGTGGATATNTTGTGNTACCTTTNCANANTCANGCCAGCGGTTAGCAGAATCCGCCTCGCTGTTTGGTACATAGACTTCCGTCATCCAGATTTCCTTACCCGAATTTTCGAGGTCAGGGAAGTCCATCCAGCTTCTTGCAGTACCGTACATATGAGTACCGAACACATCGCAGTTTGCCATAGCCTTGGCGTTATTCAGTATCTTCCTGTAGAACTTCTTTCCGCCGTCCGGAACCCATGAAGCATTTTCGGGAGCGTACTGGAAAGATTCAGGGGACATAAGCCGTGTACTGGTTATTTTGTCACCGTAGTTTGCAATAAAATCGGTTGTTTCATCTGTTGACCAGTATGTCCAATCCTCAGCAAAGTCAGGCTCATTCTGAACTGATATTGAGTAAAGGTCAACACCATTATCTTTCATATACTGTCCGAAACTATTGAGATGCTCCGCATAAGCAGCATAATTTGACTTCGGAATATGGAGTTTACCATTACTTCCGCCTGATTCTGCGAGATTTGCAGGTGGTTCCCACGGAGATGCAAAAACAGTAGCACCCATTTTCGTTGCAAACTGTGCTGTCGGGAGAGCCAGATTCCACTGATTCTTATCGGGATTGACGAACACACGGAGTACAGTGAGTCCAAGTTCATTGTNTCCGTTACCGAANGCTGTCTNTCTTTCAGATTCTGAAAGACTNCTNCCAGTCCATTCGGGGTGGTCTATACCGCCNAAACCACGTATTGTCTGGTATTCCTTGTTGATATCAATTACAACTGTATTGGCAGCTGCAACATTTCTTTGTTCAGGCAATGCTGATGTTAATGTAAATATCATAGCAGACGATGTAATTAAAGACAAAAGTCTTTTTACAGATTTCTTAGTTTTCATAATATCCTCCTGTTAAAATATCGTTCATATAATATTAATATAATTCTAACATACATGAAAATATTTGTATTGCATATTTGTCATTTAAATGGTATTTTTGTAATATCACACTTATTTTTTTTACTGCATTATTGAAATTTTTTGTGAAATGCGATATAATATCAATATAAAATAATTTTCTGAAAGGGAAGTAAATTATGAAATATGAAAAAAAATCTGAAATTACAGAAAAAGAATTGATTTACATAAGCCGGCAGTTTGCGAATATGTTTGGTTTTCCTGTAAGGCTGTATAACAAAAATGAACTGGTATTTTTTCATTCAACGGCAAATCTGACTGCTGACCCTGTTTTACTGTGTTTTGATGAAATAATCGGAAAATCCGAAGAAGTCAGCTATTATGTCTATGAAAATGTTTTTTATTACGGTATCGTCAACTGCGGAAATTATAAATTTGTATCCGGACCTGTCAGCGAACTCAGAATATCAGACCATGAATTTCAAAGGTTTGGCTTTATGCTCGGTGTAGAAAACAGTGATATTCCGCTTTTTACGTCATCTATGAAAAGTCTTTGCGGAATACATCTTGATACGCTTATACAGTCAATCATTTTATATAATTTTTCCGTCAACAGAACTATGTTAAATATTTCGGATATAAGAATAAAAAATACTGAACAGAATAATATTTCGTCTGATATCAAGGAAAACGAAGTTTCTGATATAGGTGAAAGGCTTTTTCTGAACAATTCCCGTTCCTATGCGATTGAAAGGGACATGATTAAAAAGGTTATGAACGGCGACGTTGAGGGACTGATTGACGGTGCAACAAAAATTCCCTCTGTAAGTTCCGGAAACCTCGCTCCGCATCTGCTACGTCATAACAAAAATTTTTTTATAAAGCTTGAGACTATTATGGCACGTGCTGCAATTGAAACGGGTCTTGACGTTGATGAAATTTTTTCTATTGAGGAAATGTATATCAGGAAATGCGAGTCTCTTGACAATATCGACCGTATAAAGAATCTTCAGTATCATATGATAATCGACTATGCAGACAGAGTAAAAAAACTCCGGCAGTACAATGGACAGAATTCAAGGCTTGTAAATGAGATTTCAAGATATATCCGCAGTCATATTTCTGAACCGATTAAGACTTCTGATATCGCTGATTACTTAGGAAAGAGCAGGGGAGGAATAACAACGGAATTTAAGAAACAGACAGGTATGAATCTTTCAGATTTTATCAAGCTGAAAAAAATTCAGGAAGCTCAGGAACTGCTTTATGAAACAAAAAAGAGCCTTGTTCTGATAAGCGACTATCTCGGTTTTTCGTCACAAAGTCATTTTACAAGGGTATTTAAGGAGATTACCGGAATTACTCCTAAAGAATACAGAGATAAAAATCATATCAGCAAATAAAAAACTGCGGATATTTCACCGCAGTTTCTTATGATTGTCACCATAAAAGGAACAATCCCCCATAAAATTATTTATTAAACGACTGATTTTCTTTTTGTGCAGATAAGTTAATCAGTNGATTTAATTTACCTTAANGNTGAATCTGAGATAATTNTAGNAATGTGGNTNAANGCNTGAAGCATCATNTCCGCCAGAAGATACAGNGTNCCAGATATGGTTAATACCGTTGTTGTTGAGAATGTTGTGATACAATGATGGTTGATTTCCTACTGTACCGTCATTTCCACCGCCTGTAATCATGAGAAGATAGGGCATATCATAAGCCGGTTTAAGCTGATTTTCCTGAAGCTGACCGGGGTGCATACTCAGGTCTGCGCCGGGAGTAAGTCCGGGAGCAGGGCAGGCAGCTCCGACATAGCCGAACAAATCAGAACGTGTAAGACCTATGAAAAGTGATTCACGTCCACCCATTGAGAAACCTGTTATAGCAGTATTTTCACGACCTGTTTTAACTGAGAAATTACTGTTGATATACGGCATAAGGTCTGTTGTAAGGTCGTTTATGAAGTTGTCATAATTGAGAGAGTTTGCCAAATCAAGACCTGAACAGGCTTCCTGAGTTTTGCTTGTGTAGATATACGGGAAAACAACAATCATTTTTTCAGCATCGCCCGTTGAGATAAGATTTCCGAGCATATTGCGGACTTTGCCCATTGCAGCGAGGGAGTCCTCGTTTTCCCAGTAACCGTGCATAGCATAAAGTACGGGGTATTTTTCGTTTTCAGAATATCCCGGAGGAAGAAGAACATTTACATTTGTCATTCTTTCTCTTGTTGTTGAGTAATACTGATACTTTGTAAGAGTACCGTATTCAACCCATGAATATTCCTCTGTACAGCCTTCAAGAGCATACTCTGAAAGAGATTTTTCAGCATTTTTCATATATTCAGAAGGAGTTACAGTCTGGCTTGGTGTTGGCGGGACTGGTTTGTCAGTAACCGGAAATTCATTTATCTGTCCGAGAATGAATTTCTGAATCAGAACAGCGTCATTGACATTATATTCACCGCTTTGGTCAACGTCTGCGGAAAGTTTTTCTGATGATTCGCTGAAACCATTAATAAGACCATTTCTTGCAAGAACCATGTCAAAAGAATCAATTACGCCGTCCGAGTTGATGTCTCCGAGAATTACGTTTTTGGACTCACCANCACCGAGNATTGTANTTCCTGCAATTGCTCCTATAGCTTCGTCAATGTAGAAATCGTTTGTTGATTCAGCAGTTTCAACGTAAATCTGCATATTTGTAGCACCATCGGGGATTTTGTAATTCTTGTTTGCAAGCTGTACCCATTCGCCTTTTATTGCGGTTGCTTCTGCAATGGTGCTGTAATTTGTATCACCGTTTGCATCAGTATACTGAAGTTTGAGATAGAATTTATCCGTTGCATCACCGTCGTAGTAAATTACATTTGCACTGAAACTGTATTCATTTCCTGCTGTGAAAGCTCTCGGATTAAGAGTTTTTGAAGCACCGTTCCATGCGTCAGTTCTGCCTTTTACAAGAAGCGATTCGTCGCCGACATATGCAGTTCTGCCGCTTGTAAGAACTTCTCCTGAACCTCTTATATTCCAGTCGCAAGTATTTCCCTCAAAACCGTCTGCAAAGTACCAGCCGTATTCGTTCGGTTCAATGGGCTTTATTTCACCGCCGCCCTGATAATTGCTTCCGTCGCCCCACTCAGACTGTGGAATCATAGAAGTAAGGGTTGTATATGCAGGCTTAGGCTGGTTATTTTTATCATAAAGAAGTGCATCGCTTCCGGCAGAGAGCCAGGAATTAGCGTCATTTGGTCCCCATATAGCAACAAGAGTTACACGACCGCTTGACTGCGGATTTGTGTTCCAGTCCATAGCAGCCTGGAAGATAGCCTTGTATTTATTAGCCTGGTCTTGGAGTGAATAGATAACATTACCATTACTGTCTGTAAGAGATATGTCAAGTTCNGAANTCTGAACATCANAGCCGATTGNGANATATTTTTTCATAGCCNCNATATAGGAATCGGTTCCGGNGAATCCTGTGGNANTTGCAGGAACGTGTGATTGCATACCTACACCGTCAAGAAGTCCTTTATCGTAGAGGGATTTACACATATTATATATAGCATCTCTCTTGTGGTCCCAGTATTCGTTGTAGTCGTTGTAATAGAGGTCACATCCTTCGGGAGCGTACCATCTTGCATAAGTAAATGCTTTTTCAACAAAGCTGTTATCACCGTAAACCTGTACCCAAGGTGATTTACCATTATTATAGCCGGGTTCTCTTGAACCGCCGAAATTAGCAGTTCTGTTTGAGTCGTCACTTATACATTCGTTTGCAACGTCGTAAGCATAGAGGTTAAGTGACGGATACTGCTGTTGAATTGCCGCAAACATATTTTTGATATAGCTTTCCATACGTTTATCCATAACATCAGAAGAAACCCAGTTAGCATTAGAATTGAAATTTTCCTTGAAGAACCAATCAGGTGTCTGGCTGTGCCATACCAAAGTATGTCCACGCATTGCAATATTATTCTGTACGCAGAAGTCCATTATTGCTGCTGCATTATTGAGTGAAACTCCTATATTTGTGCCGCTACACTGTGACTGTACAAGTGTTGCATCAGGTTTCATTTCGTTTTCGCACTCAATACTGTTGTAGTCCTTGATTATATTTGCTGTGATAGAAGAATTTTTTACTGTTCCGCCGTTGAGGATATTTCCCACTCTGAAATAGTTTGCAAATTCGTCCTTAAGACCTTTTTCACCTGCCGCATTAGCAGAAAGTCCGTTTTTTGAAGTGATTTTTACATCATCAAAGCTGAAATCATTTGTGCTTTCCGTTGTAAGAGTAAGTCTGAATTCATAGCTGTTTGCAGGAGCTTTATAATCAGCAGAAATTTCCGTCCATTTTCCTGCTTTTACTTTTTTAACGGCAAGTTCGGTAACAGTTTCAACGCCTGTTTCCTCGTCGATACAAAGTAAATTCAGATGAAAAACTTCGTCTGTTTCACTGTAAACCTGAACGCTGTAATCATATTTAACAGCACCAGAAAGATAAAATCCCTTTGACGAACTTGCACCGTCATTTGCGGAAGTTCGTCCGGAAACGTTCATGCCCCTTGAACCGTTGTAACCCGTTCCGTTTTCGGCTGTAAGCTGAACTGTATCTGAATTTCCGTACCAACCGTCATAGTTTACTTCGAAATCGTTGCTAACCTGTTCGCTTGCAAAAGCTCTTTCTGCAACCGTCGGCATATATGAAGCTATTCCGGCACTGCATACTAATGCTGTAATGCCGGATGTGATTTTTTTAAAACGCATTTTAAAATCCCTCCTGTTAATATAAGAACTTTGTGTTTAACTATTGTTAATTTTATCATATTCTGATAGTTTTGTATTGCACCTTTGTAAAATAATTGTCATATTTGTAATTAAAACTTTATTTGTTCATATCTGATATATGACTGATATAGTCAATCCACTTTACAAACGAACACAAAAGTGATATAATAAAAATATGAGTAAAAGTAAAGATTTAAGAGAAACAGCAGTAGCATATCAAAAAGAAGGACATACATATGAAGA
>WFLZ01000041.1:0-5392 GCA_009177225.1 Clostridia bacterium
GGTCAAAAATAAAGTCTCTTTTACGCAAATGGAAAGCACGTTCTTCTGAAGCTCTCAACCAGTTTATTCAAGAAGCCTTTTCTGCTGTTACAACTGAAAATATTGACCATTGGTTTTCTGTATGCGGCTATTATTAATCTAAAGTGGAATTGCTGTAAATATAAATAATATCAAGGTTATGACAGAGTACTTTTAAAAAATACCGTCTGTGATATTTAATTAAAATGTTATTTTGATGGATACTGTCATTAAGCACTTCATAATTCATTACATAATAAAGTAAAACTTATTGTATAGAAACTTTTTAAGGAATGATACGATGGAAACAATTGCGATTTTACAGAAAAAAACAGAATTCAACGTAGAAGAACGGATTCATCATCTTTTGACTGACTCTGTACGATGTAATGCTCTTCGTTACCTCGTGCAGACATCAGAGAACAAGACCATTGTGCAAAAAATTTTGAAAATGGCTCTCAAACTTCCTGGGAAACTGGGACATGCCACTGTGTTGATGCAGGATGCAGCGCATTTCTGTGACGAGGAGATTATTGCACTGTTCTATACAGCATTAGAACGTGAAATCACTATAACTAAACAAAAGATGAGACAGAACGATCTTGTAGCATTTCGTTATGCATTTGGTGTACTTTACGCACTGATGATTATCGAACTACCGATTGAAGAAAAATTAGATTATTTTTTTGAAAATTGCTATAACAATCTTCTTCTACAAAGAAATATAGTGGATGTAGGCTACGACAAAATCAGTTTAGCTTTGGTGCAGATGGATCTTGAGAAACTAGAATGTTATTGTAGCTTACTGGTAAAGCATCATAGGAATGAGGCAATTCCAGTACTACTGTGGATAATGAATACTCCTTCCAGAAGAAGTGTACGCGATTTTCTAAAAAAAGAATATGGATATGCCCCAGAGGATTATATTCAGCCTAAACAGTTTAATGAGTTGTTGAAGGACAGACGTGTTCTTTTTTTTTCAGATTCTGAAGAGGTGCTACAGACACTTTTCGAAAAACAGCCCATATATCACGAGTTGAAACTATTATCCACGGTAAATCAGGAACAAAAAATACCTTTTACAAATGTAGTGACAGAACTTGGAATCTCTTCGCAAGACGAACAAAAAAATGTGACCATTATTGAGTTGAGAGAAAGTAAAAATCTTTTGGTACAGAATGATAACCGTTCCTTAGTACGCAATTACAATGTATTAAGCTTTTTTGATTATCTAAAAAAGAAGTACAGTGGTATGTCTCTTCCAGAGTGGTGCGAAGGCACTTTATTGAAAAACGGTAAACCTTCGTTATTGTACTATCTGATTTCCGATTTTCATATAACTTCACTTAATGAACAAAGCGAGATTTGGGACTTTATTGAATGGTTGAAAAACATAACACTACATTTGAAATCCAAAAATAACAGCGATTTTTTTCGTGCTTACAAAGCGATACAGAACTGCCAGGGTACGACTGCATTTCTATCAGATCAAATCGTACATAGTTATCACCACTTTGATAAGGAGTTTCTGAGAAGTCTTTGCCGTGAATCATCGACATCAACCATCTGGAAAAAGGTTGTTGAGCAGATACGGGATGACGAAGCAAAAAATTACGAGGTGGACGGAAGATATGGAAAGAGAAGCAGGATTATTAAAGCATATTATAATAATATACAACGTAAAAAAGAAGATGACAAGTACAAGCAAAAAATAAAGGAACTTAATACGAGATGGATGTACTCTCGCTGTCATGATCATGTATACTTCAATAGTCTGAAATTCCTTGCTCAGACAACAGAAGATATTTATTTACGTAAAGCATTGATTAAAATTTTCAGCGGGCAAAATTTAGTGCTTGCAGCGGCAACTGTCAATGGAATCTATAATGATACAATATCACTAGAAAATATGGTGAGCAAAGCCTTGAAGCGAAAATGGATGAAGCTATCCATAATCATAAAAAAAGTTTTGAATGATGTGAATGGTATCATTTATTATCAGCAGGATTTTTATAACCTAATTGCTGCTTTACTCATTTTTCGAAAGTATAAAATGTTTCAAGATTTTATGAATCAAAGTTTTTGCCCATTTATCAGAAAAAAAGAGGAATCCATCCGCACTAGCATGCTCTCCATTGAATTGGAGACAGAAGAAATGCTTATGTTTTTCATCAGTCTAGCTGAAAACAATATTGAGGAACGTATTCCAGCGGAAATGCTATGCGAAATTCTTAGTAATAATTATGATAGTGCAACTATGCATCAACTTCTGCAGCTACTTTATCAAAAGAATACATATGAATCCATAGAACTGTTGATACGCTTAACCTCTACTATGTCAACGGAGAGATTGCTCAGCATTATTGGAATTGACGAAAAAACATGGGATACAACTATTCTCTTTTACTATTCTACACATCAGATTAGAATACAAAGAATCAATGCTGTTCAGCGACTGACTCTTTTTGGCAATCTATCTCAATCTTTGCGAGAATTGTATCAAAGGAATACTACTGCTTCGCTTTGGGACATGATGGAGATTGCACAGGAGCGGGAGGTTCAGGACATTGCTAGACTAATCAAAGTACCAGTAAGACACTACAAAAAGCGTATCAGTAATTTGATAGTAACGAAGCACTGTAACTTTTCTCTGTACTTATATGCCAAGTACGGAGTTCTGACAGTTGATACATTGACCGAAAAGCAGCTACATTATCTGGCAAATGATCCTGATACGGAACTTATCGAAGATTTTTATGGAGCGATGATGCTATATATACGTGATCATAAAGAACTACCTGTTTCTTTTACTGAAAAAATCTTCAAACGACTGGCTGTGCGCTGTGGCATGTCAAAGGAGGCAGAGGAAATTGCAACAGAATCGTTACAAGGCACTCTTACAAGGGCAGCAAAGTGTATAATTCGTTTGCAGGAGATGCCGTCATATGTGCATGATTTTGGAGTGCAGATAGAAAAAGTTTCCGTTCCGAATGATTCGCTTTTGGAAATACTACAGCCAGTGCTAAAGAACGAACAGCAGGCATGTGCTTGGATTGAGATGCCAGCAAATCAGGCTTGGCATTATGATTGTTTCCGTGCTATTCTTGAACCAGAGAGTGTGCCGTTATTCAAAAAGCCAGCAAAGTTTCTTTCCGAAATATTTGACAAATACTGTAGTCCGGAGAATATGCTACGTATATTCCTACATTCTCCATTGCGTTTTCATATAGAGTTTGCGGAATTTCTTATGTATCTGCAAAAGCGTTGCGGTAGCTATGTGTTGCAGAAACTGCTCGATAGAGTAGTATTTTGTGGACGTGTATCCAGTATTACAACCAGCGATGTACAGCTGTACCCATATGCATTCCGATGTAGTTGTGCCTTACGGCTGGATCCAACCATGGAGAGTATACGATATCAGGGTAATTTTTATTCGCCTACTGTTGGTGATACTCTATTCTTCTTCTGCACAGAGCCAAGACAACATCAAAAAATAAAGATACGGCAGCCTTCCTTCCTGCCACCCCCACATTACGAAAGAGGTATTTAAATGAAAGAATCCATCAAAACTGCCATTGTGGAGGCAGTAGAACTAAACTCAGCTGATTTTAATGTTCGTGAGGCACTTGACCTGCTAGAGCATATTCTGAAGTGTGAGGGACCGCGGAATTTACAGTCCGTACGAAAGGCGTTTATTCCTTCTATTGAGCAGGTATATGATGATGACCTGCGATTCAGTGAGGTGAAGAATGCATTTATAAGTATTTTCAAGGTTGAACAACTGTTCAAAAGTCTGTTGTTCCATGTCGACCCAGATACCTACGAGACAATTGAACGTGAGAAAAAAGGTTTTTTACATACTATCAACGGCTTGTCACTAAACCCGAATCGATGTCAGCTGGATGATCCTCCAGCACTTCATGTTGGAGAGCCAGGTCATATTGAACAGCTTTGCAAAGTGTACTCCTTGCGCAATGAAGAATCTCATGAAAGTAAGATTCGCAATCGCAAAGAGCTGTACGACTTGACCGATAGTATTCTTGTTATTGTACTTTATTGTGTTACAAAACATCGTGCAACTTTCCGAAAACTGGAACTGCCGGTACAGAACTATAACGTTTCGTCCTATATGCAGGAGCTGATTGATGTTTTCCGTGATAAAATGCACAAGTTTATTCTGCTCAATGGTGAACAGAATCTCAAAATAGCCGATCGTTTTATATTTGAAAATAGAGATAATTATGAAAACATTGATGAGGAAGACAGATATAAATCACGAAAACGCTCTAATTTCCGTCGTGGTACCATAAATACTATCCGAAAGGAGTCGGTACCAGAAAAACGTATGATAATTTGGGGAAATGCTGGAACTGGTAAGAGTACCACACTAGAATATTTGGCTTATCTGGATGCAAAAGATTATCGAAAGAACCATGAAAACAAAATACCTGTACTGATACCACTTGGTTTGCTTACTGATAGTCATCAATCATTGATAGACTACATATGTACCAAAACAATGCTTGGCGTTGAAGAGCTGAATAAATTATTGCGAATGGGTAAGATTAATCTATTCTTTGATGGTGTCAATGAAATTCCGGAGAACGAAAATGGTACACTCCGTAGGATGCGACTATTGGAGATTCAGAAACTGATTAATGAATATCCTGAGACATTCATCATTCTGACAAACCGACCGGAGGAGACATCAGTTTTTCCGAAGTTGCCCGTGTTTAATCTAATGAAAATGGATGATGAGCAGTTAGATTTATTCTTGGAAAAAAATACGGACAATAAAAAGACGATTGAGATTATCCGTCATGCTATCATGGAAAAACCAAAATTAAAGTCTGTCGTTCGTACGCCGCTGATGATGTCACGTCTTATTGAGATTGTAGATGTCACACAGATAATTCCTGACAGCGAAGGGATGATCATCGGCGAATTTCTAAATAATCTGCTAAGGCGTGAATGGACAGAGAAAAAGGATACTCGCTTCGATATCCGGAAAGCGAATTTGCTACTGCGTCGTATTGCATTTCAAGGCTTGGAGGATTCTTCTACAAATGCTGGTATGACAGAGACAATTGTGTTGGATTATATGAGTCAGTGCTGCATAGAATATAATCTACAGGTCGATCTGCTATATATGCTAGATATTTTCCAGCAGCTTGGTATCCTAAAAAAAGTGGATAATCAGTACAGATTCTTACACCAGGCCTATCAGGACTATTATGTTTCGCAGGAAGAGGCTGCAATTCTAGGTTCTTAACTATAAATGAGCAGATTTATAGGTTTTGGGTGATTTGCACAATAAAAATAAATAAAATTGTGTGTTTCCCTCGCCGAAGGCGAGGGAAACATATATTTNGTT